>NZ_CP136962.1:0-334931 GCF_002863305.2 Neisseria perflava
TTGCCTGCCGGGCAGTTTGCGCAATGGATTGCGCCTTTGACCGTGGGTGAAGAAAACGGCGTATGGGTGGTGTATGGTAAAAACCAATTTGCCTGCAATATGCTCAAAAGCCAGTTTGCCGCCAAAATTGACGCCGTGCGTGCCGAATTGGTGCCTCAGCAGGCTGCTTTCGCGTTTAAGCCGGGCGTAGGTACGCATTATGAAATGGCGGCTCAGGCTGTTGCGCCGGTGCAAGTGCAAGAGGTCATTGAAGTTGAAGAGTGTGTAGAGCCTGTTCAAATGCCTTTGCAAACTGCTGCAATGGAAGAAGATAGGCCGTCTGAAACGATTTCCAAACCTGCCGCGGCCATGACGGCTGCCGAAATTTTGGCGCAACGCATGAAAAACCTGCCGCATGAGCCTCAAGTGCAAACTGCTGCTCCGGCTGAGTCTAAAGCAGTTGCCAAAGCCAAAACCGACGCGCAACACGATGCGGAAGAAGCGCGCTACGAACAGACCAATCTGTCGCGCGACTATACATTTGAAACTTTGGTGGAAGGTAAGGGCAACCGCCTTGCCGCCGCAGCCGCCCAGGCGATTGCTGAAAATCCGGGACAGGGCTACAACCCGTTTTTCTTATACGGCAGTACCGGTTTGGGTAAAACCCACTTGGTGCAAGCCATCGGCAACGAATTGCTGAAAAACCGTCCTGATGCCAAAGTGCGCTATATGCACTCGGACGACTATATCCGCAGCTTTATGAAGGCTGTGCGCAACAACACTTACGATGTGTTCAAGCAACAATACAAACAATATGACCTGCTGATTATCGACGATATTCAGTTCATCAAAGGCAAAGACCGTACGATGGAAGAGTTCTTCTATCTGTACAACCATTTTCACAACGAGAAAAAACAACTGATCCTGACGTGCGACGTATTGCCTGCCAAAATCGAGGGTATGGATGACCGTCTCAAGTCCCGTTTCTCATGGGGTTTGACTTTGGAACTCGAACCGCCCGAATTGGAAATGCGCGTGGCGATTTTGCAGAAAAAGGCAGAAGCGGCCGGTATCAGTATCGAAGACGAAGCCGCTCTGTTTATCGCCAATCTGATCCGCTCCAATGTGCGTGAGCTGGAAGGCGCGTTCAACCGTGTCAGTGCCAGCAGCCGTTTTATGAACCGTCCTGTCATCGACATGGATTTGGCGCGTACGGCTTTGCAGGATATTATTGCCGAAAAACACAAAGTCATTACCGCCGACATCATCATCGATGCGACAGCCAAATACTACCGTATTAAAATCAGCGATATATTGGGCAAAAAACGCACGCGCAACATTGCCCGTCCGCGCCAAGTTGCCATGAGCCTGACCAAAGAGCTGACCACGCTCAGCCTACCTTCTATCGGCGATGCCTTTGGCGGCCGCGACCACACGACTGTGATGCACGGTGTCAAAGCGGTGGCGAAATTGCGAGAAGAAGATCCCGAATTGGCGCAAGACTACGAAAAACTGCTGATTTTGATTCAGAACTGACCCAATGCAATATTCAGACGGCCTGATGTCAATATGAGGCCGTCTGAAAACAAAAAATATTTTAAAATACCCGAATCAACCGATTTCAAATTCAAAGGAATGGAACATGCTGATTTTACAAGCCGATCGCGACAGTCTGCTCAAGCCGTTGCAAGCCGTTACCGGTATTGTCGAACGTCGCCATACTCTGCCGATTTTGTCCAATGTGTTACTGGAAAGCAAAGACGGACAGACCAAACTTTTGGCAACCGACTTGGAAATCCAAATCAATACCGCCGGCCCGGAAAGTCAGGCAGGCGATTTCCGCATTACGACCAACGCTAAAAAATTCCAAGACATCCTGCGCGCCCTGCCTGACAGTGCGTTGGTGTCACTGGATTGGGCGGATAACCGTTTGACTCTGCGCGCGGGCAAATCCCGTTTTGCCCTGCAAACCCTGCCGGCTGAAGACTTTCCGTTGATGAATGTCGGCAGCGACGTCAGCGCGACTTTCTCGCTGACTCAAGAAACCTTCAAAACCATGCTTTCGCAAGTGCAATACAGCATGGCGGTTCAAGATATCCGCTATTACCTCAACGGCTTGCTGATGCAGGTTGAAGGAAACCAACTGCGCCTTGTTGCAACCGACGGCCACCGCCTTGCTTATGCGTCCAGCCAAATTGAAGCAGAACTGCCGAAAACGGAAGTGATCCTGCCGCGCAAAACGGTATTGGAACTCTTCAAACTGTTGAACAATCCGTCCGAATCCATCACCGTTGAGCTTTTGGATAATCAAGTACGCTTCCAATGCAATGGTACGACCATTGTCAGCAAAGTCATCGACGGCAAGTTCCCTGACTTTAACCGCGTGATTCCTTTGGATAATGACAAGATTTTCCTCGTATCCCGTACCCAGCTTTTGGGTGCGCTCGAGCGTGCCGCCATTCTTGCCAATGAAAAATTCCGCGGCGCGCGACTGTTCCTGCAGCCTGGTTTGCTGAGTGTCGTATGTAGCAACAATGAGCAGGAAGAAGCGCGCGAAGAGCTGGAAATTGCTTACCAAGGCGGAGAACTCGAAGTTGGTTTCAATATCGGCTACCTGATGGATGTGTTGCGTAACATCCACTCCGACGATATGCAGCTTGCTTTCGGCGATGCCAACCGTTCAACGCTGTTTACTGTGCCGAACAATCCGAATTTCAAATACATCGTGATGCCGATGCGTATTTAATTAGCGTATTTAATTAGTATGTGAACAAACAAAAAGAGCGTGTACGGTACACGCTCTTTTTTATAGGCTTGAATCAAAAGGCCGTCTGAAAATTGCTTTTCAGACGGCCTTTCTATCAAACCGGGATGATTCGGTTAAATAGGAAAACTGGGATTAACGTGGACGTGGTTCGCAGTTTTTCACCAGGAATGAGCCGTTAGGGGCGTTCACGCCAACTACTTCAGAAGTAGTGTGGGTGTTTTTGTCGATGAAACCGGCAGACATTGTATAGCCGCGGCGGTTGGTGAAAGTAGTGCCAGTGCTGTCAGAACGTTTTTTGTCGACAACCAAAGAGGCTTTTTTGCCACCGGCGTTTACGTCGGCAGTAACTGCACGGCCGCTACGGTCAAAGCCATACATCACGTTCAGTGATTTGCCACCGTCACAACTGTAAGAAACGAAGCCGGCAGGTGCAGCGGCAGCGGAGAAGGAAACAGTAGCCAATGCGGCTGCAGTGATAACAGAAAGTAATTTCATGATCTAAGCTCCATATGAGGGTTGTGTGTTATCTTGCAAAGTGAGAAAGAGTTTTCGTTTGCAGATGAAGCGTATTTTAGGCGTTTTGTCGGTAGTGGCAATTAGGTAAATTGCAAAACAGTGTTTACTTATGATTACCCGATTGTTTATTAATAGAAAGTTGTTTGTGATTTGGTGTTGCAAAGTAGTTATGTGGGTTGTTGCGGAATATATACATTAATGATTCTTTAAGAAATATAGCGAAAGAATACAAAAAAAGGCCGTCTGAATGTTCAGACGGCCTTTGATATGAAGCGGTTTACAAGAAGAAAATTGCAGCCACAGTCACGGCGATGATGCCGTAGATGGTCATTGGGATGACAGTTTTCTTGATGATCGCACCTTCGGCGTTGTTCACGTTCAACACGCTGCACACGGCGATGATGTTGTTGATGCAGACCATGTTGCCCATTGCACCGCCGACAGATTGTAGGGCGAGGATGAGGGTAACGGACAGGCCGGTATCAAGCGCGATTTGTTGTTGAATCGGACCAAAGGTCAGGTTGGATACAGTGTTGGAGCCGGAGAAGAATGCACCGATTGCGCCAAGGTATGGGGAGAAGTACACCCAGTGTTCGCCTGCCATCGCGGCAAATTCTTTACCGATGATTTTCACCATGGAGTCATCGCCGCCAACCATCATCAGTTGAACCATAATCAGCGCACCCATCAGGGCAAGCAGAGGTTTTTTGGTTTGGTTGAAGGTTGCAGCGTAGAAAGACCATGCATCTTTGAATTTAGTTTTGTACAGCAGGATGCAAATCCAAACGGTGAAGACAAACGGAATCCAAGCCGGAACGTAGAGGGTTTGATAGGAAGCGTTTACGCCTTGGCCGAAGATATTGCCGAAGGTGATGGTCAGGGAGTCGCTGACGGTGATTTTGGACAAATCAAACGGCAGTTGGAAGCTGAACCATTCTTCTTTGCTGGTCAGCAGACCTTTGATGCCCAACTGTTTGATACGGGTGACCACCAGCATGCCGATCAGCATACCCAAAGGAGCCAGTGCTTTGGCAACTTGTGCGAAAGGTACTTTTTCTGCATTCGGGTCTTTGGCGTAATCTTTGCTTAAGCCCCAGCCGCGGTTTGCTGCGAATACGGACACCATCAGGCCGATTGCGCCGGCAACCAGAGATGGGAATTCTTCATTGACCATCGCCAATGCAACATAAGGAAGGGTACAGGAGAATACGGCGATGCCGATGAAGCCCAAGTTTTTGCGGATTTCAGCCCAAGGTACAATGAAGCTCAAACCGATAACAGGGATGATAAAACCTGCAAAGAAGTGCATTACGCCGGTTTGCATACCGATTTCCATAATGCTCTTTTGATCCAAGCCCAAAGGTGCGAAGCCGAACCAAGTCGGGGTACCTACTGCACCGAAGGAAACGGGCACGGAGTTCATCACCAAAGCGAAGATGGCTACTTTTAATGGGTTGAAGCCCAAGCTCATCAGGATTGGCGCGGCAATGGCGGCAGGCGTACCGAAACCGGATGCACCTTCAATCATAAAGGCGAAAGACCAGCCGATGATCATCAACTGGGCAATCGGATTCGGGCTGATGGTAGCCAGCCATTTGCGGATGACGTCGATACAGCCGGTGGTTTCCATCATGCGGTTGAACATAATGGCACCGAAAATCACGGTAATCGGGGTCAGGGTAGAGACGAGGCCTGACGCTGCCGTTGCGTTGAGCAACATGGCGTTGTCGCCGAAATAAAACAGTTTGATGGCATAAATCAGCGCGGCGGTAATCGGCAGCGCGACGTAGGACGGCATACTGTTTTTCTTAACCATCAGCCAGATCAGCAGCACGATGGGAAAAATACTGAGAAAGAGAGCCATGGGATTATCCTCGGGGCAACGGGCACCATAACCGTCAATCAATGGCGGTTTGATGCGATGTGTTGAGTAATAGATGTTTTTCGAATAAGGATTGCCACCTTTTTAGATGCAATCAGTTATCAGGTAAATTGGTTTTACCAATTTATGAAAACTGTTGCACACTTTACGTAATCTTATGTAATCGGTCAAGAGGTTTGTAACAAAAAAGGCCGTCTGAAATAGGGTTTCAGACGGCCTGAGAGTATTGCCAGTAGTGCATTTGGTCGAATATGGAATGGTATTTACATTCAATATTTTGTAAAGGTTTTGTTTTTAATTGATTTCAAACGAATTATTCTATTCCTGCCCATTTATGCGTTTGTACGCTCAGTTGCCAATGGACGGGGGCATCGGATCGGCTGTTTAATACGCCGATTTGGCGGATGGTGTCGTAGATATTCATCACACCGTCTTGTTCGCAAGGCGAGAGGTAGTAATGTTGGGCGCGGATTTTGCGTTCCATCTCTTGGCAAAACGTAATGACATCGCCGTCGGCAACAATACGCACTTCGTCTGCTTTCTCGATGCAGCTTTTTTCGTATTTGGCGGCGTAGCAGGCTTTAGGGCTGGTGGCAACGTAGTCGATTTGCGGCGGCGCGGGGTTGAGGCCGTTGGTTTCGATACACAGGAAATAGCCTTCGGCTTTGAGTGTGTTGAGCAGGGTATCCAAATGCGGTTGGATGGTGGGTTCGCCGCCGGTAATGATGATGTTGCGCGCCGTGTAGGTTTTCAGACGGCCTAAAATATCGGACAGGCTCATCATGCCGAATTTGAGGTAGTCAGTATCGCACCAGCTGCACGCGAGATTGCATTTGCCCAAACGGATGAAAACGGCGGGCATGCCTGTATTCCAGCCTTCGCCTTGAAGGCTTTCAAAGATTTCGACAATGCGGTATTGGGGATTGTTTGGTGTGATTTGAATGGTCATGAATGTCGGGTGTGCGGGTTCTAATTGTTGTGGTGAAGCGTTTTGAGAAATAGGTTGAGGCAGCCATTCTTTCTGTCGGTTCAATAGGAAAGAATGGCTGGTGTGTGCTTAAGAGGCAATGACGGCTGCGGCGGCCAAAAATGCCGGCAACCCTTGTTTGAACAAAATGCCTTTGTTGCCGGATGAAAACGCGCCCCATGCGGCGGCGATGAGGACGAAGCCGAGGAACAGGATGGTCGCGCCGTAAACCGCGTTGTCAGGTGCGGCAAAGCGCGCCCATACCAAGCCGATGGCGAGGAAGCCGTTGTACAGGCCTTGGTTGGAAAACAGGGTTTGTACGCGTTTTTGTTCCATAAACTCGTAAGGCATGTTGAACAGCTCTGACGCTTTTTCGCTTGGGATTTGCGTCATTTCGAGCCAGGCGATGTAGAAGTGTTCGACAGCGACGAAGAGGACGAGGAGGGTGGAGATGATTTTCATGAAGATTCCTTTTGATGTTTAGCGGATGGGTGTGTTTGTGGAACAGGCCGTCTGAAAAATACAAAATGCCGGTTTAGTCTCCTTCATATTCCGCACACGACGTCGGCGTTTCCCATAGTTTCACGCTGCACACTTTGACACCGGCATTTTTCAGACGGCCATACATTTCTACGCTCATGTTTTCGGCTGTGGTGCGGCAGGGCAAGCGCAGGGTTTTCATGTTCCAGCCTTCCAAAAGCGCGGCGATTTGGCTTTCGCGTTCGTTGTCGCCGTGATAGATGAAGGCATGGTCGAACGGGTCGGTAATGTGTTGTTTGACGATGGCTTTCAGGTCGGTAAAGTCCATCACCATGCCGTCTTTTGCGCCGCCTTGGATAACGGGCGCGGAGACGGTGATTTCGAGTTTGTAGGTGTGGCCGTGCAGGTTTTGGCATTTGCCGTCATGCCCGTCGAGCATGTGCGAGGAATCGAAGGTAAAAATTTTGGTGATTTTCATGAGATGAAGGAAGCCGATGAGGCCGTCTGAACGGTGTAAAACCTGTTTCAGACGGCCTTAAGATTATTGTTCGGAAGGGAGTTTGAGGAAATGCTCGCGATAATGGCGCATTTCTTCGATGCTTTCGAGGATGTCGTCCAATGCCTTGTGCGAACCGCGTTTGACCACGCTTTTGGCAACGGCCGGATTCCAGCGTTTGGCCAATTCTTTCAGCGTGGATACGTCTAGGTTGCGGTAGTGGAAATAAGCTTCCAAACGCGGCATGTATTTGACCATGAAGCGGCGGTCTTGATGGATAGAATTGCCGCACATGGGCGTGGATTTCTCGGGTATCCATGCGGACATGAAGTCCAACAGGTTTTGCTCGACTTCGGCTTCGGTCAGTTTGGATTCGCGTACGCGTTGGGTCAGGCCGGTGCGGCCGTGGGTGGCGGTGTTCCACTCGTCCATGCTGTTGAGCAACTCGTCGCTTTGATGGATGACGTATACGTCCGATTGCGCCAGTACGTTCAAATCGGAGTCGGTAATGATCATGGCGACTTCGATAATGCGGTTGTGTTCCGGGTTGAGGCCGGTCATTTCCATATCGAGCCAGCAGAGATTGTTTGCGTTTTGGGTCATTTCAGACGGCTTTGTGTTTTCAGTTGGCAGTATTATAAAGGATAAAGGTTCGGGCCGTCTGAAAGCATTTGTAACAAGTTGTGCAATCTCTTGATATAATCGTCCGTTACACAAAAAATCACCGCCAAAAATCATGAACCCAAGCCCTTTGCTCGATATTATCGATACGCCTCAGGATTTGCGCCGTCTGGAGAAAAAACAGCTGCCGCAAGTCGCCGCCGAATTGCGCGAATTTCTGTTGGATTCCGTCGGTAAGACGGGCGGCCATTTCGCCAGTAACTTGGGCGCGGTCGAGCTGACGGTGGCGCTGCATTATGTGTACGACACTCCAGAAGACCATTTGGTTTGGGATGTCGGCCATCAAAGCTATCCGCACAAAATCTTGACCGGCCGCAAAAATCAAATGCACACCATGCGCCAATACGGCGGTTTGGCCGGTTTTCCGAAACGCAGCGAGTCGGAATATGACGCGTTCGGCGTGGGGCATTCTTCCACATCCATCGGCGCGGCCTTGGGCATGGCCGTTGCGGACAAACAGTTAGGCAACAACCGCCGCAGCGTCGCCATCATCGGCGATGGAGCCATGACGGCAGGTCAGGCGTTTGAAGCCCTGAACTGCGCAGGCGATATGGATGTCGATTTGCTGGTCATCCTCAACGACAACGAAATGTCGATTTCCCCCAATGTCGGCGCGCTGCCGAAATACCTTGCCAGCAACGTCGTGCGTGATATGCACGGCCTGTTGAGCACCATCAAAGCCCAATCGAGCAAAGTATTGGATAAATTGCCCGGCGCGATGGAGCTTGCCCAAAAAGTCGAAAATAAAATCAAAACCTTGGCAGGTGAAGCGGAACACGCCAAGCAGTCGCTGTCTTTGTTTGAAAACTTCGGTTTCCGTTACACAGGCCCGGTGGACGGCCACAACGTTGAAAATCTGGTGGACGTATTAAAAGACTTGCGCGGCCGCAAAGGCCCTCAGTTGCTGCACGTCATCACCAAAAAAGGCAACGGCTACAAATTCGCCGAAAACGATCCTGTCAAATACCACGCTGTCGCCAAGCTGCCGAGCGAAGTGCCTGCCCCGGAAGTGAAACCTGCCGCGGCCAAACCGACCTATACGCAAGTGTTCGGCCAATGGCTGTGCGACCAAGCGGCGGCGGACGAGCGTTTGGTTGCCATCACGCCTGCCATGCGCGAGGGCAGTGGCTTGGTTGAGTTTGAACAGCAATTCCCCGACCGCTATTTCGACGTCGGAATCGCCGAGCAACACGCCGTTACCTTTGCGGGCGGTTTGGCATGCGAAGGCATCAAGCCTGTCGTGGCGATTTACTCCACTTTTCTGCAACGCGCTTACGACCAGTTGGTACACGACGTTGCCCTACAGAACCTACCTGTTTTGTTTGCCATCGACCGTGCAGGTATTGTTGGTGCAGACGGCCCGACCCATGCCGGTTTGTACGACTTGAGCTTTTTGCGTTGCGTGCCGAACATGATTATTGCCGCACCAAGTGACGAAAACGAATGCCGCCTGCTGCTCTCAACTTGCTATCAGGCAAATTCGCCATCTGCCGTCCGTTATCCGCGCGGTACAGGCACGGGCGCAACCATTTCAGACGGCCTGGAAACCGTTGAAATCGGCAAAGGCATCATCCGTCGCGAAGGCGAGAAAATTGCCGTTATCGCCTTTGGCAGCATGGTTGTCCCATCATTGACCGCTGCCGATAATCTGAACGCGACCGTTGCCGATATGCGCTTTGTCAAACCGATAGATGAAGAGCTGATCGTCCATCTTGCACAAAGCCACGATTACATCGTTACCGTTGAAGAGAATGCTGAACTAGGAGGCGCAGGCAGCGCGGTGTTGGAAGTGTTGGCGAAACACGGCATTTGCAAACCGGTATTGCTGCTGGGTGTAGAAGACAAAGTTACCGAACACGGCGACCCGAAAAAACTCTTAGCCGATTTGGGGCTGAATGCCGAATCCGTTGAAAAACGGATTGCCGGTTGGATAGAGGCCGTCTGAAAAATATTAAAATATCTCAATACATTGCGTAATTTATGGGAAAAAAATTAATCAGCATCAGTATGGTGCGCAACGAAAACGACGTTATCGAATCGTTTGTCCGTCATAATCTCGAGCTGATGGATGAAATGCACATCATCGATCACGGCAGCAGCGATGGAACAAGGGAAATCCTGATTCAATTGAAAGAAGAAGGTTTGCCGATATTTATCTATCAATATCAAGCGCTCAAGTTCAATCATGAGCAATTGGTCAACCAGTTGATGAAGCAGCTTGTAGCAAAAGATGAAGCGATAGATTTCGTTTTTCCGCTGGATGCGGACGAATTTATTTCATGTCCTAGCCGTACCATGCTGGAACAACTCTTGGATGTCATCGGCGAAAACAGGATCGGCATGTACCTTTGGCGCGGCTATTTGCCGACATCGTTGCAATACAACCCCGATTTCACCACACAATTTACCGAGCAACGCCTCGAAACGCTCTTTACCCCCAAAGTCATTATTCCCAGATGGGCTGCCGAATCTTGCAGCGTGATTATCGGCTGCCATTACATGTTGGATAAAGATGGCAACAAGGTTAAATCAACCCTGTTTCATTCGCCGGATTATCGAGGTTTACATTCCTGGTTTATCGAGCAGTTTGCCGCCCAATTTGCGGAGACCGATTTGTTGTGGCTGGGGCATTTCCCAATCCGCTCCTTGAACCAGCACATCAAAAAAATCCTCGAAAAGTCCATCTTGATTGCCATTAAAGACGGAAGCAACGATATTGCCTGGGAAAACCAGTTGCGCGAATTGTTGGATAACGGCATGAAGATGGACTTGAACGATTTACGGCTGTTGGCATACAGATACCGCTCCGGCTCTACAAGTTTGGAAGACCCGCATTGTAAAGTCAGCCGTTACGAACCCTTGCGTAAAAAACCGCTGACGCTGAAATACACCTCGCCGGAAGCAGGCGATCCTTTGATGACTGTCGGACATCTGGTACTTGCATTGGCAAGCGGCGCACAAGATTCCTCTTTAGGCCTTAAGGCTGTTTGAAAAACACAGACCGCACACACAATAATAGGAAAATTATGATCAGCATCTTTGATATTTTCAAAATCGGCATCGGCCCGTCCAGCTCGCACACCGTCGGCCCGATGAAGGCCGCGGCCGCCTTTGCCGATTTGCTGCATGCCGAAAACTTGGACACACAAGTGGCGCGCATTGTCATTGAAGTGTACGGCTCACTTGCCTTGACCGGCATCGGACACGGCACATTCGACGCATTATTGCTCGGTTTGGAAGGCAGCCTGCCGCACGATATTCCGCTGGCAGACATCCCCCAACGCTTGGAACGCATCCGCACGCAACACGTTTTAAAACTCAACGGCCGCGAAATGGCCTTCAATCCCGAAAAAGATTTGGATATCCGCGGCGACAAAGTGTTGCCCAAACATCCGAACGGCCTGAATTTTATCGCCTACCATTCAGACGGCCTGAAGCTGAAAGAGCAGATCTATTATTCGGTTGGCGGCGGTTTTATCGTAACAGAAGAAGGGTTTGCACAAGAGGCGCAGGAAAATGCCGATGTGCCGTATCCTTACAAAAACTGCGACGAGCTGCTGGCACAATGCCGTCTGAACCAGTTGAATATTTCCGAAGTCGTGTTGGCCAATGAAGCGGCGTTGGCAGGTTGCGACGAAGCGGAAGTGCGCCGCCGTGTGGCCGCCGTAGCCGATGTGATGGAAAACTGCATCAAGCGCGGTTTGGGTGCGGAAGGGCAATTGCCGGGCGGCTTGAACGTCCGCCGCCGCGCGCCGCAGTTGGCGGCCAAACTCAAAGTCCTGCGCGAGAGCGAAATCGTCAATACCCAACTTTGGCCGATGGTATACGCCATGGCGGTCAATGAAGAAAACGCCGCAGGCGGCCGCGTCGTAACCGCACCGACCAACGGCGCGGCAGGCATTATTCCTGCCGTCTTGCACTATTTCCGCAAATTTAATCCGCACGCCAAGCAATCACGTGTCGAAGATTTCCTGCTGACTGCCGGCGCCATCGGCATTTTGTACAAAACCAACGCATCGATTTCCGGCGCGGATGTCGGCTGCCAAGGCGAAGTCGGCGTAGCGTGTTCCATGGCGGCTGGGGCATACGCCGAAGTTATCGGCGGAACACCGAAACAAGTTGAAAACGCCGCCGAAATGGCCATGGAACACCACTTGGGCCTGACCTGCGACCCTGTCGGCGGCTTGGTACAAATCCCCTGTATCGAGCGTAACGGTATCGCCGCCGAAAAAGCCCTCAAGCTCGCCACCCTCGCGCTTTTGGAAGACGGCACAGACAAAAAAGTCTCGCTTGATGAAGTGATTCAAACCATGTTGCAAACCGGCCGCGATATGAAGGCAACCTACAAAGAAACCTCGCTCGCCGGCTTGGCCGTTACCTTGCAGAAAAAAGCCATACCGGTATCCGTGCGCGTTGTGGAATGTTAGCAATAGGGTAAGGGATCGGCACGATAAAAAAAGGCCGTCTGAAAAACTTTCAGACGGCCTTTTTTGTATGGATCGAATAACTAACCGTTTTTTTGATAAGGGTTTTCTAGTCCGGCCATTAAGTCGCGGAAGTATTCGCGCAACTGTTTTTCGGAGCAACCCATCAGCAGCGCGTCTTCAAATGCGTCCTGCGCTATTTGGTACAGTTCGTTCAAGTTTTCGGTCATGACTTTGACTTTTTCGGTGCAGGAAACGATCTGACCATCGTCGTCATACCATTTGGGCATTTGCGGCATTGCCATAGCTCACCTCAATTCAAGAAACGGGATGGGTCGTTTTTCTTCACGCGGCGGGCAAAGGCGTATTTTCCGTTCCAATATTTGTGGCCGAGGCTGGTAATTTCGATACGTTTGCCCGTTCTCGGCGCGTGAATGAAATTGTTGTTGCCGATGTAAAGGCCGACGTGGGAAATACGGCCGCGACCCATGGTGCGGAAAAAGACCATGTCGCCCGGCTGCAACTCGGAACGGTTCACGGCAACGCCCATTTGCGCTTGTTCGGCAGAGGTGCGCGGCAGGTTTACGCCCATGGCGCGTTTAAAGATGTGTTGCATGAAGCCGCTGCAGTCAAAGCCGGTAGAAGCTGATGTGCCGCCGTAGCGGTAGGCCACGCCGAGCAAACCCATGGCGCTGCCGATTAACTCATCTGCATTGCCCGAAGGTGCGCGCGTATTGTTGCTTGAGGCAGGATAGGTATTGGTGGGATGGACAGGGGTTGCCTGACGCGTATTGCCGTAAACGTTGGCGTTGTCGTTGAATTGGTTTAAAACACGCTGACGGGTGGTAATCAGGTTTTCCAAATCATCGGCGTAAGAAAAATTGACGCTCGCGAGCATAGCGACCGAAGTCCAAACTGCTGCGAGCCGGAGTAAAAAATTCATTATAAAAACTTCCGTTTCAGAAGGCATTCCCTGCCGATTGCAGGCACATTGCCGGTTTCTGAGATGTTATCCCGTATCATTCTCTTGTTATCTGCTTGATTGTATTCAAAAACCGTCTTTTTGGCAAAAAAACTGCTGTTATTTTGCGTTAAACCCTTGTTTCCAAACAAACTAGAAAAACATTAAATGCGGTTTCGCTTGATTTATCCTCCGCTGCAACCATATAAGCGGCATTCATTGATTTATTTTCAGAGACTGACATGACACAAAATCACAGCGATATCCGTACACGCTTTATCTTTGACGATATGCCTATCCGCGGTATGCACATCCGCCTCGAAAAGGTTTGGCACCACATCGTCAACCAAAAACATTATCCTGTCGCCATCCGCCGCGCTTTGGGCGAGTTGCTGGCCGCCGGCTCTTTATTGTCTGCCAACCTTAAAAACGAAGGCACGCTGATTGTTCAGGTTCAAGGTCAGGGCCGTCTGAAAATGTTAGTGGTGGAAGCTACTTCTGAAAATACTGTCCGTGCTACCGCGCGTTGGGACGAAACCGCTGAAATCCGTGATGACGAAAGCCTGACTGCGCTGTTGGGCGAAAACAGCGTGTTTGTGTTGACCCATCAGCCTAAAGATGCCGACCCATGGCAAGGCGTTGTCCCGCTGGAAGGCGACAGCATTGCGCAAATGCTGGTCAACTATATGAAACGTTCCGAGCAGCTCGATACCTATATTACGCTTGCCGCTGACGACCAAGCCGCAGGTGCATTATTGCTGCAACGTCTGCCGGAAGAAGAATTGGATGATGCCGCTTGGGAGCATGTGACCACGCTTGCGCAAACGCTTACTCCGCAAGAATTGACCGGTTTGGATGCGCATCACGCCCTTTACCGCCTTTACCATGAAACCCCGCCCCGCGTTTTTGAACCGGAAGCCATCGAGTTTGCCTGCACCTGTTCCCGTGGCAAAGTCAGCGATATGCTGTTGATGCTTGGTGGTCAGGAAGTCGGCGGCGTGGTGGCGGAACAAGGCAGCATTCAAATCGATTGCGATTTCTGCCATAGCAAGTATGTGTTTGATGAAACCGATGTCAACGCTTTGTTTGGCGCGGATGTGGTGAATGCCGTCCGTCAAGAAAATGAGCGTTTGCAGTAAGCAGGGGATAAAAGTTTCTTAAGGAAATTGGCTTAATAGAAGGGCAGGTGTAATACCTGTCCTTTCTTTTTGGGAAAACTGAATATCATCAATAGAAAATGCCGTCTGAAAAAAGCGTGGGCTGATTTCAGACGGCATGATTGTTTTAAACGATGCGTTTAATGTTTAAAGATTATTTCCAAACCAACAAAGCGTGGTTGCGTTTGCCACGGCGGACGATAGTGTATTTGCCGAAACGTTTGTGTTCGTCGGTCAGCATGTAGGCATCGTCAGGTTTTTCAGCGGCATGGTTCGGATTGTTGGCTTCGGCAGGTTTGCCGTTGAGCAAAACCGCTTTGCTATTTACAAAACCGCGTGCTTCTTTGTTGGAAGACGCCAAACCGGTTTTTACCAAAGTCTCAACTACGTTGAGGCTCTCGGAAACTTCAAAAGTCGGCAGGCCGTCGAGTGCCAGCTGCTCGAAGTCGCTTTCGGTGAGATGGCTTTGGTCTTCGGCAAACAGGCTTTCTGAAATACGTTGGGCGGCGGCAAGGGCCTCTTCGCCGTGAATCAGACGGGTCATTTCCTCAGCGAGAATACGTTGTGCTTCAGGTTTGGTACCGCTGGCTTTATCTTTAGCTTCGATGGCATCGATTTCTTCGATAGATAGGAAGGTAAAGTATTTCAGGAATTTATACACATCGGCATCGGCCACTTTCAGCCAGAACTGGTAGAACTGATACGGCGAGGTTTTCTTCGCGTTCAACCATACTGCGCCGCCTTCGGTTTTACCGAATTTGGTGCCGTCTGATTTGGTTACCAAAGGCAGGGTCAGGCCGAATACTTGTTTTTGGTGCAGACGGCGGGTCAAGTCGATACCGGCAGTGATGTTGCCCCATTGGTCGGAACCGCCGATTTCCAAAACTGCGCCATGACGTTTGTTCAATTCGGCAAAGTCGTAGCCTTGCAGCAGGGAGTAGGCGAACTCGGTGAAGGAAATGCCCACATCGTCGCGCTCGATACGCTGTTTGACGGACTCTTTGTTCAGCATAGCGTTGACGGAAAAATGCTTGCCGATGTCGCGCAGGAAGTCGAGGCAGTTCATGCTGCCGAACCAGTCGGCGTTGTTGGCCATAATGGCTGCGTTATCGCCTTCAAAGCTTAAGAAAGGGGTCAATTGGTTGCGGATGCTTTCTACCCAGCCGGCAACGGTTTCGGCAGAGTTCAAGCTGCGCTCCACAGCTTTGAAGCTTGGGTCGCCAATCATGCCGGTCGCGCCGCCCACCAATGCAATCGGCGTATGGCCGGCTTGTTGGAAACGGCGCAATGCCAATACAGGCAGCAAGTGGCCGATGTGCAGGCTGTCGGCTGTCGGGTCAAAACCGCAATAGAGGGAAATTTTTTGTTCGTTTAGCAAAGCGTCTAAGGCTTCGATGTCGGTAGTTTGGGCGATTAAGCCACGCGATTGTAGGTCTTTGATGACGCTCATTGTTATCTTCCAAAAAAATTAGCAGTTTTACAAACTGCTAATTGTAACAAATTTCATCGGATGAATGGCTATGGCTTACTGAAGAAGCGTGTGTTTTTCAGAAAAACGCTTGGCCAGTTCTCTGCCACCGTAAGGGTTAATGTGGTCTCTATCAGAATAAACCGGCAATCCATTGATTTTGAAGTTCTCCGGAATATAGGCGGTAGCATCGATAATGTGTACATTGGCATATTTTTCTGCCAATTCTTTGATGCGTTCATTTCCTTTTGAAGTGACTGTTTCATTAATGGCAAGATTTTGACTAAATCTCGGTATGCGGTAAGACAGAATATAGGCACGCAAGCCGTTGTATGACAGATTAGGGTTGTCTATCATCAGGTAAACCGCTTGTTTTTCCGAAGAAAGTTTTTGTAACATGAGGTCGAATTTTTTGAAAAAATCGGCATCGTAAGCAAGGGAGTGGCTGTTTTCAGGCATTTGGCTGCCCCAGCGCATGGCCAAAAGCACTTTTGAGTATTGGGGCAGATGCTCTTTGGCATACTGATAAACGGCACGGCAGGAGGCGTTTTTCTTGAATACGGGTGCGGCATAATCTTCTACATAGGCACAACTGTCCGCAGAAACCATCGTTGCCGACCATTTTTCTTTTTTGCCGACGGTATCAAAAAACGTTTTATATTGGTCGGCATGCGAATCGCCTAGAATCAGTAATTTCGGCTGTTTGTCTGTATCGCCCCAAATACACTGTTTGTCGGTATTGTTGTGACAAGAAGTGTAGGAACGCGCCAATCCCATACGGTCGTATTGCTCCATAAACGGGAGCTTCATGGCAAGAAAAGGCGTAATGGCCAAAACAAGCATGGGGACGGCATAAACCCATGTTACAGATTGGGCAAAAGAGCCTTTCCACTTTTTAAACGGTTTCTCGACAAAATAATAAGAAAACAGGGAGAGTGCAAACATTAAGACAATCGCGGCTGCAGTCGAATACGAAGGCAGATTGTTTGAACCGATGTATCTCATAAAAGCCAATACAGGCCAATGCCACAGATACAGTGAATAGGAAATCAAGCCTATGCCGACGGTAATCTTCCATTGGAAAAATTGTTTCAGCCGGTGTTCAAATTGATTGAAATAAATGAATGCGGCGGCGGCCAAACAAGGAATGATGGCGGCAGGCCCCGGGAAATAGGCAGTTTTTTCCGTATAGGCAAACAGGCAGGCAAACAGTACGCAGACGGAAAGCAATGCGCCTGTCGCCGCATATGGTTTGCCGGTATCCAGCCCTTGTTGTTGCCGGTATTGCATCCACACGGCCGTCAACGAGCCGATCAGCATTTCGCAGGCGCGCAGATGGGGCAGGTAATATTTATCCAGTGCAGTCGGTATAAAAGAAGCCAAAATGCTGAATACGCATAGCGTGATGAGGAAGGCAAACTGAGTGCGCCAGCTTTTGCGGACAACCAGTAACAGCAATATCGGAAAGATGAAATAATATTGCTCTTCGACCGATAAAGACCAAATGTGAAGCAAAGGTTTTTCTTCTTGTATGGGGTCGAAATAGCCCTGACCCTTTGCAAAAAAGATATTGGAGATGAATCCCAAGGTAGACAGTGCCGTCCTCCATAAAAGGGAAAAATCATCTTTGGTAAATAAAAGAAAGCCGCATATCAGCGTTGCCGCCAATACGGTAAAAAATGCGGGCAGTATCCGCTTGATACGGCGGATGTAAAACTTTTTGAACGAGAAAATCCCGCTACTCATTTCACGATGGATAATCATCGTGATCAGAAAGCCGGAAATGACAAAAAAGATATCAACACCAAGAAAGCCGCCAGGCAGCCAGTTTTTTTCAATATGGAAAACGACAACGGATAGAACAGCAACGGCACGCAATGTATCAATATCTGGGCGGTAAGATAAAACTTTGCTCATAATATTTTGATTTTAATTAGTTTATTTTAATAGCGTCGTCTGAAAAGTGATTCCTGCCGAGAATGGCAGTATTTCGGAGGTCGGCCATCGTTTGTCGGAACAGGGCAGTTTATTTGCCTTCTTAGAATGATTGCTGATGATATGAGTTTGAATAGTAATGGATTAGAGTAGGAATAAAGTTGATAGTTTCAACATAATATTTAATATGTTGTTTTTATAATGAATCAATACGATGTGGTATTGTTTGATTTTTCATTGTCATATCAATGATATTGTTATTGATGATGTAACCTTGCGCTATTTTTAGGTAAGGTGTTGGTAAGAGATGAGAGATTTAAAGAGAGAAAAATTACGGGCCATGCCCGTATTTATTATGGAGATAATGTCTTGTTTTGTCGATATTTCAAGACGTGAGGCCGTCTGAAAATAAATTCAGACGGCCTTAATCTTAGTAAAGGCCGTCTGAAAAAAGCGTTTTACCGGGTTTATACGTTAAACAGGAAGTGCATCACATCGCCGTCTTGTACGACGTATTCTTTGCCTTCCACACGCATTTTGCCGGCTTCTTTGGCTTTGGCTTCGCCGCCTAAAGCGATGAAGTCTTCGTAGGAGATAACTTGGGCGCGGATGAAGCCGCGTTCAAAGTCGGTGTGAATGACGCCGGCGGCTTGCGGCGCGGTGTCGCCTTTGTGGATGGTCCAGGCGCGGACTTCTTTGACGCCGGCGGTGAAGTAGGTTTGCAGGCCCAAGAGGTCGTAGCCGGCACGAATCAGGCGGTTCAGGCCCGGTTCTTCCAAGCCCATTTCGGCGAGGAATTCGGCTTTTTCATCGTCTTCCAATTCGGCGATTTCGCTTTCCATCGCGGCGCAAACGGCAACGACAGGCGCGTTTTCTTTTTCAGCCAATTCTTTCAGGCGGTCGAGGTGCGGATTGTTTTCAAAACCGTCTTCGGAAACGTTGCCGACGTACATGGCAGGTTTGGCGGTCAGCAGGAACAGCGGTTTGAGCATGGCGAGTTCTTCTGCGTCCAAACCGAAGGAGCGGACGGGTTTGCCTTCGTCCAAATGCGGCAGCAGTTTTTTGCACAGTTCGACCAGTTTTTGCGCGTCTTTGTCGCCTGAGCGGGCGCGTTTTTCTTCGCGGACGATGGCTTTTTCGACGCTGGCCAAGTCAGCCAGTGCCAACTCGGTGCCGATGGTTTCGATGTCGGCAATCGGATCAACTTTGCCTGCAACGTGGACGATGTTGTCGTCGTCAAAGCAGCGTACGACGTTGACGATGGCGTCAGTCTCGCGGATGTTGGCGAGGAACTGGTTGCCCAAACCTTCGCCTTTGCTTGCGCCTGCAACCAAACCGGCAATGTCGACGAATTCGACGATGGCGGGCTGCATTTTTTGCGGATTGACGATTTTTGCTAATTCGGCCATACGCGGATCAGGGACTTCAACGATGCCGACGTTGGGTTCGATGGTACAGAAAGGATAGTTTGCCGCTTCGATACCCGATTGGGTCAGCGCGTTAAAGAGAGTGGATTTGCCGACGTTGGGCAAACCGACGATGCCGCATTTCAAGCTCATGGTTTTTCCTGAAAAGATAAAAGTTTAACGGCGGATTATAGCATATTGTGAAGGTACTCAAAACAGCCGCAATGCTGGTGTGTTCTTATAATAAAAGGCCGTCTGAAAAAAGAAGGGTCAGGCATTCAGCTTATTGTGCTTCCGAAGAATGAGAAAATGAATAAAGCCATTAAATAAAACAATTTTTCGGATAGGAGGCTTAAGATCAAACCCAAAAGAATGCCCAGTACCCAATAAATCATCTGACGGTGTTTCGGGTTGGATGCGGTACGTAACATTTTGAAATACAAAACCAGACAGCCGAACATGCAGATTGTTTGAAACAGAATGAGGGGGAGGCTGTCAATGGCTTCGGAAATCGAACCATAAAGGATGATTGTCCCTATGCGTATGCATAAATAAATTAAAGCTGAGCCTGCAGCCGAACTCCCAAAAGGGAGGGGCGTGTCGGATGAGTCGGGTGTTTTGTGGGGCTGAAGCCTGCCAAATAACAATATAAATACAATGTCAAACATATTGATAGTTGCCTTGGTGTGAGATGTTTTTGTTTTTCAGACGGCCTCAGGGTTGTCTGAAAGCGTATTGTGCGGCGATATGCGATGGTGCCGCAGTAAGGTATGTCAGTAGGTCGACCATCCACCATGCTGAAGCGGTTGTTATGCTTCAGTGAACATATTGATTTGGCAGAGGGTTATCTGCTATTTCTCCAAATAGTCTGAAATACAGGGTAAGTTAAATGAATAGGGTAAGAGTGGCAAGCAGGTTGAGAAACAGTATGAGGCTTGTGGGTAAAACCTTTGCCACGGTTCGCAGTTAGTTTAAAGGCCGTCTGAAAACTGTTTCAGACGGCCTTTTTTCCGTACTGCCTTAACCGGTATTACGCAAACCTTGCGCCACGCCGTTGATGGTCAGGTGAACCATCAGCAGGGCGTGCGGATTGTCGGGCTCTTTGCGCAGGCGTTTGAGCATGGCGACTTGCAGGCCGTTGAGGGCGTTCAAATATGGAATCCTCAAGGCAAGCGAACGGGCGAGGCTGCGGTTGTCGCGCAGGAGTTCTTCGGTTTGCAACAGGTCGAGCAGTGCTTTGCGGCTGCGTTGGTATTCTTCTTTGATCATGCCGAAGATGACTTTTGCTTTGTCGGGTGATTCGCTCAAGCCGGCATAGTTTTCCGCCAAGGTGATGTCGGTTTTCGCCATCACTTGCTCCATGTTGGAGAGCATGGCTTGGAAGAACGGGTTGCTTTGGGCGTGTTCGCGCAGGGCGGCCAGTGTGTCGGGATTGCCTTCGCACAAGGTTTCCACTGCGCTGCCGAAACCGTACCAAGCCGGCAGCATGAGGCGGTTTTGCATCCATGAGAATACCCATGGAATTGCACGCAAGTCCTGAATCCGCGCCAAGGTTTTGCGGCTGGCGGGACGGCTGCCTAGGTTGAGGGTGGCGATTTCCTGAATCGGGCTGGTTTGCAGGAAGTAGTCGATGAAGTCGGGGTGGGTAATCAGTTCGCGGTAGTATTTGAACGATACGTCCGACAAATCCTGCATCAGTTTGGCATCAGGGTCTTTTTTGTCCGGCAGGATGCTGGCTTCCAAAGTCGCGGCAACCAAGGTTTCCAAGTTGCGTTGGGCATTGCCCGGGTCGGCGTATTTGGCGGTAATGACTTCGCCTTGCTCGGTAATGCGGATTTGTCCGGCAACACTGCCTGCAGGTTGCGCCAAGATGGCTTGGTAAGAAGGGCCGCCACCGCGACCTACGCTGCCGCCGCGGCCGTGGAACAGGCGCATGCGGACATCGTATTTTTTGAAGAGTTCGACCAAGCCCAACTCTGCCTGATACAGACACCACGAGCTGGTAACGTAGCCGCCGTCTTTGTTGGAGTCGGAGTAGCCTAGCATGATTTCTTGGATGTTGCCGCGGCTTTCGAGCAGGGCATCATACCAGTCGAGGCGGAACATGGTTTCCATGACCGGACAGGCGTTTTCGAGTGCTTCGATGGTTTCAAACAGAGGCACGATATTGATGCGGCTGTGCGGTTTGCCGTTTTCCACCACCAACAGGCCGCTTTCTTTCAGCAGCAATGCCAAGGCGAGCAGGTCGCTGGGTTGTTCGCAGTTGGAAATAATGCTTTGTGTAACGGCATCTTCGCCAAATTCGTCTTTGATTTTGCGCGCTTCGTTGAAAATCGCCAGTTCGTGGCGGGTATGGTCGCTGTATGTGATGAACGGACTGTACAGCGGACGTTGATGGCTCAACTCGCGCAACAGGGCGGTTTGTTTTTGCTCTTCGTTCAGGCCGTTGTAGTCTTCCAAGCCTGCGTGTTGGAAAAGCTCGGCAACCACATCGGCGTGTTTGCCTGCGTGTTGGCGCAGGTCGAGCGGCATCATGTGGAAGCCAAACACGGACACGCTGCGGATAATGTCGGACAGACGGCCTTCTGCCAGCAGTTGGCTGCCGTTTTCGTGGAGCGAGCGTTGCAGTTTTTTCAGGTCGTTGAGGAACTCTTCGACCGTGGCATAAGGCTTGAGGAAGCCGAATTTGCAGCCCATGCCCAAACCGAGTGAGCGTGCCTTGCCCATGGCGCGTGCCATGATGTAGGCGATGGCGCGGCGGTAGGGTTCTTCGGTGCGGGCGATTTCTTCGTCAGGCGAGAGGGCGGCCAGTGCCATCACGTCGTCGTTGACTTTGACGCGGCGGATGGAGAGCGGCAATTCTCGGTAAAGTTTGTCGAGTTCGCCGCGATAGAAACGGAACACTGCGTCGGCATGCCGTCTGAACGCAAAACGCAAGGTTTCGGCAGAAACGAACGGGTTGCCGTCGCGGTCGCCGCCGATCCAGCCGCCGATTTTAAGGATATTCGGAACGCGGACGCCGGGATAGGCCGTCTGAAAATCACGTTCCATTGTGCGGTAGAGTTTGGGCAGGGCTTCAAAGAAGCTCATCGGGAAGATGGATACACCGTTGTTGATCTCGTCGTTGACGCTAAGTTTGTGGCGGCGCGTTTCGCTGGTCTGCCACAAGCCCAAAAGGACTGTGTCGATTTCGCGGCGCAACTGAGCCAGCGCATCAGGATTGGTGCAGCGTTCGCGTTGCGGCAGCAGTGCGCGGATGCGGCGGTTGAAGCTCAAGACGGTTTGGCGTTGCACCTCAGTCGGGTGCGCGGTTAAAACGGCGGTAACGACTGTATTGTCCAGTTGTTGTTGCAACGCTTTGCCGTTGACTTTTCCGGCTTTGAGTTTACGCACGGTTTCCGTCAGGCTGCCTTCGGCACTGTTGTGTCCGGCCTCTTCGTGGATTTGGCGGCGGCGTTCGTGGTGCACGTCTTCGGCGATGTTCAAAATCTGTGCGAACAGGCCGCAGGCCAAGGTTAAATCGTGGGTTTGTTGTTCGTCCAATTGCGGCAACACCTTTTCAATCAAGGCAGCGCTGTCGTCTGAAGTCGATAATAACTTAACGGTTTCAACCACCAAAGGCGACGCTTCCTCATGCAGCAGATTGAAAAGAGACTGTTTTAAAAATTCCGCATCCGCCGCCAGAGCGGCATCTTTGGGATTGTTTAAGATATGCAGTTGCATGATTTTTCTCTTATTTAAATGTTAATTTGGGTGTATCGTGAATCCATTGTATAGCAAATTTTTGTAAACTGCCAATGGTAACATCCGATACATTTCAAACCGGAAAACGGCCGTCTGTATCCGCCGCGTGGTCGCTGTCTGTAAAATGCCGTAAAATATTGCCCATCAAAACAGAGGCGAGAAACCCATGATTGAATTTCCCAACCAGCCCGATTTTCCTGAGCAACACACCGCAGTCGCCGTCGGCACCATCAACATGAGCCAGCAGGCGGTACGGGTGTTGATAGAGAATGCAACCGAAAAGGCAAGCATCCTGACCATCGCCCGCGTTGCCGCCATTCATAACATCAAACAAAGCGGCAACCTGATTCCGCTGCACCTGCCCGGCCGCATCATCGGCGTGCAGGTTGATTTCGATATTAACGTCGAGCTGGCCTGCCTGAAAGCCACATTGACCGTCCAAGCGCACAGCAACGGCAGCATTGCCACCGAAGCCTTGACCGGCCTCAATTTGGCGCTTTTGAGCGTTTACGACATGATGAAAGACGTTGACCGCAAT
Source organism: Neisseria perflava (assembly GCF_002863305.2). NCBI lineage: Bacteria > Pseudomonadati > Pseudomonadota > Betaproteobacteria > Neisseriales > Neisseriaceae > Neisseria > Neisseria perflava. The sequence goes on from NZ_CP136962.1 coordinate 23,402, forward strand.
ATGATGCTCAGCGGCATCCGCCTCGAATCCGAAACCAGCAGCGAAGGCCGTCCTTTCCTGTTTGACAACGCCTACGAAAATATCAATTTCTAAATCACACAGGCCGTCTGAATATTCGGTTTCAGACGGCCTTATTGTTATGATGAACGATCAACAACTTTTGCGGTTCAGCCGCCATATCCTGCTGGATGAAATCGGTATCGAAGGCCAAGAAAAACTTTTGGCCGCCCATGCGCTCGTTGTCGGTTGCGGCGGGCTGGGTGCGGCGGCCTTGCCGTATCTTGCCGCCGCCGGTATCGGCCGCCTGACGATTGCCGATGCCGATACCATCGACGAGACCAACCTTCAACGCCAAATCACGTTTACCGAAGCCGACATCGGCAAAAACAAGGCTTTGGTCATGCAAGGCCGTCTGAAACAAATCAACAGCCAAACACACATTGCCGCCATTGCCGAATTTCTCGATGAGGCCAAGCTTGTCGAATTGGCAAACGACGCCGACATCATCCTTGATTGTTCCGACAACTATCCCACGCGCCAGGCGGTCAACCGCGCCGCCGTTGCCACGCGCACGCCTTTGGTTTCCGCCGCGGCCGTCCGCTTTGACGGACAAATCGCCGTGTACCGCCCCGACCTTCCCGATACGCCTTGTTATGCCTGCCTGTTTGACGGCGAACAAGCCGACGACGGCGCTTGTGCATTGTTCGGCGTTTTTTCGCCCTTGGTCGGTGTTGTCGGAACGACCCAAGCCGCCGAAGCGCTCAAAGTGCTGATCGGTATCGGCGCACCGTCGCACGGCAAACTTTCCACCTACAACGCATTGAGCGGACAATGGCGGCAATACGGGGTGAGGCGCAATCCCGAATGTCCGGTTTGCGGCGGCCGTTAAAGACAAAAGCAGGGCAAGGGTTTCAATGCTCCGAAGCCAATCCGCCGGAGCAATCATGCTTATCTTTCATTAAACTTAAAAGAAGGCGTTTCTTCCCTTTTCAGACGGCCTGTGGCACGATATGATTCAATGATTAATAAATTTTTTGAGGCCGTCTGAAAAAGATAGGGAGAAACCGGCTTAATGAATATTATTCGCGCCTTATTGGTGGTATTGGGTTGCCTGACTTTGGGCGAGGCGGCCGTTTGGGTTTTGGGGTTGAAGCTGCCGGGCAGCATTGTCGGCATGGGTTTGCTGTTTGCCGCGCTTCAGGCCGGCTGGGTCAAATTGTCTTGGGTGGAAGAGCTGGCGGACATTTTGATGGCGAACCTGACTTTGTTTTTGGTGCCGCCTTGCGTGGCCGTCATCAGCTATTTGGATGTGATTGCAAACGACTGGTTTTCGATTTTGACGGCCACCATCGCCAGTACGGTGTGCGTGTTGTTGGTCACGGGCAAAGTGCATGAATGGGTCAGGAGGCTGATGTGATGGGCGATATCGACAATTTGTTGCGTATGCCCGTGCTTATGCTGTTTCTGACTTTGGCCGTTTATGCTTTGGCGGTGCAGATTCGGGCGCGTACGGGAAACGTTTTGTGCAATCCGGTATTGATCAGCACGCTGGTGTTGATGGGGTATTTGAAGGTATTTGCTATCGATTACGAGCTGTATCACGATGCGGCGCAGTTTATCGATTTTTGGTTGAAACCGGCGGTCGTATTGCTGGCCGTGCCGCTTTATCGAAATTGGGACCGTATCCGCAGCCAGTGGTTGCCGGTGGTGTTGTCGCAATTGGCGGGCAGCGTGACGGGCATTGTTACGGGCGTGTATTTCGCCAAATGGCTGGGCGCGTCGCACGATGTGGTTTTGTCGTTGGCTTCCAAATCGGTAACCAACCCGATTGCGATTGAAATCACGGCATCGGTCGGCGGTATTCCGGCGATTACGGCGGCAACGGTGATTATCGCCGGACTTTTTGGACAGATGGCCGGATATAAAGTGTTGAAAGGGGCGTTGTATATGCCTTCTTCAGTGGGGATGTCTTTAGGGACGGCTTCCCATGCAATGGGGATTGCGGCGTCTTTGGAATACGGCCGCCGTATGGCTGCATATGCCGGCTTGGGCTTGACGCTCAACGGCGTGTTGACGGCGATATTGGTGCCTATCTTGATTCCCTTATTGGGCGTATAGCGTTTAGGCCGTCTGAAAACAGTGTAAAACAGGAGAAAATGATATGGCTGTAAATTTGACTGAAAAACGTGCAGACGAATTGTTGGAAATCGACGGTATCCGTCTGTTTACAGGTCGCGCCGGCATCAAGCAACAAGACCGCGACGATTTGACGCTGATGGTGTTGGGCGGCGGACATACGGTGGGCGCGGTGTTTACGCAAAACCGTTTCTGCGCCGCGCCGGTGCATATTGCCAAGTCGCACCTGTTTGACCAAGACGGCGTGTGTGCCTTAGTCGTCAATACGGGCAATGCCAATGCGGGTACCGGTGCGCAAGGCCGTCTGGACGCGATTAAAGTGTGCGCGGCCGTGGCGGAACAGGTTGGCTGCCAATCCAATCAAATCATGCCGTTTTCGACCGGCGTGATTTTGGAGCCGCTGCCTGTGGATAAAATTGTGGCCGCTTTGCCGCAAGTGCGCCCTGCATTCTGGTCGGACGCGGCGCGTGCCATCATGACGACGGACACTGTACCGAAAGCCGCTTCGCGCCAAGGCCTGGTCGGCGATAAACACACAGTCCGCGCTACCGGCATCGCCAAAGGCTCGGGCATGATTCATCCGAACATGGCGACCATGTTGTCGTTTATTGCCACCGATGCCAAAGTGTCCCAGCCGATTTTGCAGCTGATGACGCAAGAAATCGCAGACGAAAGTTTCAATACGATTACCGTGGACGGCGATACCAGCACCAACGACAGCTTTGTGATTATGGCGACAGGCCGTTGCGGTCAGAGCGAAATCGACAATACCGCCGATCCGCGCTATGCCCAGCTCAAAGCCTTGCTCGGTTCGCTGGCTTTGGAATTGGCGCAGGCGATTGTCCGTGATGGCGAGGGCGCGACCAAGTTCATCACGATTGAAGTGCAAAACGCGAAAACCCGCGAAGAGGCGCGCAAGGTGGCTTATGCCGTCGCCCATTCGCCTTTGGTAAAAACTGCGTTCTTTGCCTCCGACCCGAACTTGGGCCGTCTGTTAGCCGCCGTCGGCTATGCCGGTATTGAAGACTTGGATGTCGATGCTTTGAAAATGTGGCTGGATGACGTGTTGGTGGCCGAAAACGGCGGCCGTGCGGAAAGCTATACCGAAGAGGCAGGGCAAGCCGTGATGAACCGTCCGGAAATCACCGTCCGCATCGATTTGCAACGCGGCGATACGGAGACGGTTGTTTATACCTGCGATTTGTCGCACGAATATGTGTCGATTAACGCGGATTATCGTTCTTAAAAACCTTTATCCTTGTGTTCAGACGGCCTTTGAGAAAAGTATCAAGGCCGTCTGAACACATTGACTGCATGCCTATTATGAAATTTCCACAGACTTGGGCGGCGCGCCTCGCCCACAAAATCCGCCAAACCAAACGCCTGTCGAAAAAAAGCATGGCTTTTCTGTTTTTGCTGGCAGGCTCGGCGCTGGTTGCCCTGACAGCTTTGCTGTTTGCGCGTTTGGCGGATTTGGCTTTGGAATGGAATGCCTTGTTGGTAGGGAAATATCCGTGGTTTGCATGGGTGGCCTTGCCGCTGGGCTTGCCACTTTTGGCGTGGTTTACGCGCAAATTTGCGCCGTACACTTCCGGCAGCGGAATTCCGCAGGTCATCGCTTCGTTGTCTTTGCCGTATGGCGCGCAGAAAACCCGTCTGATTCGTCTGGGCGAAACCTTTTTTAAGATTCCGCTGACGTTTTTGGGCATGATTTTGGGGGCGTCGATCGGTAGGGAAGGGCCGTCTGTACAAGTGGGCGCGGCGGTCATGAACGCTTGGGGCGCGTGGTGTAAAAAGCACGGGCTGGCGTTTAGGGGCATGCAGGAAAACGATTTGATTGCCGCAGGCGCGGCCGGCGGTTTGGCGGCGGCGTTTAACGCGCCTTTGGCCGGCGTGGTGTTTGCCATCGAAGAATTGGGGCGCGGCGTGATTTTGCGTTGGGAACGCCAAATCTTGATGGGCGTGTTGGCGGCCGGTTTCATTCAAGTGGCGATACAGGGTAACAACCCGTATTTTTCAGGGTTTCAAGGACACGAGCTGCCAAACATGCTGATGTGGGCCGCAGTGTCGGGCATTGTCTGCGGCGTGGCAGGCGGATTGTTCGGCAGCTTTTTGTATCGCGGTGCGGCGGCATTCGCACCGGTGCGCTGGCGCAGTTTCATCCGCCGTCATTTGTTGGTGGTCGCCTTTGTAATGGGCATTTTGCTGGCGCTGCTCGGTACGTTTTATCAAGGCAAAACCTATGGCACGGGCTATCACGAAGCCGCAGCCGCACTCAAAGGCGCGTATGAAGCACCAATCGGCTTGGCAGCCGCAAAATGGGCGGCAACCGTGTTCAGCTACTGGGCAGGCATTCCCGGCGGTATCTTCACGCCGTCGTTAACCATCGGCGCGATGATAGGCGAACACATAGCCTCTTTCGCGCAACTGGGCGACGCGTCCAATGTCGCGGTTTTGCTCTGCATGGCCGCATTCCTTGCCGCCGCGACCCAATCGCCGTTGACTGCCGCCGTGGTGGTAATGGAAATGACGGGCGGACAGAATTTACTGTTTTGGATGCTACTGACGTGCATCTTCGCTTCGCAAGTCTCGCGCCAATTCTCGCCGCATCCGTTTTATCACGCCGCAGGTTTGCGCTTCAGACGGCATATCGAAGCCGAAAGCGGACATGTTCCGCATGAGAAAAAAGAATAGATAGGCATATAAAAGGCCGTCTGAAAATCAGATTTCAGACGGCCTTTTATATGTCGTTTAAAGCTGTATTACGGTTTACTTAAACAGCAAAATCAGCAACAAAACAACCGCAATCATACCCAGCCACAGGCTTTGGCGTTGTTGCACTTTGACCAAGTGCACATAGGCATCGCGCATTTCCTGCTGGCGGTTTTCATCAACCAACGCATTGATTTTGCGCGGCAGGGAAGGGATGATTTGCGCCCAGTCGGGGGCTTCGTTTTTGAGGTTGCGCCAGAGGGCTTTGGGGCCGACCTGTTCGTTCATCCAGCGCACCAAAAACGGTTTGGCGGTTTTCCACAAGTCCAAATCGGGATCAAGCTGGCGTCCCAAGCCTTCGATGTTGAGCAGCGTTTTTTGCAGCAACACAAGTTGCGGCTGGATTTCGACATTGAAGCGGCGGCTGACTTCAAACAGGCGCATCAGCACCAAGCCGAAGGAAATTTGCGAAATCGGTTTGTTGAACACCGGCTCGCACACGGCGCGGACGGCGGCTTCCAATTCTTCCGCGCGCGTGTCGGCAGGCACCCAGCCCGATTCGATGTGGGCGGTGGCGACGCGGTGGTAATCGCGGTTGAAAAAGGCAAGGAAGTTGATGGCGAGATAGCGTTTGTCGTAATCGGTCAGCGTGCCGACGATGCCGAAATCGAGGGCGATGTAGCGGTTGTCGGCGGCGACCAAAATATTTCCGGGGTGCATATCCGCATGGAAAAAGCCGTCGCGGAAAACTTGCGTGAAGAAGATTTCCACGCCGTAATCGGCAAGTTTGTGCAAATCGATGCCGTCGGCTTTGAGTTTGGCAATATCGGATACCGGCGTACCGTCCATCCATTCGATGGTTAGTACGTCGCTGGTGCAGTAGTCGTAAAATACCTTCGGCACAATCAGCATATCGCTGTTTTGGAAATTGCGACCGAGCTGGCTGGCATTGGCGGCTTCGCGCATCAAGTCCAATTCGTCGTGCAGGTATTTGTCGAATTCGGCCACCACTTCGCGCGGCTTCAAACGCTTGCCGTCTGAAAACAAACGCTCCACCCAGCCTGCGCCAAAGCGCATCAGCGACAAATCCTGTTCGATAACGGGCAAAAGGTTGGGGCGCAAGACTTTCACTGCGACCTGTTCGCCCGAGTGCAGGCGGGCTTTGTGTACCTGGGCGATGGACGCGCTGGCGACGGGTTCGGTTTCAAATTCCGCGTATAAAGTGTCGATGGATTGGCCCAGCGATTTTTCGATTTGCGAGCGTGAAAGCTGCGCGTCAAACGGTGGCACTTTGTCTTGCAACCTGGCCAGTTCGACCGCGTAATCATGCGGAATCAAATCGGGGCGCGTGGACAATACCTGCCCGAATTTGATGAAAATCGGCCCTAGGCTTTCCAAAGCCAAACGCAGGCGCACGGCAGGTGTCTCGTGTTTGAACTTGGACGACTGCGGCAGCATATTGAGGAAAGTCCGCGCCCAACCCGGACGGACCAGCGAGGCAATCAGCTCGGCAAGGCGGTAGCGGTAGAGCGTACAGAGGATGGTTTTAATGCGTTTGAGGCGGTTCATGATGGACGCAGATAAATCGAAAAAAACAGAATTATATAGGAAAAACGGGTAAGGGCTTCAGACGGCCTGAGACTTTTGCAAAAACATTTGCCGCATAGCCAACAATTTGATAAAGGCTCAGGTTTTGTCGCCCTAATAAAAAGACGAATATTCACATCATAAATATTCATCGGCTACTTGCCCAAACCGCCGATTCAAGACATAATCGGGAAATGTGCAGGAGAGTGTTACACCCAACTACAATGTAACCACCGAAGGCGCAGACACCCTTAAATCGCTCAGGTATCAGGGACTGCACATTGAAACAAACAATCTGGAGAGCGGCGTTAGAATAACGTCCACCGAAGGGGAGAAGGCCGTCTGAACCACCATTCAGACAACCGCGCAAAGCAGTGAGCAGACTGGTTTGCCATCATGCGGATACGGCCGAAAATCTCAGGTTCAAGGACAGATAGGGTCATCCGCGCACAGGTGCGCGGGCGGCATCTGAACAAAAAATCCGGAGAAACTTGAGAATGACTGCTCTGAAAACCACCCCATTTCATCAAGCCCATCAAGATGCAGGCGCGAAGCTGGTAGATTTTGCCGGCTGGGAGCTGCCCATCCATTATGGTTCACAAATCGCCGAACACGAAGCCGTGCGCACCGACGCCGGTATGTTTGACGTATCCCATATGCTCGTTACCGACGTAGCAGGCGCAAATGCCAAAGCCTTTTTCCGCAAATTGATTGCCAACGATGTCGCCAAACTCGCTTTTGTCGGCAAAGCCCTTTATTCCGCTTTGCTCAACGACAACGGCGGCGTGATTGACGACTTGATCGTTTACCGTACCAACGAAGCAGAAACCCAATACCGCATCGTGTCCAACGGCGCTACCCGCGAAAAAGATACGGCACAATTCCACAAAGTCGGACAAGAGTTCGGCGTTGCCTTCAATCCGCGCTACGACCTCGGCATGCTTGCCGTACAAGGTCCTAAAGCCATCGAAAAACTCCTGACTGTCAAACCTGAATGGGCAGACGTAATTCACGGCCTCAAACCGTTCCAAGGCGCGGATTTGGGCAACGACTGGTTTGTTGCCCGCACCGGCTACACCGGTGAAGACGGCGTCGAAGTGATTCTGCCGGGCACCGAAGCCGTCGCATTCTTCAAAGCCCTGCAAGCAGCAGGCGTACAGCCTTGCGGCCTCGGCGCACGCGACACTCTGCGCATGGAAGCCGGTATGAACCTCTACGGCAACGATATGGACGATAACACCAGCCCGCTCGAAGCAGGCATGGATTGGACCGTTGATTTGAAAGACGAAAGCCGCGATTTCGTCGGCAAAGCCGCCTTGCTGGCATTGAAAGAAAAAGGCGTTGCCGTGAAACAGGTCGGTCTGTTGCTCGAAAAAGGTGGCATCCTGCGCGCGCATATGGAAGTGTTGACCGACAAAGGCCAAGGCGAAACCACCAGTGGCGTATTCTCTCCAAGCCTGAAACAATCCATCGCCATCGCGCGCGTGCCGAAAGACTTTGACGGCGATACCGCCAAAGTGCTGATGCGTGGTAAAGAAGTGGACGTGCGCGTACTGAAGCTGCCATTTGTGCGCAACGGTCAAAAACAGTTTGATTAATATCGGTTCAGACGGCCTTTATTTGTTAAGGGCCGTCTGGAAGCAGGTTTTAAGGAATTGTTATTTCCTATGAAAGCAACCTTTGGCAGTTTATTGTTGTTATTGATGTTATCGGCTTGCGCTTCGTCTGCCGGCGAGCGCGGATTGATGTTTTTCGATACAGAAGGAAAATCCCGTACTGCAACATTTATGAAAACCGTTGGCGGCAATGGAAAGATTGCCGGCGAGGTGATGATAGACGGGGAATATGCTCTTGATATTATCCGCATGAATGATGATTTGAGTATTGCCGTGCAAGATAATAAGGGTAGAAGCCGTGTTTCCGACCTGAAATCATTGTCGCAAGCGAAATCATTTACATTGTTTGCGTTCAGCCGTTATGCAGGAACAGTTGAAGTGGATAAAGTATCGGCTGTTACAGGCATTTGTGCAGATTACCGCAGCAAAGGCCTGAAGATTGCCGTTGCAGACAATATGAGGTCCAAACAAGGAATCGTTGTATTCCGCGCAAGCGGCGTAATGGCAAGTAACAAGCGCAAGATAAACGAAGCATATTTGGATTATTCTGCATCCCCTAAACTTCCTTCCGCCCAAAAGCAAAAATTGGAACAAGATAAAAACAATATGATTGCCGTCCATTATGGACGCTTGGAAGAATTAATCGCACGAGGTATCTGCGCACGCTAAGCTGAGCAGATGCCGTCTGAAAATAACCCCCTATCAATGGAGTATCAAACCATGAGCAACATCCCAGCAGAACTGAAATACGTTGCCAGCCACGAATGGCTGCGCCTTGAAGAAGACGGTACCATCACCGTCGGCATTACCCACCACGCGCAAGAGCTGTTGGGCGACATCGTGTTTGTCGAGCTGCCTGAAGTCGGCGCAAACCTGGCTGCCGAAGAACAAGCCGGTGTGGTTGAGTCTGTAAAAGCCGCATCTGACGTGTACGCGCCGATTGCAGGCGAAGTCGTTGCCGTCAACGAAGATTTGCCAAGCGCTCCGGAAACTGCCAACAGCGACCCTTACGGCGCAGGCTGGTTCTTCAAAATCAAACCTGCCAACCCTGCCGATTACGACGGTCTGCTGACTGCCGAACAATACGCAGGCGAAGTAGCTTGATTTTTGCAAACATCCAAACAGGTTTTTTATCTGTTTGATATTGCAGGTCTTAGGTCGTCTGAAAAATGCTTTCAGACGGCCTTTGTTTCAATTTTTCCTCAATAAACATGAATTACTGCGAATTTGTCGCCACGCTACCCGACGATACGGACAACCCCAACCAACATTATCACGACACGCAATACGGTTTTCCGATTGAGGACGACAATGAATTGTTTGAGCGGCTGGTGTTGGAAATCAATCAGGCAGGATTGAGCTGGACGCTGATGCTGAAGAAGCAACGGGCATTTCAGACGGCATTTAAAGGTTTCGACATCGATACGGTTGCCGCATTTGACGAAGCCGATATTGAGCGACTGCTTGTCGATGCAGGCATCGTCCGCAACCGCCTGAAAATCAACGCAGCCATTTATAACGCGCGACAAATCAAACAAATACAGCAAGAATACGGCTCATTCAAAAACTGGCTGGATACACACCATCCGCTCGACAAGGCTGAATGGGTGAAGCTGTTTAAAAAACATTTCAAATTTGTCGGCGGCGAAATCGTCGGCGAATTTCTGATGAGTACCGGCTACCTGCCCGGCGCGCATGTGGAAACCTGTCCGGTTTATCAAGAAGTTTTAAAATGTAGTCCGAAATGGACGGGGTCCGTTTGAAACTTAGTCCGGGCAAAATGCGTTATGAAAAAAATTAAAAAATGAATATTATAAAACCCTCTACCGTAATCCTCTTGGTGCTGTCTACGTTTTTGGCAGCCTGTTCCTCTTCTCCAGGCAAAAAACTGCCATCTGTCGAAGAAATTTTAATACGACCGGAAGTGTCAAAACCGAAGGTAGTGGTCGCCCCCACTCCTGATGGAGAAAAAGGAGGAGTATTATCAGTATTATCAGTTATCAACGAAAAAGGCGGTGTTGATGGCGCAGTATGTCGTGATGAGCAGGTAAGTAGGGCATTATGCAATGCTGCATTAGCGAAGAAACGTCAGAAACGTTATCAACCTACTCAGAATTGTTCTAACTCAATCGATGAAAATGGCCAAGCGCAGAAAGTATGCAAAAATGTCCCCGCGTATGCGGAATATATCTATCTGCTGTATGGAAAACATGACAATTTTGCAGGAGGTGTCTACCGTAAACTAAATGTAAGTTATCCAAGGTTATCACAAGAGAATGGGGAAGAAGGAGAGATTGTGTTAAAGGTTTTGGTTTCACCCAAAGGTGGTTTGGATAGCGTTAAAATTTTGCAAAGTTCAGGCTACACTAGATTGGACAAAGCAGCTAAGGCAGCTATGATCAGTGGTATCTTTCTACCTGCTGTAACAAACGGTCAACCTGTTTGGTCGCAGTTTAATGCTCCAGTCAACTTCAAACTTGAATAGACAGTAGAACCAAATTAAAGTTTTTATGAGTAGACTTGGAACGTTGGAAAGATCAACGTGGCAAACATAGTCGGTTTAGCCAAGCTATATCTTTTCCAATTTGAGAATTGAAAACCAAAAAACATACTCACATGACCGATATTTTGGTGCATCATCGTTTTACGACATGATGTCCATATTGCCAAGCCTGTCCGGCGCCGCTGTAACGTAAAACAAGTGGATATCGTCATCTGAACCCCAAAACACCTGCCCAACGGCAGCTTCCTACAATACCGAAGGAGTAGAAATGAAACTATCTGAATTGTTCAACCCGAACGAATTTGCCGCGCGCCATTTGAGCTTTGGCGACGAGGCTGCGCTTTTGGAAGCGCTCGGCGAGAAGAGCATGGATGATTTTGTCGGCAATACCGTGCCACAAAGCATCCGTATGCCGTCCGAACTCGACCTGCCCGAAGCCCTGACCGAGGCGGACGCGTTGGCGAAATTGAAAGGCATTGCGTCGAAAAACGTGATCAACAAGTCCTATATCGGTTTGGGCTATTACCCGACCCGCGTGCCGAATGTGATTTTGCGCAACGTATTGGAAAATCCGGGTTGGTATACCGCCTACACCCCGTATCAGGCGGAAATTGCTCAGGGTCGTTTGGAAGCTTTGTTGAACTTCCAGCAGGTGTGTATCGATTTGACCGGTTTCCCTGTGGCAGGCGCGTCTTTGCTGGATGAGGCAACCGCTGCCGCCGAAGCGATGGCGATGGCGCACCGCGTGGGCAAAGTGAAATCCGAGCGTTTCTTTGTGGACGAGCGCGTGTATCCGCAAACTTTGGACGTGATGAAAACCCGCGCCAAATATTTCGGCTTTGAACTGGTGGTCGGCGATTTTGCCCAAGCCGACGAGGGCGAATACTTCGGCGCGCTATTCCAATACGTCGGCAAAGACGGCGATGTGCAAGACTTGCAGGATGTTATCGGCCGTCTGAAAGCAAAAGGCACAATCGTTGCCGTTGCCGCCGACATCATGAGCTTGGTTTTGCTGAAGTCTCCGGCTGAACTGGGCGCAGATATCGCTTTGGGCAACACCCAGCGCTTCGGCGTGCCGATGGGCTTCGGTGGTCCGCACGCCGCTTATTTCGCGTTTAAAGACGAATTCAAGCGTTCCGCTCCGGGCCGTATCATCGGCGTATCCAAAGACGCATCGGGCAAACCTGCCTTGCGCATGGCGTTGTCCACCCGCGAGCAACACATCCGCCGCGAAAAAGCGACATCCAATATTTGTACCGCGCAGGCATTGCTGGCGAACTTGGCCGGTATGTACGCCGTCTATCACGGCCCCGAAGGCGTGAAACGCATCGCCAACCGCATTCACGCGCTGGCTTCTGCCTTTGCCGATGCGCTGGTTTCAGACGGCCTGAATGTGGTTCACAAAGTCTTCTTCGATACCGTTACCGTTGATTTCGGCAGCAAAGAGAAAGCAGACCAAGTGTTCGCCGCTGCTTTGGAATCGGGCTACAACCTGCGCCGCGTGAGCGATACTCAAGTTGCGGCAGCCTTCCATGAAACTTCGACATGCGAAGATTTAACCGATTTGTACCGCGCGTTTACCGGCAAGGATACGGCTACATTTGCCGATGACGTCAAAGGCCGTCTGAACGCCGAGTTGCTGCGTCAAGACGATATTCTGCAACATCCCGTGTTCAACCGTTACCACACCGAACACGAAATGCTGCGCTACCTGAAAAAACTCGAAGACCGCGATTTGGCGATGAACCGCAGTATGATTTCGCTCGGTAGCTGCACCATGAAGCTCAATGCGACTGCGGAAATGTTGCCGATTACCTGGGCAGAGTTCACCGACATCCACCCCTACGCTCCCAAAGACCAAGCCGCAGGCTACCGCGAACTCTTGACCGACATGGAAAACAGCCTGAAAGCCATTACCGGCTTTGACGCGATTTCCTTCCAGCCCAACTCCGGCGCGCAGGGCGAATACAGCGGCATGCTCTCCATCCGCCGCTATCAAGAAGCCAACGGCGAGGGACACCGCAACATCTGCCTGATTCCCAAATCCGCCCACGGCACCAACCCTGCCACCGCCGCCATGCTCGGTTTGAAAGTCGTCGTCGTCGATACCGACGAACACGGCAACGTCAACATCGACGATTTGAAAGCCAAAGCCGAGCAACACCGCGACGCCTTGTCCGCCATCATGATTACCTACCCGTCCACCCACGGCGTGTACGAAGAAGGTATCCGCGACATCTGCCGCATCATCCATGAAAACGGCGGACAGGTTTACATGGACGGCGCCAACCTCAACGCCCAAATCGGCATCATGCAGCCTGCCGAAGTCGGCGCGGACGTGTTGCACATGAACCTGCACAAAACCTTCTGCATCCCTCACGGCGGCGGCGGCCCGGGCGTCGGCCCTATCGGTTTGAAAGCCCACCTCGCCCCGTTTGCACCGGGACACGCTTTGACCGACACCCACAGTGCCAGTGCCGACCAAACCGCCGTTGCTGCTGCGGCCTTCGGTTCTGCGTCCATCCTGCCGATTACTTGGATGTACCTGACCATGATGGGCAAACAAGGCATGGAACAGGCGACGCGCTGGGCGTTGCTCAACGCCAACTATGTCGCCAAACGCCTGAGCGAAGACTATCCGATTCTGTATGCAGGCAAAAACGGCCGCGTCGCGCACGAATGTATCGTTGATTTGCGTCCGCTCAAAGCCGAAAGCGGCATCACCGAAACCGACATTGCCAAACGCCTGATGGACTATGGCTTCCACGCGCCGACGGTTTCCTTCCCCGTTGCCGGCACGCTGATGATCGAGCCGACCGAGAGCGAAAGCAAAGCCGAACTCGACCGCTTCATCGCCGCCCTGAAACAAATCAAACAGGAAGTGCTGAAAGTCGAGCGCGGCGAATGGCCGAAAGACGACAATCCGCTGGTCAACGCCCCGCACACCGCCGCCGACGTAACCGGCGAATGGGCGCACCCATATTCCCGCGAAGAAGCCGTCTTCCCGTTGCCGTTCGTGCGTGAAAACAAATTCTGGCCGAGTGTGAAACGTTTGGATGAGGTCTATGGCGACCGCAATCTGGTTTGCTCCTGCTTGCCGATTGACGCATACGAAGAATAAGCCTGAATAGGTTTAAAATTGAACAGGCCGTCTGAAAATGAAAATAGTTTTCAGACGGCCTTTTGTTTGTTAAGATATTCCGCCCGAGAACGTACGTTTGTTTTGGGTAAAACAACAAATAAGGCTTTCGGAAAGATAGACGGCGCATGACTTGTTTGCGGATAAAACCAAAACGGCTTTCAACAACGATAAACAAAAGGCCGTCTGAAAAACAGGAGGACACGATGGACGAACTTTTTATTCAAACGCTGACGATTGCTGGCTCCGATTCCGGCGGCGGCGCAGGCATACAGGCGGATTTGAAGACATTTCAGATGCGCGGCGTGTTCGGCACCAGCGTACTGACAGCAGTTACCGCACAAAATACTTTGGGCGTATCGGCAGTACATCCGATACCGACCGATATGATTGCCGCGCAAATTGCTGCGATTCAGGAGGATTTCCAAATCCGCGCCTATAAAATCGGCATGCTGGGTACGGCGGAAATCATCGAATGCGTGGCGGAACAAACTGCCGAATGCGATTTCGGCAAACGCGTGTTGGATCCGGTCATGATTGCCAAAGGCGGTGCGCCGTTGTTGGAAAAGTCAGCCGTCGAAGCCATGAAACGCCTGCTGCTGCCGCATACGGACGTATTGACCCCCAATCTGCCTGAAGCGCAGGTATTGACGGGTATCAATATTGAAAACCACCAAGATGCGGAACGCGCTGCCAAAACTCTTCAGGATTGGGGCGTGAAAAATGTGGTGATTAAGGGCGGCCATCTTGCCGACAGCCAAAGCGAATATTGCACCGACTGGCTGTTTACGCCATACGAAACCATTGAGCTGAACAGCAAACGTTTCCCGACGCCGCATACGCATGGCACGGGCTGCACATTTTCTGCCTGCATCACTGCCGAGCTGGCAAAAGGGTTTAGCGTGCCCGAGGCGGTTCAAACGGCAAAAAACTATATTGCCGCCGCCATTTCCCATCCTTTGGGCATCGGGGCAGGGCACGGGCCGGTCAATCATTGGGCGTATCGGGACGAATAATGCGTTTAGGCCGATTGTAATTGATTGTATTTTTCAGACGGCCTGACTAGGTTTATCACTTGAAATTGTTTACAATATCGGATTAATGCTTTTACGGATAAAAAAGACACCATGCAAGTTACCTCAAAATGGATAGACGGAATGTGCTTCGTCGGTACAACGGCAAACGGACACAGCGTCGTAATGGAAGGCGCGGCGGCTGAAGGCGAAGTCAAACGCGGCCCCAGCCCGATGGAAATGCTGTTGTTGGGTGTAGCAGGCTGTTCCAGCATCGATGTGGTGATGATTGCCGAGAAACAACGCCAAAAAATCACCGACTGCCGTGCCGAAGTGACTGCCAAGCGCGCCGACACCGCGCCGCGCGTGTTTACCGAAATCCATATCCATTTCAAAGTGTATGGTCGGGATTTGCAAGAAAGCGCGATTGAACGCGCCGTACAGATGTCTGCCGAAAAATATTGCTCCGCATCGATTATGCTGGGCAAAGCGGCAAAAATGAGCCACAGCTTCGAGATCGTCGAAACAGAATAGGGCGGTTTCAGGGTAGGAATGCTGGAGCGTGAACCGGCTACCCACAAAAAAAGCAGATATATTCACGCATTAACATGAATATATCTGCTTGCTTTTTATTCCTTTTTCTCTCTCTCTATCAGCCTTTATAACTTGGCTTGTTGACCTCATTGTGCAAGTTTCGTTTAACATTGTCAACAATTTTTAATTATATTTTAAACAACCCCGAAAGCTGCAGGTTTGTAAACGCTTGTGCCTTAATACGGATACTGGGGAAACATTATGGATTACGAAAATAATACCAACGTTGCGCCTGCAACTTCATCGCTTATTTTGGAAGAGCGTCACGATTCCGAACTCTTCCGCGTGTACGCATTGATTTTGGACGGCATTACCGACCATCTGCTGCTGCCGGGCAAAAAATTGACCGAGTCCGAGCTTTGCCGGCAAATGGTTTGCTCGCGTAATACCGTGCGTGGCGCATTATCGCTTTTGGCGCACGACAAAATCGTCGATTTGCAGCCCAACCGCGGCGCATTTGTCCATGTGCCGGACTTGAAAGAAATGAAAGACGTGTTCAATACGCGTATCGAAATGGAAAGCATGATTCTGAGCGTCCTCATCGATATGCCTGATTTGGAAACGCGTCTGAAACCGCTTTACGCCATGATTGAGCAAGAGGGTGCAGCCTCCGAAAGCGGCGACCGCGTGGGTTGGAACCGCCTGGCCAATGCCTTCCATGTCGAATTGGCGCGGCTGCTGGACAACGATGTCCTGTTTGAAATAATGAATACCTTATGCGCGCGCTCTTCATTGATTGTGGCCGTTTCCGATCCGCTTCGCAAAGAAAAGCGCAACATAGATTCCAATTCACACCATGAACACCGAGAAATCCTCGATTTGTTGCTGGCAGGCAAGCGCAATCGTGTGACCAAAGTCATACGCCGCCACTTGGGCGCGTGTATGGAACGCTTGGAACAGAAACTCGAGATGTAATCGGTTTGACAATAACAAGGCCGTCTGAAATATTCAGACGGCCATTGGTTTATCCCTACAAAACGAAACGCCATGAAACCCAAAATCCAAAGACACGAACATATCCTCAGCCTTGTCCGCGAACATAACTTTATGACGGTGGAAGAATTGGCGGCAAATTTGGATGTTACGCCGCAAACCATACGCCGCGATGTGCAAGAGTTGAGCGAGACTGGACAGCTCAAACGCTATCACGGCGGCGCATCTTTGGGCGACGTTTCGGTTGTAACGGCAGGGCAGGAGCGGCGCAACCATCAGCAGCAGGAAAAAAACGCCATTGCCCGTCTGATTGCTTCCACCATTCCCGACAATGCCTCGCTGTTTATCAGCATCGGCACCACCATGGAAGCCGTCGCCGCCGAGTTGGTCAGACAGCGTAAAAACCTGCGGATTATCACCAACAATATCTACGCCGCCTCCATCACTGCGGCGCGTACCGATTACACAGTCATCATCGCTTCCGGCGTGGTCCGTCCGTTGGACGGCGGCATTACGGGCGTGGCGACTGTCGATTTCATCAACCAATTCAAAGTCGACTATGCCATCATGAGTACCCACGGCATAGAAAACGACGGCTCGCTTTTGGATGACGATTACAAGGAAGTCAGCGTCATGCAGGCGATGGTGAACAATGCCCGCGTGCGCTATCTTGGCGTCGATCACAGCAAATTCAACAGCAATGCCTTGGTCAGACTGGGCGATATCGGCGCATTCGATAAGCTGTTTACCGACCGCCCACCATCTGCCGCCATGCAGAAAACCCTAAACGAGCGCGGCGTAGCGTGGCAGGTTGCCGACCCTGTATCAAAGTAGCCAAGTCGGGTACAATTGAGCCATCATTCCATTCCTTTCAGACGGCCTGATTGAATGCCCAGGCCGTCTGAAAACAGAAAATCATCTTTCCATCAAAGAAATATTATGTTGAATAAAGACCAATTCGCGGACAACCACTTTATCCGCACCATCATCGAAGAAGACCTCAAAAGCGGCAAACATACAGCCATCCAAACCCGCTTCCCGCCCGAGCCGAACGGCTATCTGCACATCGGCCACGCCAAATCCATCTGCCTGAACTTCGGTTTGGCGTATATTTACGACGGCTTGTGCAACTTGCGTTTTGACGATACCAACCCTGAAAAAGAAAATGACGAATACGTCAACGCCATCAAAGAAGACGTTGAGTGGTTGGGCTTCCATTGGGCAGGCGAGCCGCGTTTCGCTTCCAATTATTTCGACCAGCTGTATGACTACGCCGTCGATTTGATCAAAGACGGCAAGGCGTATGTCGATGATTTGACGCCCGAACAAATGCGCGAATACCGCGGCACGCTGACTGAAGCGGGCAAGAACAGCCCTTACCGCGACCGCACCGAAGAAGAAAACCTCGACCTGTTCACACGCATGAAAAACGGCGAGTTTCCCGACGGCAGCAAAACCTTGCGTCTGAAAATCGACATGGCATCGGGCAACATCAATATGCGCGACCCCGTCATCTACCGTATCCGCCGCGCCCATCACCACAACACCGGCGACAAATGGTGCATCTACCCGATGTACGACTACACGCATTGCATTTCCGATGCCATCGAAGGCATCACGCATTCCTTGTGTACGCTCGAGTTTGAAGCCCACCGCCCGCTTTACGACTGGGTGTTAAATAATATTTCTAAAAATGCAAATCTACTTAATAGGATTGATATAATTATTAACGATTTATATAAAATAAAAAAATTAACGAATCAAGATAACGAAATGTCTTATTCTTATAATGCCCATCCTTTTGTTGAACCGAGTGAACAAGAGTTTGATAAATCTAATAAAAGAGTGGATGAAATATGGGAGTTAGAGAAAGGCGTTATAGAGTCGATTAAGGATCTTAGTCGTGAAAATTTACTTCATTCTTGGAAAGAAGCATTGGAAGCGATTACTGCCCCTTATCAGTTGAGTGTTCATCATGTAGATTCTAGCATTCAAATATTAAAGGAGATAGTTGATGTAATTGATCCGCGTCCGCGCCAATACGAGTTTTCCCGTTTGGAGCTTTTGTATTCCATCACCTCCAAACGCAAGCTGAACCAACTGGTTTCAGAAGGCCACGTTACCGGCTGGGACGACCCGCGTATGCCGACCATTTCCGGTATGCGCCGCCTCGGCTACACGCCCGAAGGCCTGCGCCTGTTTGCCAAACGCGCCGGTATTTCCAAATCTGAAAACATCGTCGATATGAGCGTGTTGGAAGGTGCGATTCGCGAAGAGTTGGAAAACTCTGCGCCACGTTTGATGGCGGTTTTGAACCCGCTCAAAGTAACCCTGACCAACTTTGAAACCGGTAAAACCCAAAGCCGCCGTGCCGCGTTCCATCCGAACCACGAAGAAATGGGCGATCGCGAAGTACCTATTTCACAAACTATCTACATCGAAGCCGACGACTTTGCCGAAAATCCGCCCAAAGGCTTCAAACGCCTGATTCCCGGCGGCGAAGTTCGTTTGCGCCACGGCTATGTCATCAAGTGCGATGAAGTGGTAAAAGACGAGGCAGGCAATGTGGTTGAACTCAAGTGCAGCATCGACCACGATACCTTGGGCAAAAATCCCGAAGGCCGCAAAGTCAAAGGCGTGATTCACTGGGTTTCCGCCGAACACGCCGCCGAAATCAAAGTCCGCCTCTATGACCGCCTCTTTACCGTCGAGCGTCCCGATGCCGTGCGCGGCGAAGACGGCAACTACCTGCCGTTTACCGATTTTCTCAATCCTGAATCCATCAAGGAAATCACCGCCTACGCCGAACCTGTCGCAAAAGATTTGCCGGCGGAAAGCCGTTGGCAGTTTGAACGCATCGGCTATTTCGTCACCGACCGCAAAGACCACAGCAAAGATACGCCGGTGTTTAACCGCACGGTAACGCTGAAAGATTCTTGGCAGCCTAAGTAATCTGTTTGCAACAGCAATATTGGAAGGTCGTCTGAAAACTTGAAATCGGGTTTTCAGACGACCTATTTTCTGAATATAAAGAAAAGGGAATACTTGTTTTGGAGAATTTAATTCTTATTGTCATGGCCTTATTGGCTATGGCCGCCATAGTTTGGATTGCCAGTATTGTGGCAATTGTTAAATCCAAAAATCCGCTGATTAGGAATTCAGCCATCATTTTCAATTTGATCGTGGTGTCATTGTTTGGCATGTATATGGTTAAGGCATGGCAAACTAAAAGATATAATGATTCAAGTTATCAAACGGCTAAAGAGGAGTTGGTGATTGATGGTATACGAATCCCGGCAGGCTCGAAGCTGACCGTAGCTCCTCAGGATGGGGTATCGGAAAAGCCTGATTTTTCTACTTTTAGCGAAGTTACATTTTCTCGTCCTGTTGAATGGAAAGGCATCGAAGTTAATGGAATGAATCGTTCTGCGTACCAGACTGAAGATGGTTATCAAGCAACACTGACGATAAATGCTATCGAGGAAGTCAGGACGGTTGATGTGGAAGGGTGGTCCTGCCGGAGTGACGGAGAGATAGAGTGGCAAGCATTGACTAAAAGTGGCAAGATGCCGTCCAGTCCTGCTGATTATTTCCTATCAAGTTGCATGTTAAACGAATCAGCCGAAGTGTCCCTGCCTGAGTGGTTTGTGGATGGGAAATTGTATTTTATGCGAGTGATGCGCACTGAACGTGACGGTTATTGGCAGGTAAATATTGCTTCCAATGATCAGCCTTATTGGGGAAACGTCATTCTTGATTCAAATAAACAGTTAAAAAACATTGAACTGACATTAGCACAGAAAAACTTGCCAGGCTGTGCGATTGATGATGACGGTGTTACGCTGGAATGGGATAGGGGTAAACCGGATATCGTTACAGTAGTAAGCACTGTTGATTTGCCTGAATTGTGCTGGGGTAAAAAAGTTGTCCGGCCCAAATCAAAGGCGGCAGAATAGTGGTATTGAAGGCCGTCTGAAAACTTGAAATCTGGTTTTTAGACGGACTTTTTCGATAAAGGGATGAGATGGAACGTTATTCTGTACATTTGAAACTGCTGGGAATGGCAGTGTTGTGGGGCGCATCCTGGCCGATGGGGCGGATACTGGGGCAGTCGCTGCCGCCGTTGACGGGTGGGGCGGTTCGGTTTGTCTTGGCTTCGGTTTTGTTGTTGGGCTGGTTGTTTGCGCGCAGCAGGTTTGCGACTTTGGCGGCTTTGTCGGCGCGGCAATGGCTGGGCTTGGTTGCAGCCGCTTCCGTCGGCGTGTGCGGCTATGCGGTGTTTTTTATGCTGGGTTTGCAGACTATGCCGGCAGGCAAGGCGGCGGTGGTCGTGGCGATAAATCCCGTGCTGACGCTGCTGTTGGCGACTTGGTTTTTCGGCGAGCGTTTAAATGCGAAGATTTTGGCGGGTATGCTGTTGGCGGTTTGTGGTGCGATAACGGCGGTAACGCAAGGGCAGCCGTTGACGGTATTGTCGGGCGGCATCAAGGCGGGGGAGTGGCTGATTTTCGGCTGCGTGGTCTGCTGGGCGGCCTATACCTTAATCGGGCGTGCGGTCTTGCGCGGAATAGATGCGCTGACGGTAACGGCGGCAACTTCGCTTATCGGCGCGTTGATGTTGGCGGTGGTGGCGTTGTGGGTCGATGGATTGCCTTTTGAGGCAATGGCGGCGATGGATGCACGCGGTTGGACGGCATTGGCGTGGCTGGTCATCGGCGCGACGGTATTGGCCTATGCGTGGTATTTTGAAGGCGTGAAGACTTTGGGCGCAGGCAGCGCGGCGGCGTATATTACGCTCGTGCCGATTTTCGGCGTGCTGTCTTCGGCGTGGTTTTTGGGCGAATCGCTGCATATTTCACTGGTCGCAGGTTGTGCGGCGGCGGTTGGCGGCATGACGCTGATGCGGTATGGGCAAAAGGCCGTCTGAAGTTGGGCAAATACTCGGATTTTTGATGATAAGATTGCGGTTGCCACGTTGCTTCCAGCCGTAATCTTATTGCAGGATAAGACCAAGGTCTCGGCCTCAGTGTTCGATTTAAAAATTTGACACCCCGCCTCCAACTGCCTAAAATTCAACTTTCTCAAAAATCTACCGTATCCTGCGGTACGATTTCATCCTTTCAGACGGCCTTTGTGCCATCTCTCTGATACCATTCAAAATATATCAATACTATGCACGTTTCAGAACTCCAAACCCTCCACATTTCCAAACTCTTGGAAATGGCAGAAGAACATGGCATTGAAAACGCCAACCGTTTCCGCAAACAAGACCTCGTTTTTGCCATCGTCCGCCAGATGATGAAGCAAAATGTCAGCTTTACCTGTTCCGGTACGCTCGAAATCCTGCCCGACGGCTTCGGTTTCTTGCGTAGCGCAGATACTTCTTACCTTGCCGGTCCTGACGATATTTATGTTTCGCCCACGCAAATCCGTCGCTTCAATCTGCACACCGGTGACACCATCGAAGGCAGCGTGCGTGTGCCTAAAGACAACGAGCGTTATTTCGCACTTGTCCGCCTCGATACCATCAACGGCGATCAGCCCGAAGTCTGCAAACACAAAATCCTCTTTGAAAACCTCACGCCTTTATTCCCAACCGAACAATTCAAACTCGAGCGCGACATCAAAGCCGAAGAAAATCTGACCGGCCGCGCCATCGACTTGGTTTCCCCAATCGGTAAAGGCCAACGTGCATTGTTGGTTGCGCCGCCTAAAACCGGTAAAACCGTGATGTTGCAAAACATTGCCCACGCCATTACCGCCAATTACCCCGATGTCGAGCTGATTGTCCTGTTGATTGACGAGCGTCCGGAAGAAGTGACCGAAATGAGCCGTTCTGTACGCGGCGAAGTCGTTTCCTCTACGTTTGACGAGCCTGCGCAACGCCATGTACAAGTGGCCGAGATGGTGATTGAAAAAGCCAAACGTATGGTTGAACACAAAAAAGACGTGGTCATCCTGCTGGATTCGATTACCCGTTTGGCGCGCGCCTACAATACCGTTGTGCCGACTTCGGGCAAAATCTTGACCGGCGGTGTCGATGCCAACGCCTTGCACCGTCCGAAACGCTTCTTCGGCGCAGCGCGTAATGTGGAAGAGGGCGGTTCGCTTACCATTATTGCAACAGCGCTTGTTGAAACCGGCAGCCGCATGGACGACGTGATTTACGAAGAGTTCAAAGGCACGGGCAATATGGAATTGCACCTTGACCGCCGCATGGCAGAAAAACGCCTGTTCCCGGCCATCAGCATCAACAAATCCGGTACGCGCCGCGAAGAATTGCTGGTACCGAACGATCAGTTGCAGCGTATGTGGCTCTTGCGTAAATTCCTCCATCCGATGGATGAAATCGAAGCGACCGAGTTTTTGGTGGGCAAACTCAAAGACTCCAAAAACAATGACGATTTCTTTGAATTGATGCGCGGTAAATAAACATAAGGCCGTCTGAATATGTTTCAGACGGCCTTTACTTTGCTTGAGGAACCTTTATGACCATCCGAATGAATTGGCAAAACTTATTATCCACCCAACGTTTCCGTACCAAAAACGGCGAAATCGTGCCGACCGTTACCCCTTCGACTCAGGAAGGTGCCGATGCTTTACGTACGGATTTCCATATCGACTACGACCGGGTTGTTTTTTCCGGAGCCTTCCGCCGCCTTGGCCGTAAAACGCAGGTGCATCCGCTGGCGCAACACGATTTGACGCACAACCGCCTGACGCACAGCGTTGAAGTTGCCAGCGTGGGCAGGAGCTTGGGCAACCGCGTGGGCGTGATGTTGCACAACGGCGGTTTTCTGCCGCAGGGCAATACGCCCAGCGATATTGGTGCCGTGGTGCAGGTTGCCTGTTTGGCGCATGATTTGGGCAATCCGCCGTTTGGCCATACTGGCGAAGATGCTTTGCGCGATTGGTTCAGACGGCCTGAACATCAAATTTATTTAAATACATTGAACGAAGCGGAACGCAACGACATTCAAACCTATGAAGGCAATGCGCATAGCCTGCGTATCGTCGCCAGTCTTGAAATGTATCCCGAGGCGGGCGGAATGCGCCTGACTGCGGCAGCCATCGGCGCATTGTTGAAGTATCCGTGGACAACGCAACATCCGAACGGCAGAAAGAAATTCAATATTTATCAAACCGAGTTGCCGTTTATCCGTCAAGTTGCTGACGAATTGGGGCTGGTTTCCGTAGGAGCAGACAGCTGGGCGCGTCATCCTTTGTCTTATTTGATGGAGGCCGCCGACGATATTTGCTATGCCTTGCTGGATTTGGAAGATGCCGTTGAATTGGATTTGCTCACGGATACGGAAGTGGAGAGTATTTTGTCTGAGCTGACCTTTGCCGAAAGCGCATGGCACGCCAGCTCCAGTCGTCAGCGTTGCGCCATGTTGCGCGGCATTGCGATTGGTAAGGCGATTGATGATGTCGCGCAAACCTTTATGCTGCATCAGTCCGACTTGTTGGACGGAACATTCAAAGGCAAAGACTTGCTTGCTCTGTGTAGCCCGCAAGTGCAAAACACTTTGGCAAAAGCGAAAGAATTGGCGCAAACACGGATTTTCCGCCATCACACCAAGCTCTTGACCGAAATTGCAACATTCCCATGCTTAGGCTCCATCTTGGATTTGCTCGTCCCTGCCGCTTATGCCCTGATTGCTGAAAAACAGTTGGCAACGCGTCAGTCTTTGGCGTTGGAATTATTGAAAAAGCACAATCCGATTCTTCCTGAAGACAGTCTGTATCAGGCATATATGAAAATCTTGGATTTTGTCGGCGGCATGACCGATAACTCCGCCGCCAAAATGGCGCAGGATTTGTCAGGAGTAGGGATTTTACGTTAATTTTATATTTTTTAATTTCAATTGGTTAAATAAAAATATAAAAAATATCTGCGAAAAGAGTAGACAGGTTTCAGTAAAGCCTATATTATTCGGTCTTCTTGATTCACAACGCACTTGCGAAGTGATGAGGATGCACCCGTAGCTCAGTTGGATAGAGTATCTGGCTACGAACCAGAGGGTCGGGCGTTCGAATCGCTCCGGGTGCGCCACAAGATTTATACGCGCCCATCGTCTAGCGGTTAGGACATCGCCCTTTCACGGCGGTAACCGGGGTTCGATTCCCCGTGGGCGTGCCAGTTTTCAAAAAAACGCAATCTGTTTCAGATTGCGTTTTTTTATTGCATTTACTGTTTGTGTTCTAAGGCCGTCTGAAACGCTCAGTAACTCAAGAGGCAGAAGTGTGTAAAATAAATTGCCCAGACTTTTTGTCGTCTATATGCGCTTTTCAATCTCATTTTACCATTGTCAAAACCCAATTTATTGACAACAGTATTCATCTTAAGAGTTCCTAAACCTGAATTTACATGATTTCATATTTATAATTTCTTGATTTTAGAAAATAAAAATATTTATTTGAACTTTTCTTAAAAAATGCCGTCTGAGATAAAGACAAGACGGAATATCTCTGTTAATGTGTAAATGTCAGCCGGCGTTTGCCGGTTTTTTATTGAAACCATTTGGGAGTCAATTATGAATATGAATGTTAAATTAATCGTTCCTGCCGTTTTGGCGGCTGTTGCCCTGACTGCATGTAGCAGCGGTTCTAAAGCCAAACCTGAAGCTAAAGCTGCGCCTACTGCGCAACAACAAACTCAAGCTCAGGCTCAACAAGCTCAAGCTCCAGTACCTAATACTTTGAAAGTAGACTCTATCGACGGTACTAAAGAAGTTCACTACAAATGCGGTAAAGACGGCAAAGAGCCTCTGAGCGTAATGTACGGCTTCAAAGGCAACGAAGTTGTTGCTGCACAAGTAAAATACAAAGGCCAATTAACTGAAAACCTGTTCCGTATCACTGACAGCAGCAAAGACGTAAACGCATTCTGGGGCGGTAATGTCGCTTGGGTTGCTGAAGCAGCCACTGCAGCCAACGTAGACAAAGTTGACGGCAATATGCTGACTATCCGCGGTACTACCGAAGTAAACGGCAAACAAGAAGTAGTTGATCAAATCGTTACCCGCTTCTGCGCATTGGACAAAGGCGCGAAAGCTGCCGCTAAACCAGCTGCTAAAAAAGTGAAAAAATAATCTTTTATCGACAGCTTTAAACGCTGGGTAAAATAAAACAGGCCGTCTGAAAAGTTTTCAGACGGCCTGTTCTTTTGAGCAGTTTAACCTAAGAACCAGAATTTCAATGCCCACAACACGGCGACAATCCATACCATAGGCGGTACGTCTTGGGTGCGGTTGCACAAGAGTTTGATGAGTGCGTAGCTGATAAAGCCAAACGCAATACCGTCGGCAATCGAGTAGGTAAACGGCATGAAGACGATGGTCAGGAATGCCGGTGCGGCTTCGGTCATGTCATCCCAATCGATTTCGCGCGCGCTACGCAACATTTGTGCGCCAACATAGAGCAGGGCGGGGGCTGTAGCGAATGCAGGAATGCTTTGAACCAGCGGGGAGAAAATCAGACAGGCCAGCATCAGTACGCCGACGGTAACGGCAGTCAGGCCGGTACGGCCGCCGGCAGAAACGCCTGCCGCGCTTTCAACATAAGGGGTGGTAGAAGAAGTACCCAAGGCGGCGCCGGCGATAATGGCGGTAGAGTCGGCAAGCAGGGCGCGTTTCAAACGCGGCAGTTTTCCGTCTTGCAACAGGCCTGCGCGGTGGGAAACGCCGACCAAGGTGCCAGTAGAGTCAAACAGGTCAACCAGGAAGAATACAAAAATCACGCTGACCATGCTGACGGTGAATAAGCCTTTAAAGTCCATCTGCATGAAGGTTGGCGCAATGCTCGGAATTTCGCCGACCACGCCTTTGAACTCGCTCAAGCCCAAGATGGTGGAGATAGCGGTCAGCGTCAGAATGGTGATGATGATGGAGCCTTTAACGCGGAAGTGGCCAAGTGCAACCACCATGACAAAGCCTGCCATCGCTAGCAGGGCGGTAGGCTGGTGGATGTCGCCCAAACCGACCAATGTGGCAGGATTGGCCACAATCACGCCTGCGCCTTTGAGCGCAATCAATGCCAAGAAGAGGCCGATACCTGCGGCAATCGACATTTTCAAGCCCATAGGCAGGGCGTTGACCAGCATTTCACGCACTTTAAAGAAGCTGAACAGGATAAAAATGATGCCTGAAATGAAAACGGCACCCAAAGCCACACGCCAGTCCACGCCCATGCCTTTGACGACGGCAAAGGTAAAGTAGGCGTTCAAGCCCATGCCCGGCGCGAGGGCGATCGGGTAGTTGCCGACAAAACCCATCACGAAACAGCCGATGGCGGAAGCGATACAGGTGGCCACAAATACTGCGCCCATATCCATGCCGGTTTCGCCCAAAATCAGGGGGTTGACGATGATGATGTAACACATGGCGAGGAAGGTGGTCAAACCGGCCATGATTTCAGTGCGGACGTTGGTCTGATTGGCACTCAGGTTGAACAATCGTTCCAAAACGCTTTGATTTGAAGAACTCATTTAAAAATATTCCTTTTGGGAAAGCCGCTTGCGGGACGGCATCGTCGGATTGGTCTGCAAAAAGTTTGGTTTTTGGCCTTAACTTCTCAACAGATAAGGGAATTTTCGGGCGGTATTATACTGAAAAGCCTTTTGTTCGGGTAATAAAAATACATGAATCAGATAATGCCGGGCCGAACCAAGATAAAGGCCGTCTGAACAGTTTCAGACGGCCTTTGTTTGTGTGTGCTTATACCGGTTTGCCTTTCAGGGAGAAGGTGTAGGCTTCGGTGATTTCCAGATCTATCATTTGGTTGATCATGTCGGGTGTGCCGGTAAAGTTGACCACGCGGTTGTTGGCGGTACGGGCTTGCAGTTGGTCAGGGTCTTTTTTGGAGATACCTTCAACCAAGCAGCGTTGAACCGTGCCGATCATGGTTTGGTTGATGCGCGCGGTTTCGGCTTCGATGACTTCGTTCAAAGCTTCGAGGCGGCGCACTTTTTCTTCGTGCGGCGTGTCGTCGTGCAGGTTGGCGGCAGGCGTGCCAGGGCGCGGACTGTAAATAAAGACGAAGCTCAAGTCGAAGGCAATGTCTTTCACCAGTTTCAAAGTTTGCTCGAACTCGCGCTCGGTCTCGCCCGGGAAGCCGACGATAAAGTCGGAGCTGAGACACAAATCAGGACGGATGGCGCGCAGTTTGCGGATGATGGATTTGTATTCCAAGGCGGTGTAACCGCGTTTCATCGCGCTCAATACGCGGTCGGAACCGCTTTGAATCGGCAGGTGCAGGTGGGAAACCAGCTTCGGCAGGTCGCGGTAGCACTCGATAATCGCGTCGGTAAATTCGCGCGGATGGCTGGTGGTAAAGCGCAGGCGTTCGATGCCGGGGATTTCGTGGACGATGCGCAACAAAGTGGCAAAGTCGCAGATTTCGCCGTTTTCCATTTCGCCGCGATAGGCATTGACGTTTTGGCCTAAGAGGTTGATTTCTTTAACGCCTTGTTGCGCCAAACCGGCAATTTCAGTCAATACGTCGTTAAGTGGGCGGGAGAATTCTTCGCCGCGGGTGTAAGGGACGACGCAGTAAGAGCAGTATTTGGAGCAGCCTTCCATAATGGAAATGAATGCCGAACCGCCTTCTACGCGCGCAGGCGGCAGGTGGTCGAATTTCTCGATTTCGGGGAAGGAAATGTCGATTTGAGACAGGCCGGTGGTTTCTTTGTCGACGATGAGTTTGGGCAGGCGGTGCAGCGTTTGCGGACCGAAAACCACGTCCACATACGGAGCGCGTTTGACGATATTTTCGCCTTCTTGAGAGGCAACGCAGCCGGCAACGCCGATGATGAGGTCGGGATTTTTTTCTTTGAGCGGACGTACGCGGCCTAAGTCGGAGAAGACTTTCTCTTGCGCTTTTTCACGCACGGAGCAGGTATTGAACAAGATGATGTCGGCGTCGTCAGGTTGGGTAACCTGCTCGATGCCGCCGTGTTCTTCGGCGAGGACGGACAGCATTTTTTCGCTGTCGTACTCGTTCATTTGGCACCCGAAGGTGCGGATAAATACTTTTTTCATGGTTTGTTTTGATTGACTTGCTTGTTGTAAAAGGGTTCAAACGGCCTGTGAAATACTCGGGCCGTCTGAAAAATTATTCTTCCGCCTTTTTCTGCTTTTTGGCGTGTTCGATGAATCTGTCAGCTTCGGCGTCGGTCAAAATCCAGATTTCGCGGACGAGGCGGCTTTCTTCGTTGTATTTGAATGCAACGGCTTTGCCGGTTTGATTCAGCAGGCGGCCCATCGGAATGAAACGGTCGTTTTCATCGTGGATTTTGGTGAAGCGGGTGATTTGCAGTTTGGCCGCGTTGCCGTCCACAATGCCCAAGGTCAGCAGGCGCGTCCAAGAAAAACCGCCTTTGCTGACTTTCAGATAAGGCAAATCGACAGTCTTTAAAACGGCCACATCCATATCGTCAGGCAGGCTGCGTTGTGCATGGACGAGGGAGGACGCCAAAAGGGCGAGGCTGAGTATGAATCCGCGTAACATGATGCTTTTCTTTTATTGTTTCAATAGGTCGCGGATTATAGCACAAGCAGGAAAAATGTGGATAGAGTGTTTGTTTTTAAAGAATAATTTTGATTTTGCGCCCGATTCTTATTTTGAAGCTTGGGCCGTCTGAAAAGGATTTGGTGTTAAAATGGCTCCGATTTGATTTTCAGACGACCTCTTACGAAAGAATTGACTATGAACCGTAATGAAAGCTTGTTCAACCGCGCCAAAGCCATTATTCCCGGCGGCGTGAACTCTCCTGTGCGCGCATTCGGCAGCGTCGGCGGCGTACCGCGCTTTATCAAAAAGGCAGAAGGCGCATATGTTTGGGACGAAAACGGCACGCGTTATACCGACTATGTCGGCTCTTGGGGCCCTGCGATTGTCGGCCATGCCCATCCTGAAGTCATTGAGGCCGTACGCGAAGCAGCATTGGGCGGTTTGTCGTTTGGTGCGCCGACTGAAGGCGAAATTGTCATTGCCGAAGAAATCGCTAAAATCATGCCGTCCGTCGAGCAGCTGCGCCTTGTCAGCTCCGGTACGGAAGCAACGATGACCGCTATCCGTTTGGCACGCGGTTTTACCGGCCGCGACAAAATCATCAAGTTTGAAGGCTGCTACCACGGCCATTCCGACAGCCTGTTGGTGAAAGCAGGCAGTGGCCTGCTGACGTTTGGCAATCCTTCTTCCGCCGGCGTGCCTGCCGACTTTACCAAACACACTTTGGTACTTGAATACAACAATATCGCCCAACTGGAAGAAGCCTTTGCGCAAAGCGGCAATGACATTGCCTGTGTGATTTTGGAGCCTTTTGTCGGCAATATGAATCTGGTTAGGCCGTCTGAAGCCTTTGTCAAAGCCTTGCGCGAATTGACTGAAAAACACGGTGCTGTGTTGATTTACGATGAAGTGATGACCGGCTTCCGCGTGGCGCTGGGCGGCGCGCAATCTTTGCACGGCATCAAACCTGATTTGACCACCATGGGTAAGGTGATCGGCGGCGGTATGCCTTTGGCGGCGTTCGGCGGCCGTAAAGACATTATGGAATGTATTTCCCCGTTGGGCGGCGTGTATCAGGCAGGTACATTGTCCGGCAATCCGATTGCGGTTGCAGCCGGTTTGAAAACGCTGGAAATCATTCAGCGCGAAGGCTTCTATGAAAACCTGACTGCCTTAACCCAACGCCTTGCCAACGGTATTGCCGATGCGGCTAAAGCACATGGCGTTGAATTTACGGCGGACAGCGTGGGTGGTATGTTTGGTTTGTATTTTGCCAGCCATACGCCGCAAAACTATGCTGACATGGCGCGTTCCAATATCGACGGTTTCAAACATTTCTTCCACGGTATGCTCGACCGCAATGTCGCATTCGGCCCGTCAGCTTACGAAGCCGGTTTTGTTTCCGCCGCGCATACGCCTGAGCTGATTGACGAAACCATTGCTGTGGCACACGAAGTGTTCAAAGAAATGGCAAAATAAAAGCTGAAGCTGTCATGTGAAAAAAGGCCGTCTGAAAAATATTCAGACGGCCTTTCGCTATTTTAAATCAATGCTTGATTATGCTTCTTCGGCTTTGCTGCGGATAATCAGCAGAGGCAGGTGGCTTTGACGCATTACGGTCTCGGCGAAGCTGCCCATCAGCAGGTGCATCAGGCCGGTGCGGCCGTGTGTGCCGAGTACCAGCAGGTCTGCGCCGTTGTTGTCGGCGTAGTCAACCAAGTCTTGCGCCATTTCGCGCGCGCCTTTGTTGGCAACCAACAGGTGTTTCACGATGTTTTCAACGCCGCTTTCACGCGCTGTTTTTTCTGCGAAATCCAAAACTTCGTTGCCTTGAGCCACTGCAGCGGCTTCGTAGCTTTCGTGTTGCAGGAATTCAGGAGCCAAAGCCATGTATTCGGCAGGGTTGGCAACGTGAACCAAAGTCAGTTGGGCTTTGTTGAGGCTTGCCAGTTCGGCGGCGTGTTTCAATGCATTGAGGGAGGTCTCGCTACCGTCAACGGCTACAACCAGATGTTTGTACATATTTATTCTCCTTTTGCGCCGAGTAGCGGCACTTTCGTTTAATATGAAATCAGAACTTGTCTGAATGTGAAACGATTATAAACTCTTTCGGGCGGGTACAACAGCCCATCTGCTTTCAAGTATAATGTCTGTCCGAATCGCCTGTCGCGTTTTTCATTAATTTATTGATATATCACAAGGTTACTTATGCAGGACGCCGCTTTTCTTTCTTCTCGCCGCTTTGGCGGTATTGCCAGACTTTACGGAGACGAAGCACTGGCGCGCTTTTCGCGTGCGCATGTGTGCGTGGTCGGTGTCGGCGGCGTTGGCTCGTGGGCGGTGGAGGCTTTGGCGAGGAGCGGCATCGGTCGTTTAACGCTGATTGATTTGGACAACGTTGCCGAATCCAATGTCAACCGCCAATTGCACGCTTTGACCGATGATTTCGGTAAGGCAAAAGTTACCGCTTTGCGCGAACGCATCGCCCAAATCAATCCGCAATGCGAAGTGACGGAAATTGAAGATTTTGTGACGGAAGACAATCTGGACGAGCTTTTCAGACGGCCTTTCGACTTTGTCATCGACGCCATCGACCAAATCCGTGTCAAAGCGGCGATGGCGGCATATTTCGTGCGACATAAACAACCGTTTATTATCAGCGGCGGTGCGGGCGGACAGAAAAATCCGGCTTTGATTCAAACCGCTGATTTGAGCCGCGTTACCCACGATCCGTTGCTTTCCAACTTGCGCTACACCTTGCGCAAACGCTACGGCTTCAGCCGCGATACCAAAGAAAAAATGCGCGTGCCTTGCGTTTATTCAACCGAGAATATTACGCCGCCGCAATCCGGCGAAGCGTGTTCGACCGATGCCGCGCCGCAAGGTTTGTCCTGCGCGGGCTATGGGGCGAGTATGCTGGTAACGGCTTCGTTTGGGCTGTATTGTGCGCAAGCTGCGGTGGAGCATATCGCAGGGCGGAAGTGAGGGGTAGGGGAAGATGGTGAAGAGCCGATTTTTTAAAGCCTACTTTATCGCCAGTCTGATTTATGCGGTATGGTTCGGCGTGTTGATGTATGCCGTCGATCCGATGTTTCTCGATGTGATGGAATGCAATACGCTGCCGGGCGATTATTTGTGTGTGCAAAGCGGTTATACCCGCCCGTTCACCACTTTTCTTTATCCGTTTCTGTCTATCGTGATCTTCAGCCTTGTGCACGCCGGTATCATGAAATGGCGCAAACGCCGTTCGGTTAAAATGATTTGGTTTTTGGTCGGCTGCGAAAGTTTGCTGTTGTCGGCTTTGATGGTGGCGATGTTGGCGAGGGATGGTTTTGTGTTTTCCCGCGATATCGGCTCGGTACTGATGGGTACGGTTTTCGCCAGCCTGCCGCTGTTGGGCATGGCCTTGGCTCAGACCTTTGCCGTCGCCATCGTTTCTTTGCAAATCAATCGTAAAAACCGCTGATTTTTATATTAAAAACGGATCGTCCTTGTTTCAGACGGCCTTTTGTTGATGAAACTTCTTACTAAACTTAAAAAGAAAAAGACCCTTTAACCATGCCTTCAGAACACCTTATTTCTTCCACTGCTGCAACGCCGTCTGAACATACCGTTGCGTGGGTGTTCGGTCAGCCTGTTACCGATGTGCCGCAGGATTTGTTTATTCCGCCCGATGCGTTGAAGGTGGTATTGAGCAGCTTCCAAGGGCCGTTGGATTTGCTGCTGTACCTTATCCGCAAGCAAAATATCGATGTCCTCGATATTCCGATGGTGAAGATTACCGAGCAGTATCTGCACTATATTGCCCAAATGGAAGCGTATCAGTTTGATTTAGCGGCGGAATACCTGCTGATGGCGGCAATGCTGATTGAAATTAAATCGCGCCTGTTGTTGCCGCGTCCTGAAGAAGTTGAGGATGAAGAGGCGGATCCGCGTGCCGAGTTGGTGCGCCGTCTGTTGGCTTACGAACAAATGAAGCTGGCGGCTCAGGGCTTGGACGCGTTGCCACGCGCCGGACGTGATTTTGCTTGGGCGTATTTGCCGCTGGAAATTGCGGTCGAAGCGAAGTTGCCGGAAGTGTACGTTGCCGATTTGACGCAGGCTTGGTTGGGTATTTTATCGCGTGCCAAGCATACGCGCAGTCATGAAGTGGTGCGGGAAACCATTTCCGTGCGCGCGCAGATGACGGCGATTTTGCGCCGTTTGAACGAAAGCGGTATCAGTAAGTTTAGTGATTTGTTTAAGCCGGAGCAGGGCGCGACATATGTGGTGGTCAATTTTATTGCATTGCTGGAATTGGCCAAAGAAGGCTTGGTGCGTATCGTACAGCCTGAAAATTATGGCGAAATCGAAATCAGCCTGAAAGACGGTTTGGAAACAAACGAAGCCGAAATGCTTTCAGACGGCCTTGAAATCGATGAAACCGATGAAGCCGATAACGGGTATTTGGAAAAAGAGAATTTAAGATGAATTCGACGACAAGTCGCAGCAAGGCCTCTTTATGGGCGGTGGGTTTGATGCTGTTTGCGCTGTTTTTCGGCGCGGGTAACTTAATTTACCCGGCTTATTTGGGGCAGCAGGCAGGCGAAAACTGGCTTTCGGCAATGTTCGGCTTTTTGTTGACCGGGGCGGGGTTGCCACTGCTGGGCGTGATTGCCGTCGGCTATTCCGGCTCGCGCGATGTGGAAGCGCTGGCTTCCCGTGTTGCGCCTTGGTACGGCGTGACTTTTGCCGCCGCGCTTTATCTGGCAATCGGCCCCTTGTTTGCCATGCCGCGTACGGCAACGGTATCTTTTGAAACCGCCATCTCTCCTTTCATTGATGAATCTTGGAAAAACATCGCATTGGCCGTATTCAGCCTGGTGTTTTTCGGCATGACTTATTGGCTGTCGATTTCTCCGGGTAAACTGGTTGATCGTATCGGTAAAATCCTTACGCCCGTTTTATTGCTGGCAATTGCAATATTGGTCGGCTATGCCGCTATTAACCCGATGGGTATGCCACAGGCGGCACAAGGCGATTTTGCCACTCATCCGTTGGTTAAAGGTATTTTGGAAGGCTACGGCACCATGGACGCGCTGGCTTCGCTGGTGTTTGCCATTATCGTTATCGATGCTGTTCGCGCCATGGGCGTGGACAACCGCGCGGATTTGCTGAAGACCACGACGATTTCCGGTGTGTTGGCGGCTTCCTGCCTGGCAGTGGTTTACCTGTTTATCGGCTATATGGGCGCGACAGGTGTGGCCGGTATCGGCTTGCAGGAAAACGGCGCGTCGGTTTTGTCTAAAACCGCACAGCACTATTTCGGTACGGCCGGTATTGTGTTGCTTGGCGTCATGGTGCTGCTTGCCTGTCTGAGTACGGCGGTTGGCTTGATTACTTCATGCGCCGAATATTTCAACCGTCTTTGCCCGGGCATTTCCTATAAAGTCTTTGTGATACTGAATACGGTGGTGTCTATCCTGTTGGCCAATAAAGGCCTGTCAGCGATTTTGCAGTTTTCCATCCCTATGTTGATGCTGTTGTATCCGCTGACCATCGTCATCATTCTGCTGGCTTTGACGGATAAACTGTTTGGCGGCAGCCGTATTGTCTATTTTTGCACCATGATGGCGGCCCTTATGGTCGGTTTGCTCGATGCCTATAAGGCCGCGTTTGGATTGGATGCCGACACCGCTGCCGCCATCGAGCGCGCATTGCCGTTTTACAATATCGGTTTGGGGTGGGTTGTTCCTTCTTTAGCCTGCTTTATACTCGGCTGCATTTTGAATGAGGCGTTGAAGAAAAAAGCATGATGACAAACAGGCCGTCTGAAATGTTCAGACGGCCTGTTTATTTCACCGACCGCGCAAACGACAGATGATTTTTTTGAAGAAATCCGTTATAATTGAAAAGTTAAGGCTTTGCGAGATACCGTTTCGCAGATGCAACATATTGAGAAGGTTTATTTCCACAAATTCTGTTTTTTCAGTAAACGACTTGAACTGAAGGCGGATTTCGTGGTATAAATCGCGTTTTACTATTTTAGAAGTTTGGAGACTAACCATGGCACGAGTTTGCAAAGTGACCGGTAAGCGCCCGATGTCTGGCAATAACGTATCACACGCCAACAACAAAACCAAACGTCGTTTTTTGCCTAACTTGCAATCACGTCGTTTCTGGGTAGAAAGTGAAAACCGCTGGGTTCGCCTGCGCGTTTCTAACGCTGCATTGCGCACCATCGATAAAGTAGGCATTGATGTCGTATTGGCTGATTTGCGTGCTCGCGGCGAAGCTTAATTTAAACACCATTAATTAAGGATTACTGCAATGCGCGATAAAATCAAACTGGAGTCCAGCGCTGGTACTGGTCACTTCTACACAACTACTAAAAACAAACGTACTATGCCTGGCAAACTGGAAATCAAAAAATTTGACCCAGTAGCCCGTAAACACGTTATTTACAAAGAAACTAAATTGAAATAATCCGGTTTCTTCCAAGAAAAAGCTCCTGTTTTGCAGGAGCTTTTCTTTTTGTTTCATGATTGGTTTGGAGTGGTTTTGATTTAAACGGGTGGGCAAGATATTTTTGGATTGCTTTGGAAGAGGCAAAACAAAAGAGCGTATATCCATTGGGATCACGCTCTTTTGTTTTTCAGACGGCCTGATGGGGGATAAACAGCCTTGAGTTATGAATAAACATTCAACAACGACTTAATGATCGACCTTGATGCCTTGATTGTCGGAATGTTGTTTTTTATCCAGCTCTTTTTGCAAGGTATCGCATGGCGTGTCGCAATCGCACATTTTCTTCATGCCGAGAGAGGAAATGCCGCCGCAGCTGCCTTTGATGGTGCGTTTGGAGAAGATATAGCCGATTGCCATGCCGAGGATGACAATGATAAAGATGCCGAAAGTCAGAAGGAGGGTTTTCATGTGTGTATTCCTGAAGGTTAGTTTAATAATTTCTTGAATGCGCTGGACATTTTAGTATGGTAGCCGCCTTGCGGGGTTCGGATGATAAGGAAAACGGCGAGATTTTCTTGCTCGGCAAGTTTAAGCGCTTCGGTTTCTCCGAGAACAAACAATCCGGTGGAAAGGCCGTCTGCAAGTGTGGCGTTTTCTGCTACTACGCTGATGGAGGCGAGGTTGTGGCTGATGGGTTGTTTGGTTTTGGGGTTGATGATATGGGAAAGGCGACGGCCTGACTTATCAACATGGAAAATGCGGTAGTCGCCGGATGTGGCCAGTGATTTATTGTCCAATGGAATGGTAATTTGAGTGGCGCCGCCTTGAACGATATTGGGTTGCTCGATGCCGATACGCCAAGGGTTGCCTTGCGCATTGCGGCCTTTGCCATGCAACTCGCCGCCAATTTCTACCAAATAATTACCGATATTGAGTTTTTCAAGTTCGGCGGCGGTTTTATCCACGCCGAATCCTTTGGCGATGGAGGAGAGGTCTAAATAGACTTCGGGGTGGGTTTTGGCAAGTGTAGGCCGTTGTCCGTCTTGGGAAAGTTTGAGTTTGTCCGTACCGACCATTTCTGAAGCATGTTGGATTTCTTGTGCAGTCGGTTCGTGCGTAATTTCTTTTTGCGGGCCGAATCCCCAGAGGTTGACCAAAGGGCCGACGGTTACGTCCAGTGCGCCGTGCGTCAGTTTGTTTAAACGCAAGGCTTCTCCGGTCACATAGGCAAAGTCTTGGGAAATGGGCATGGCCTGATTGACGGTGCGCAGCTGGTTGAATTGGCTGATTTCGGAATCGGTCTGGTAGGTAGACATTTGCCGATTGACTTCTTTAAGCGCGTCATCAATGCGTTTTTGTATTTCGGCAGGGGAGGGGAGTTTATCTTGGCCGTCTGAAAGATATTTGACGGTATAGGTCGTGCCCATGGTCTCGCCTTGCAGGGTGATGGTTTGTTGTTGTTTTTCGGGTTGGCAGGCAGAGAGCGTGAGTGCGGAAACGATGGCAACGGTGTAGCCGATTATCGGACGGTAAAACGAATTAGAAAGAAACAGCATAAGGGATTTGCGGATTATTTTTTGAAGCCTTTATTGTATCGTAAAAGAAAGGTTCAGGCCGTCTGAAAGTATGGTTTTCAGACGACCTGGCAATAAAAAAGGAAGAAACCGAAGTTTCTTCCTTTTTGTCTGTTAGCCGCCGAAATCGTCCAAAAGGATGTTTTCGTCTTCCACGCCCAAGTCTTTGAGCATTTTGATCACGGACTGGTTCATGATTGGAGGGCCGCACATGTAGAATTCGCAGTCTTCCGGTGCTTCGTGGTTTTTCAGGTGGTTTTCGTAAACCACGTTGTGAATGAAGCCTGTGTAACCGTCCCAGTTGTCTTCAGGCAATGGGTCGGACAGGGCGACGTGCCATGTGAAGTTCGGGAATTCTGCTGCGAGTTGGTCGAAGTCTTCGACATAGAACATCTCGCGTTTAGAACGTGCACCATACCAGAAGGTAATCTTACGTTTGGAGTTCAAACGTTTCAGCTGGTCGAAAATGTGGGAGCGCATCGGCGCCATACCCGCACCACCGCCGATAAATACCATTTCGGCATCGGTATCTTTAGCAAAGAATTCGCCGAACGGGCCGGAGATGGTTACTTTGTCGCCGGGTTTGAGCGACCAGATGTAGGAAGACATTTGTCCCGGAGGCGCATCAGGTACGCGAGGAGGAGGCGTAGCGATACGAACGTTCAGCATAATGATGCCTTTTTCTTCAGGGTATGAAGCCATAGAGTAGGCACGCAAAATCGGCTCGTCCACTTTGGAAACGTATTGCCACAGATTGTATTTGTCCCAGTCTTCGTGGTATTCCTTAGGAATGTCGAAGTCTTTGTAGGCAACAGTGTGAGGAGGAGCTTCAATTTGAATGTAGCCACCGGCGCGGAAAGGAACTTCTTCGCCTTCGGGAATAGCAAGTTTGAGTTCTTTAATGAACGTGGCTTTGTTGTCATTCGAGATGACGGTACATTCCCATTTTTTCACGCCGAACACTTCTTCCGGTACTTCGATGTCCATGTCGGTTTTGACGTTGACCTGACAAGACAGACGGCAGCCTTCGCGCGCTTCGCGTTTGCTGATGTGTGACAACTCGGTTGGCAGAATGTCGCCGCCGCCGCTTTTCACGACAACGCGGCACTGACCGCATGAGCCGCCGCCACCGCAGGCGGAAGGAACGAAGATGCCTTGGCTGGCAAGCGCACCCAACAGTTTGCCGCCGGCAGGCATCGTCAGCTCTTTTTCGTTATTGACTTTGATGGTGATGTCGCCTTCGCTCACCAACTTGGATTTGGCAAACAGAATCATCAGTGCCAACACCAAGACGATGAGGGTAAACATCACGATACCTAAAATAATCTCCATGCCGATTCCTTTCTTATAACTGGATGCCGGAGAACGACATAAACGCCATTGCCATCAGGCCAGCGGCGATAAAGGTAATGCCCAAGCCTTTGAGGCCTTTAGGGACATCCGAATATTTCATTTTTTCGGTAATGCCCGCCAAAGCGACAATAGCCAAAAGCCAGCCCAGACCTGCACCGAAACCGTATACAACGGACTCGCCGAAGTCGTATTCGCGTTGCGCCATAAACGATACGGCACCGAAAATCGCGCAGTTTACGGTAATCAGAGGCAGGTAGATACCCAATGCGTTGTAGAGGGCAGGGACGAATTTGTCCAAGAACATTTCCAAAATCTGCACCAAAGCGGCAATCACGCCGATGAAGGTGATGAATTTCAGGAAGGTCAAATCCACGCCTTCAACCAGCGCGCCGTCTTTCAACAGCGAGTAAACGAGTTGGTTGGCTGGGACGGACAGGCCGAGTACGAAAGTTACGGCAACGCCCAAACCGAATGCAGTGGATACTTTTTTAGATACCGCCAAAAATGTACACATCCCTAAGAAGAAGGAAAGTGCCATGTTTTCCAGAAAGACGGATTTTACAAAGAGGCTTAAGTAATGTTCCATGTCTTATTTCTCCGCCTGTTCAGGTTTCCAAGTGCGCAGACCCCATACCAAGAAACCGATGATGAAGAACGCGCTGGGAGCGAGCAGGAACAAGCCGTTAGTTTGATACCAGCCGCCATCTTGTACAGTTTGGAAAATGGTGTAGCCAAAGAGCTTGCCAGAGCCGATCAGTTCGCGGATGGTTGCGATGATGATCAACATCATGCCGTAACCTGCGCCGTTGCCGATACCGTCAACCAAGCTCTCCAAAGGAGGCTCTTTCATGGCAAATGCTTCGGCACGGCCCATCACGATACAGTTGGTAATAATCAGACCGACGAATACGGACAGCTGTTTGGACAGCTCATAAGCAAAGGCTTGAAGCAGTTGGTCAACCAGCGTTACCAAGGAAGCAACAATCGCCATTTGCACAATAATACGGATGCTGTTGGGGATGTAGTTGCGTACCAATGAGATGAAGAAGCTGGAAAAACCGGTTACCAAACTGACGGAAATACCCATCACGATGGCCGTCTGAAGTTTGGTGGTAACCGCCAGCGCCGAACAAATCCCCAAAACCTGCAAGGCAATCGGGTTGTTGTCGATAAAGGGTGAAAACATCAAATGTTTCAAGCGTTTCATATCAGCCATTATTGTGCTCCTGCTGATTTCAATTTGTTCAGGTAGGGGATATAGCCGTTTTCGCCGAACCAGTAGGCAAACGAGCCTTGTACGCCTTTGGAAGTCAGCGATGCGCCGGAAAGGGCATCTACGCCATGCTCTTTGTCCGAGCTTCCGCCTTTGGAAACATGCAGGGCAAGTTTGCCTTGTTCGTCAAAGAGTTTTTTGCCGACGAATTTTTGTTGCCACAACGGATTGCCAATTTCGCCGCCCAAGCCCGGAGTTTCGCCTTGGTCGTAGTAGGTAATGCCGTTGATGGTGTTGCCGTCAGGTTGGATGGCGACGAAGCCGTACATGACTGACCACAGACCGTTGCCGTGCATAGGCAGGATGATTTGGCTGACTTTGCCGTCATCGCCTTTTACCAAATAAACTTCAGTGTATTTGGCGCGGCTCTTGATGCCTGCCAAATCGTCTTCAGGTTTGATTTGGATGCTTTGGGCAGGGTCTTTGCCGGCGACGCGTGCGCTGAAGTCTTTAGGCGCATCGGCGACGTATTCGCCGGTTGCCAAGTCCACGACACGTTGCTCGATACGTTCGGCAAAGGTTTTGCTGATGTCGGTGTTTTTATCCATCAAACCAGCTACGCTCAAGATATAGCCTTGTTTGTCTTGGAGTTTTTGTTTCTCTTGGATGGGTTTCAAGCCGACGACCGCACCAGCAACGATGATGGAACAAATCAGGCTGACAACCAATACCACAATCAGCGTGCCGCTGAAGCTGTCTTTATCGAATTTCTTAGCCATTGCTGCGCGCCTTTCTGCGTTTGATGTTCGCTTGTGCGACGAAATAGTCGAAAATCGGGGCAAACAGGTTGGCAAACAGAATCGCCAACATCATGCCTTCGGGGTAAGCAGGGTTGACCACGCGGATCAACACGCACATTACACCGATAAGCGCGCCGTACCACCATTTGCCGACATTGGTAAAGGAAGCGGAAACAGGGTCGGTCGCCATAAACAGCATACCGATGGCGAAGCCGCCGACTACCAAGTGCCAGTACCAAGGCATGGAGAACATGGTGTTGGTGTCCGAACCGATGAAGTTAAACAACGAAGACATGGCAATCATACCGATCATCACGCCGGCGATAATGCGCCAAGAAGCGATGCGGGCAAACACGATAAACGCGCCGCCGATTAAGAGCGCCAAAGTGGATACTTCGCCGATTGAGCCGGGCACATTACCGATAAATGCGTCCATCCAAGAAATATTTTGACCGGTTACAACGTTTTTCAGGCCGTCTGCACCGTGTGCCGCCCATTGCGCCAAAGCAGTGGCACCGGAATAGCCGTCAACCGCCGTCCAAACGGTGTCGCCGGTAATATTGGCAGGATAAGCGAAGAACAAGAAGGCACGGCCTGCCAGAGCAGGGTTCATAAAGTTTTTACCTGTACCACCGAACACCTCTTTCGCAACCACAACGCCGAAAGAAATACCCAAAGCCGCTTGCCACAAAGGCAGGGTAGGGGGAACGATCAAAGCAAACAGAATAGAAGTTACGAAGAAACCTTCGTTGATTTCGTGTTTGCGCACGGTGGCGAACAAAACTTCCCAGAAACCGCCGACGATAAATACGGTCGCGTAAATCGGCAGGAAGTAAATCGCGCCGAACAGCATTTTGCCCAACACGCCCGCTTCAGACGACATATTGATGCCCAAAGCGTTGGCAAGGGCGTAATGCCAGTCGTTGGCGATGCTTTTTTGCAGCAAATCAGGCGTTAACGCACCGAATGCCTGCGCACCGACATTGTACATACCGTAAAACATGGCGGGGAACAAAGCCAGCCACACCAAAATCATCATGCGCTTGGAGTCGAGCGCGTCGCGGACGTGCGCCGCTTTGCGCGTTACCGCGCCGGATGTGTAGAAAATCGTCGCCGCAGCTTCATAGAGGGCATACCATTTTTCATGTTTGCCGCCCGGCAGGAAGTGCGGTTCGATTTTTTCCAGAAAATGTTTCAAGCCCATAATCAGCCTTCCTTCTCAATGGTTTCCAGCACCTTGCGCAACAGCGGGCCGTATTCGTATTTACCCGGGCAGACGAAGCTGCACAAAGCGAGGTCTTCTTCGTCCAATTCCAAGCAACCCAAAGCCTGCGCGCTGTCGGTATCGCCGACGATTAAATCGCGCAAAAGCAAGGTAGGCAGGATGTCCAGCGGCATCACGCGCTCGTAAGTACCGATGGGAACCATAGCGCGGTCGCCGCCGTTGACGGCTGTCGTGAACTTGAAGAGTTTGTTTTTCAGGAAATGACCGAGGGTCGTACGCGTAATCGAGTATTTGTCCGGCTGCGGCGCAACCCAGCCGAACAGCTCTTTGCTGCGGCCTTCTTCGATAACGGAAATCTGATTGTGGTAGCGTCCCAAATAATCATGCGCACCTTGTGCAATCGCGCCGTTCAATACCGAACCGGAAATCACGCGGTTGTCTGCGTCAACCAATTCACCGGCGGTAATTTGCGATACTTTTGCGCCCAACACGGTACGCAAGAGGCGCGGTTTATTGACCTGCGGACCGCCCAAAGCAACCACGCGCTCGGTATTCAGACGACCTGTTACGAACAAACGTCCGATCGCAATCACGTCTTGATAATTGATGGTCCAAACGGTTTTGTTCGCACCGACTGGCTCGATGAAATGAATGTGCGTGCCACTCAAACCGGCAGGATGCGGGCCGCCAAACTCATGTGTTTCGATATTGGCAGCATTTTCAGACGGCACGTCTGCACCGGCTGCTTTACATACATGGATTTTACGCTCGGTCAGACGGCTCAATACCAACAGGCCGCGTTTGAAGTCTTCGGCAGCTTCTTTGATGATGACCGTAGGATCGGCAGCCAGCGGATTGGTGTCCATCGCATTGACGAAGATGGCGAACGGCTCGGCATCGACGGCAGGAATTTTGCTGAACGGACGGGTGCGCAGCGCAGTCCACAAACCGGATTGAATCAGGTTGCGGCGCACTTCTTCGCTGCTCAATTTTGCCAGCGCTTCAGGTGCGTAGCGTTCAAACTCGATTTCGTCGTTGCCTTCTACGGCAATCACGACTGACTGAAGTACGCGCTTTTCACCACGGTGAATCGCGGCGATTTTGCCTGAAGCCGGAGCAGTAAATACTACGCCCGGATTCTTTTTGTCTTCAAACAGCACTTGGCCTTTTTTGACGGCTTCGCCTTCCTTGATTTTCATCGAGGGGCGCATGCCGACATATTCTTCGCCAAGCAACGCGACTTCGGTAATGGCCGGGCCGTCATAAATGACTTGCTCCGGTCTGCCTGCGATAGGCAGGTCTAAGCCTTTTTTTATCTTAATCATAAGGATGCGTTACTTTTTGGTGGGTTGAGATTCGGATGTTGGATTGTTTTTTCAGACGGCATGTAATGCTTTGAAACAAAGGATGGGTCGTCTGAAAAAAGCAGAGGTTTGCTATAAAAACAACGAATAAACGCAAACAACTAAGCTTTAGATTTTATCAGGTATAGGCTGCTTTATGTCAGTTTTACGCTTATTTTTACGGGAAAAGTGGGAAAAAAGTAGGAATGTGTAATCGAGTGTTAAGAGAAATAATTTTTAACTGATTGATATTTAAACGCTATATTTGATGATATAGCTGAAAATAAAAGGCCGTCTGAAATTCAGACGGCCTCTAAGTTTAAAAGAG
This sequence comes from Neisseria perflava, assembly GCF_002863305.2. NCBI lineage: Bacteria > Pseudomonadati > Pseudomonadota > Betaproteobacteria > Neisseriales > Neisseriaceae > Neisseria > Neisseria perflava. The sequence continues at coordinate 66,431 of NZ_CP136962.1, forward strand.
CTGCCAAACGAAGAAAATCATCGTATGCAGGGCAAACAGCGGTACCAATACAATTACCGACCATGCCATATAGCCGAAGAAGGAAGGCATCGGCACGCCGCGTTGTTCGGCAATGGCTTTGACCATGAAGTTTGGCGCATTACCGATATAAGTGAGCGCACCCATAAATACAGAGCCCATGGATACTGCCAGCAGCGAATGGAACAGGTGGCCTGTCATCAAGGCTTGGGCATCGCCACCGGCCATATTGAAGAACACCAAATAAGTCGGCGCGTTATCCAAGAATGCCGACAAAATGCCACTCATCCAGAAATACATCACATTAATCGGATTGCCTGCCGCGTCGTGAACCAAAGAAACAACGGAAGCCAATGCGCCTGTTTCGCCGGCTTTCAAAATCGCCAAAACAGGTGAAATGGTAATGAAAATACCCAAAAACAGTTTGCCCACTTCGGCAATCGGCTCGAAGTTGAACTCATTGCCTGCGCGTACCTGTTTGGGCGTGATAATCCAAGATACAGCGGTCAAAGCCAGCAAAATGCCATCGCGCATCAGGTTTTGCAAGGCGTAATGGCTGCCCAAGATTTCAAAGCCCGGATGATTTGGTTTCCACAAACCGGACAGCAAAACTGCGCCGACTACGCCGGCCAGTAACAGAAAATTCCATTTGCCGTAGATTTTGACTTTGTCTTCTTTATCGGAAGGAGCAGGAGCAAGGTGTTCGCTTTGTTCACGGTTGAAGTGTCGGCTGTCGATGATGTAGAAAACGGCCAGCAAAACCACAGAACTGATCAATACAGGCATCAGCATGTGTTTGACCGTCCACATGAAATCTACGCCTTTCAGGAATCCTAAGAACAGAGGAGGATCGCCTAAAGGAGTCAAACCGCCGCCGATATTCGCTACCAAGAAAATGAAGAAAATCACGATGTGAACGCGGTAGTGGCGTTTATGGTTGGCTTTCAAAAGTGGACGAATCATCAACATCGCCGCGCCTGTCGTCCCCATGATGGAAGACAAAGCCGTGCCGACTGCCAACAGGATTGTGTTCAATTTGGGCGAGCCGTGCAAATCGCCGCTAACAAAAATACCGCCTGAAATGGTATAGAGCGCCAAAAGCAGCAGGATAAAGGGAATATATTCTTCAACCAACGCATGGGCAACGGTATGCACACCTGCTCCGAAACCAAAGGTTAGGATAAACGGCGTTAAAAACAGCAGTGTCCAAAACGCTGTAATTTTGCCGAAGTGATGGTGCCAAATACGGGAGAAAAACAGAGGTCCGAGTGCAATGGACAAGAGAATCAGTGCAAACGGCAGACCCCAAAGCAGGCTTGCGGATGAGCCGTCAAAATCGGATGCCGCAGCAGGAAAGGCGGCAAGAAGCAGTAAAAATGAGAGATAGCGCATAGTATTTCCTTTTTATTCTGTGGCGCCGTGAGGAACTTCGTTGAGAAAGCACGGCGGTGAAATATTCAGGCCGTCTGAAGATATCCAGACGAACTGCGCGGTTGTGTCAGGGGAAAGTATAACGCAAAGCAAGTGTTAAGGGATGGTTTAGAATATTGGAATCAAAAGAAATGTTGATACAAATAAAGAAATAAAAGCGATGGGAGTAGTTGGAAGTAGTAAAAAAATGTTTTTGAAACAGGAGCTTGAAACCTTGAAAATAATGCTATCAAAAAAATGGTTTGAATTAATTTTAGCTAAAATTTACATTTGATTGAATAAATGGAGGACGTCTGAAAAATGAGGGTGGAATAGGGTATTTTGGTTCTTACTGATTGTTTTTATGGATAAATTAGATTTGAAAACAAAAAGCAGGTGAGCGAAAATGCCCACCTGTTTTATTTTATGCTTCCGGCCGTAACCACATCCACACTGCCACGCAACTACAGAAGATTGATGAAACAGCACCCATCCACCAGCGTTCTGGAAATTGCCAAAACATAAACAGGCAAGAAACGGTCATCATGCCGATAGCGAAGAATTTTGCCTTGCGTGGTACGGCGCCGTTATTTTCCCAGTTTTGTATGATCGGGCCGAAATAGCGGTGATGATAGAGCCAATTGTGAAAGCGCGGCGAAGCTTTTGCCCAGCAGGCGGCGGTCAATAAAATGAAAGGCGTAGTCGGCAGTAATGGCAGGAAAATGCCGATAATGCCCAAGATAAGCGACAATGCGCCGCAAAAAATCAACAAATAGCGAACCATCTTCCCATCACCAATTATTTGTTTTCAGACGGCTTGTGATGTGGAAATGGACAACGCGGAATGTCTAATTTATCCCAGCCCTCATGTCCTATTTTTTCCAGCAGCGCAATATTGCGGTCGAAAATTGCCGAGGCATCGGGAAATGCTTCAGCCGCTTTGGCAATACTGTCTTCACGAATCAAGTGCAAAGTCGGATAGGGAGAGCGATTGGTGTAGTTGCTGATGTCGTCGGCTTCCGTGCCTTCAAATTGAAAATCGGGATGGAACGGCGCAATTTGGACAATGCCTTCCAATTCGTTTTCTACAACGGCATCGTCGGCAATTTCCAGCATTTGGTTGAAGGTTTCAAAATCAGGGAATAGCGTCGGATGAACCAGTAAAGTGGTTTCCAATTCCGAAGCGGGCTTATTGCCCAGAAGCTGCAATTCACGATCCAAGTCCTCAAGGAAACCGTCCAAATGACGGGCTTCGCTGACAACGATGCGAACTAGGTTTTTAACGTGCGGCGCTTTGGCAAACGGGCAGAGATTCAGGCCGATAACGGCTTTTTCCAACCATTGTTTGGTATGTTCTGAAACAGTATTGATATCGAGATGGGCGGTGTCAGTCATAGTAAAAGCTTATGTGAATTATTCTTAAAAAGTATACAAGTGTATGGACGTGAAAGCAAACCATTGGAATTTAAAAGGCCGTCTGAACAACAGACGGCCTTTATCAGTTTCAAATCATCAATCCTGAACTAAATGAACCAAAGGCAGAGCAGTCGTGTTTTTAATTTCTTTCAACACAAAACTTGATTGCGCATCTTGCACGCCGTGGTGTGAAAGCAACGTGTCCAAAACAAAATGGGAAAACGCGTTCATATCGGTAAAAAAGGCATGGAGCAGATAGTCGGTTTCACCCGTTAAAGCAAAGCAGCTTAATACTTCCGGCCAGGCGCGGACAGATTCGGAAAAATCCTCGCGCGCATCTTTTGCCTTGCTAATCGATACACGGATAAAAGCCTGCAAACCCAAGCCTAAAGATACAGGAGAAAGCTGGGCTGCGTATTTTTGAATAATGCCTGCATCTTCAAGCTGTTTGAGACGGCGCAGACAGGGAGAAGGGGATAGCGCCACCTTTTCAGAAAGCTCAACATTGCTCAACCGCCCATTTTCCTGCAAAACCTGCAGAATCTTTAAATCCGTTTTATCCAAGTTTAGATGAGGCATGATGGTTCTCCCAATGTAGACAATGTATGTTTTAAAAATGAAAAATGCTTAAAAATAAAGACTTGTATGGTTAAATTATATATTGAGTTCAGATAGGCGACAAATTGTCTTATAAGGAGTGTTGCGAATTTGTTTTATGTAGTGGTGAAAAGATGAAGGCCGTCTGAAAATGGATATTTCAGACGGCCTTTCATTTATTCGCACGATATGACATTAGTCCCAAATATTTGCGCGTTCGACTTCTTTCCATGCGTCTAGAATCAGACTGCCGTCGTTGTCTTTTAGCAAAGCGGCATCTGAGAGCATACGGCGCCAAGTGCGGGCATTTTTTAGGCCGTGCATCAAGCCCAGTGCATGGCGGACGATGTGGCGTAGGATGGTACCGCGCCCTGAGGCGATTTGTTCGCGGCTGTATGCGTATAGCCAAGCTGCTAAATCTGCGTATTGGATTGGTTCGTGTGTGTCGTTGTAAAACAGTGCATCCCAATCGCGCATCAGCATTGGATTGTGATAAGCCTCGCGCCCGATCATGACGCCGTCGACAAATTTTAAGTGTTCGGCGATTTCTTCGTTGTTGGTGATGCCGCCGTTAATTAAAATTTCCAAGTCGGGGAACTCTTGTTTCAAGCGGTAGACGTATTCATATTTGAGTGGCGGGACTTCGCGGTTTTCTTTCGGGGATAAACCATCCAGCCAAGCATTGCGTGCATGGACGATAAATGTGCGGCAGGATGTTTTTTCGCGAAGTGTTCCTACAAAATCTGCTACGACTTGATATTCTGTTTGTCTGTCTACGCCGATGCGGTGTTTGACCGTTACCGGAATTTCAACTGCATCCTGCATTGCGTTCAAACAATCTGCCACCAAATTTACATCATTCATCAGGCAAGCGCCGAAAGCGCCTTTTTGAACGCGTGGGCTGGGGCAGCCGCAATTTAGGTTGACTTCGTTATAGCCATACGCCTCAGCCGCTTTGGCAGCGATTGCCAAGTCATGCGGATCTGAGCCGCCAAGCTGTAAAGCTACCGGTTGCTCGCCTTCGTTGAAACTCAAAAAGCGGTCTTTATCTCCGTAAACTACCGCGCCTGAATTGACCATTTCGCTATAAAGCCAAGCATTGCGCGTAATTTGTCGCGCCATAAAGCGATAGTGTCTGTCTGTCCAATCGAGCATGGGGGCAACAGACAAGCGGCGTGAAGGTAGGGAAGAAGCAGACATTGAGATGGCTTTCAAACAAAATAACGCATTATATAGTGTATCAAATTGACTTTCGATATCGGCCGGTAAATCAAAATTATATATAGGGCATCACTGGATGCGGCCGTGTTGTAGATGAGGCTAAATCCATTCATGGTGGTGGAAATCCAATATTCAGACGGCCAAATAAGTTTTAAAATACCAAACGGCAAACCATTAGAATGATAAGGAAAAAAAACATGGCTCAATTTTTCGCCATCCATCCCGATAATCCCCAAGACCGCCTCATCAAACAAGCCGCCGACATTGTCCGCAGTGGCGGCGTTATCGTTTACCCTACAGACTCCTGCTACGCGCTGGGTTGCAAACTCGGCGACAAAAACGCAATGGAGCGCATTCTCGCGATTCGCAAAATCGATCAAAAACACCATCTGACCCTGATGTGTGCCGATTTGAGCGAATTGGGGACTTACGCCAAAGTAGATAATGCCCAATTCCGCCAGCTCAAAGCAGCTACGCCCGGCAGCTACACCTTTATCCTACAGGCAACCAAAGAAGTACCCAATCGCACGCTTCACCCCAAGCGCAAAACCATCGGCCTACGTGTTCCCGATAACGCTACTGCCTTGGCACTTTTGCAAGAATTGGGCGAACCTATTTTAAGTTGCACCCTCATGCTGCCTGAAGACGAAGAGCCATTGACCGATCCATACGAAATCCGAGATCGTCTTGAGCATGCTGTCGATTTGGTTATTGATGGCGGCTGGTGCGGTACTGAGCCGACGACGGTTATCGATATGACTGATGGCACCGAGCTGATTCGTCAAGGCAAGGGCGATATTGCCGTATTCGGTTTGTAAAACCATCCGCGTTTGTATAAGTAGGGATATGCGTGTTATTTCTATTATGTATTAAAAGCATATTGCCGATTTTATTGATAGCTTAAAAACTAAATTATTTAAGCAAGTAGTTTTTCAATATCATTTCATTAAAGGCCGTCTGAAACATTTCAGACGGCCTTTTTCTTTCGTTTTTTAATAAACAATTCATTTCAAATAATATTCCAAATAATTGGCATATAGTTTGCATGATTACTGTACTTGCTTATGACTTGTCAACGGAATACAACACACTGCTTATTAATAGAAACATGGCTGGAGCCCTTTTGATAATTGGTTTTTCTGGTTGAAAGTCGTAATTTTATTTAGAAATTAAAGATAATCGGTTGATATTTCTGACTAGCGGATATTTAGTAAGTATGAAATACTATTTCACTTCGAGATAGTAAAAGACCTAAATTTCGTCTCAAAGTGACAATAAACGTCAGCTTGAGATAAGCATTTTGCTGGGAAATCCTCCGCAATAGATTTTTAAAGTAGCGTCATGCTCACGCCTACGCTTTTACCCATCATAAAAAGAGAAAGACACACTAATGAATAAGATATTTAAAGTCGTTTGGAACCGTACGATTCAATCTTTCGTTGTAACGTCCGAATTGGCCAAAGGCCGAGTGAAATCGTCTGCAGAACAAAACAGTACAGATGTATCTGCTGAATCCGGTAAAAATGGTATCGCGACAGTTTTCAGATTGACAGTAATTTCGGCAGCTCTTTTGGGTGCAGGTAATTCGTATGCGGCAACTGCGGGACGAGGACAAATTGCGGTTGATCCTCCGACCAGTGCTACTGCGGTCAGCGGTGCAACAGCGACCGGTATTGGTGCGCTGTCAATAGGAGCATCAGCCAATGCTACGGCTAATGGTGCAGTTGCGGTAGGTACGAGTGCAAATGCAACACATAATAACAGCCTGGCCGTGGGTACCAATGCTAAAGCTACTCAAACTCATGCTGTTGCAATGGGTGCAGATACAAGTGCAAGTAGTTCATATGCAACAGCGATAGGTAAAAGTGCCAATGCTGTTTCTGCAGATTCAACAGCATTGGGTGCAGATTCCAAAGCAAATGGTACGCAAGCGACAGCGGTAGGTAAGAATGCTCTTGCCAATAATACGAACACAACAGCATTGGGTAATTCGGCGCAAGCATTTGGTATAGGCTCAATGGCTTTGGGCCAATCCAGCACATCAAGAGGTCAAGACGGCATTGCAATTGGCAGCGGCAGTCAGGCTGCAGCCAATGCGCAAAATGCCATTGCAATCGGTACCAATGCAGTGGGTTATCAAAGTGAGTCTATTGCCATAGGTAATTCAGCCCAAGCTCAAACTGGAAATACCATTGCCATCGGTAAAAGTGCAGTGGCAAATTCTCCAGCTTCAGGTAATGCAGCATCAAGTGCTATTGCACTTGGTGCAGACGCGAATGCAACAGGACTTGGTACGATTGCTATTGGACGTGCATCTGGGGTTCTTTCGCAAAATATTATGAATGTGAATGTAACTCACAATAATATTGCTATTGGTAATACGGCTCGAGTAGGCGATTCAAGTAGTTCTAAGATAACTCAGTCTATTGCTATTGGTTCAGGTAACCGTGTTGATCCACAGGGCAGACCTGAGGGTGCGTGGGCAAAGGGAGACCAATCTATTGCGGTTGGCGGCAATGTCTTGGCTAATGGTAATTCATCTGTTGCTATTGGTGGTGATGATTTAGATTCGGTAGGTGGTACTCGATATTCTGGCAATGCAACGGATAAATTCATCAAATATAATGAAAAAGGTGCAAAGACCGGTGAATATACGCTGAACGGTAAAAGTCTGCGTGATATTTATAAAGAGATGACTGGTGATACGATGAATCACGGTTCTTATGGTAATACTATTGCCGGTCAAGGTTCTGTTGCATTAGGTGTGCAGTCTAATTCATCTGCCGATTTGTCTCTGGCTATCGGTACCAAATCTCAGGCCACTGCCTTTGGTGGTGTAGCTTTGGGTACAGGTGCGAAGGCTACTTTGCTGAACTCTGTGGCTTTGGGTACGGCTTCTAAAACCGATAAAGAAGGTCAGGCATACGTTCAACGCGAAATTATGGGTGTAACCTACACTTGGGCAGGCGGTCAAACTACCGATGCCGGTGATGTTGTGTCTGTCGGTTCCAAAGGCTATGAACGCCAAATCATCAATGTATCCCCCGGCGATATTTCTGCTACTTCTACTGATGCCATCAACGGCTCTCAACTTTATGGTGTTTTGAGTGCAATTGAGCGTGTCCGCTATTTCTCTGTTAAGTCAGAAGAAGGCAAAACTGACGGTACGAAAAACTGGAACAATGATGGCGCAAAAGCAACCAATTCGATTGCCATCGGACCGAATGCGGCAACAAGTACTGGTGCGACGGGTAGTGTTTCCTTGGGCTATAATGCCAACGTACTTGGTTCGTCTTCTGTTTCCGTTGGCCCAAATGCAACTGTAACTTCAGGAACTGTGGGAGCCGTGGCTTTAGGCTCTAATGCCAATTCCCGCGGTACAGGCTCTATTGCCATAGGTTTGAACACAGAAAATGATCGCAATTACTCTATAGTCGTCGGTGCTCACAGTAGAGCCAACTACGAAAATGCAACTGTTGTCGGTGCAAGGGCAACGGCACAAAATAACGGTACGGCAATGGGCTATTTGTCAAATGCAGTCGGTGATGATTCTGTTGCAATCGGTCATCAGGCGCAGACAACGCAAGCTTATTCTATCGCCATTGGTAAGCAGGCAAACAGTTCAGGCCTTTATTCCACTGCTATTGGTTCCTCAGCCCAAGCAACCGGACATAGTAGTTTTGCCGGTGGTAATAATGCAAAAGCAACGGGAAGCGATTCAGTTGCGTTGGGTAATGGTGCGACAACTACGGTTGGTAGCTCTGTTGCTTTGGGCAATGGTGCTGTCGGTGCGGCCAATAATTTTGACGCAACAGCTAAAAATGCCTCATTCAAAAACGATAGTGGCGCTGTGACCAATGTCAGCTATGCTGCTTCTTCATCTGCCAAAACAGGCGCAGTTTCTGTAGGCAGCACAGGTAATGAGCGCCAAATCCAGAATGTTGCTGCAGGCCGTATTTCCGCCACTTCAACCGATGCAGTTAATGGTAGCCAACTGTACACAGTGATGAACAATGTTGGACACAATATCCAACAAAACGGTACAGACAAATCCCGTATCAACAACAACGGTACAGTCAACTACGCTAATGGCAACTTGACGACCGTTGCGGTCACCGATGGCGAGAATGCATCAAAAGTCCAAATCAACGTCACTCAAGGCACATTGTCTGTCAATAATAATGGCACAGTTTCCGCACCGACTGCCGGTGTGGCGACTACTGGTGATGTAGCCAATGCCATCAATAATGCCAAAACCACAACCAAGGTGGAGGCAGGCAATAACGCGCACGTTAATAAAACAACTTCAGGCAAAGAAACCACTTATACCGTCAGCGCAGATAAAGCAACGGTACAAGTTTCCAATGCTTTGAATTTGACCTCTAATACTACAACTGCATCCGATGGCGCAGTCACAACTAATTACAGTATCGATCTCGCTCAAAGCACTAAAGATAACATCCAAAAAGGCGTAGACGCCAAAACCACCGTTGACAACAAAGGCCTGACCTTCAACGGCGATAACGGCAGCACCAATATCGAAAAACTCGGCTCCACCGTGACCGTTGCCGGCGACGACAACATCACCACCGAAGCCCAAGACGATAAAGTGACCGTTAAGCTGAACAAAAACCTGGTAGTGAACAGCGTCAAAGCCGGCGACACCACCGTGAACAACGACGGGGTGAAAGTAGGCGACGATGTCGCATTGACCCAGGACGGCGTTAAAGCGGGCGATGTCAAACTGACCAAAGACGGTTTGAACAACGCCGGTAACAAGATTACCAACGTAGCCGCCGGTACCGACGACACCGACGCGGTTAACTACGGTCAGTTGAAAGAGACCAACGCCAATGTGGCCAAAGGTCTGAACATTGCCGCCGACAACGGCAGCGACGACAACGTCCAACTGGGCGAAACCGTTGCCTACCGCAGCAGCGACCGCAACATCGTCACCACCGTGTCCGACAACCAGATTGACTTCAAACTGGCCAAAGACATCACCGTTGACAGCGTCACCGCAGGCGACAGCAAACTGAATTCAGACGGCCTCACCATTACCGGTGGCCCGAGTGTGACCAAGTCAGGCATCAATGCCGCCGGCAACAAGATCACCAACGTAGCCGCCGGTACCGATGACGCCGACGCCGTCAACTACAGCCAGCTGAAACAGCAAAGTGCCGCAGCCCGTACCGAAGTTGCCGCCGGCACCAACATCAAAGACGTGGTGAAAACGACCGGTGCCAACGGCCAAGACATCTACACCGTCAACGCCAAAGGCACGACTGCGAGCGCAGGTTCCGACAAGTTGACCGTTACCGCCGCCACTGACAATGCCTCTAACGTGACTGACTACAGCATCGACTTGGCGCAAGACACCAAAAACGACATCCAAAAAGGTGTGGATGCCAAAAACACCGTTGACACCAAAGGCCTGACTTTCAACGGCGACAGCGGCAGCACCAATATCGAAAAACTCGGTTCTACCGTGACCGTTGCCGGCGACGACAACATCACCACCGAAGCCCAAGACGATAAAGTGACCGTCAAGCTGAACAAAGACCTGGTGGTAGACAGCGTCAAAGCCGGCGACACCACCGTTAACAACGACGGTGTGAAAGTCGCAGGCGGTCCTAGCCTGACCAAGTCCGGTATCGATGCCGCAGGCAACAAAGTGACCAACGTAGCCGACGGTGACCTCAATGCCAACAGCAAAGACGCCGTCAACGGCAGCCAACTGTTTGCGACCAACCAAAACGTCGCCAACAACGCCGCCAATATCGCCAAAGGTCTGAACATTGCTGCCGACAACGGTAACGACGACAACGTCCAACTGGGCGAAACCGTTGCCTACCGCAGCAGCGACCGCAACATCGTCACCACCGTGTCCGACAACCAGATTGACTTCAAACTGGCCAAAGACATCACCGTTGACAGCGTCACCGCAGGCGACAGCAAACTGAATTCAGACGGCCTCACCATTACCGGTGGCCCGAGTGTGACCAAGTCAGGCATCAATGCCGCCGGCAACAAGATCACCAACGTAGCCGCCGGTACCGATGACGCCGACGCCGTCAACTACAGCCAGCTGAAACAGCAAAGCGCCGCCGCCCGTACCGAAGTTGCCGCCGGCACCAACATCAAAGACGTGGTGAAAACGACAGGCGCCAACGGCCAAGACGTTTACACCGTCAACGCCAAAGGCACGACTGCGAGCGCAGGTTCCGACAAAGTGACCGTCACTGCTTCAGCAGCAGACGCGAACAACGTGACCGACTACAGCATCGACTTGGCTGATAGCACCAAAGCCGACATCCAAAAAGGTGTGGATGCCAAAACCACCGTTGACACCAAAGGCCTGACCTTCAACGGCGACAGCGGCAGCACCAATATCGAAAAACTCGGTTCTACCGTGACCGTTGCCGGCGACGACAACATCACCACCGAAGCCCAAGACGATAAAGTGACCGTCAAGCTGAACAAAGACCTGGTGGTAGACAGCGTCAAAGCCGGCGACACCACCGTTAACAACGACGGTGTGAAAGTCGCAGGCGGTCCTAGCCTGACCAAGTCCGGTATCGATGCCGCAGGCAACAAAGTGACCAACGTAGCCGACGGTGACCTCAATGCCAACAGCAAAGACGCCGTCAACGGCAGCCAACTGTTTGCGACCAACCAAAACGTCGCCAACAATGCCGCCAACATCGCCAAAGGCATCAACTTCGGCGGTACCACCGGCAGCAACAACTACGCATTGGGCGACACCATCAATGTTAAAGGCGACAGCAACATCATCAGCGAAACCGTAGCCGGTGGTGCACAGTTGAAACTGGCCAAAGACATCACTGTTGACAGCGTCACCGCAGGCGACAGCAAACTGAATACAGACGGCCTCACCATCACCGGTGGCCCGAGTGTGACCAAGTCAGGCATCCATGCCGCCGGCAACAAGATCACCAACGTTGCCGCCGGTACCGATGACACCGACGCCGTCAACTACAGCCAGCTGAAACAGCAAAGTGCCGCAGCGCGTACCGAGGTTGCCGCCGGTACCAACATCAAAGACGTGGTTAAAACGACCGGTGCCAACGGCCAAGACATCTACACCGTCAACGCTAAAGGCACGACTGCGAGCGCCGGTTCGAGCAAATTGACCGTCACTGCCGCTGAAAAGGCCGACAACGTGACCGACTACAGCATCGACTTGGCTGATAGCACCAAAGACGACATCCAAAAAGGTGTGGATGCCAAAAACACCGTTGACACCAAAGGCCTGACCTTCAACGGCGACAGCGGCAGCACCAATATCGAAAAACTCGGTTCTACCGTGACCGTTGCCGGCGACGACAACATCACCACCGAAGCCCAAGACGATAAAGTGACGGTTAAGCTGAACAAAGACCTGGTTGTAGACAGCGTCAAAGCTGGCGACACCACCGTGAACAACGACGGTGTGAAAGTCGCAGGCGGTCCTAGCCTGACCAAGTCCGGTATCGATGCCGCAGGCAACAAAGTGACCAACGTGGACGACGGCGACCTCAATGCCAACAGCAAAGACGCCGTCAACGGCAGCCAACTGTTTGCGACCAACCAAAACGTAGCCAACAATGCTGCGACTATCGCCAAAGGCATCAACTTCGGCGGTACGACCGGCAGCAACAACTACGCATTGGGCGACACCATCAACGTTAAAGGCGACAGCAACATCATCAGCGAAACCGTAGCCGGTGGTGCACAGTTGAAACTGGCCAAAGACATCACTGTTGACAGCGTCACCGCAGGCGACAGCAAACTGAATACAGACGGCCTCACCATCACCGGTGGCCCGAGTGTGACCAAGTCAGGCATCGATGCCGCCGGCAACAAGATTACCAATGTTGCCGCCGGTACCGATGACACCGACGCCGTCAACTACAGCCAGCTGAAACAGCAAAGCGCCGCCGCCCGTACCGAAGTTGCCGCCGGTACCAACATCAAAGACGTGGTTAAAACGACCGGCGCCAACGGCCAAGACATCTACACCGTCAACGCCAAAGGCACGACTGCGAGCGCAGGTTCGAACAAAGTGACCGTCACTGCTTCAGCAGAAGACGCGAATAACGTGACCGACTACAGCATCGACTTGGCGCAAGACACCAAAGACGACATCCAAAAAGGCGTGGATGCCAAAACCACCGTTGACACCAAAGGCCTGACCTTCAACGGCGACAGCGGCAGCACCAATGTCGAAAAACTCGGCTCCACCGTGACCGTTGCCGGCGACGACAACATCACCACCGAAGCCCAAGACGATAAAGTAACCGTCAAGCTGAACAAAGACCTGGTTGTAGACAGCGTCAAAGCCGGCGACACCACCGTTAACAACGACGGTGTGAAAGTAGGCGACGATGTCGCATTGACCCAAGATGGCGTTAAAGCAGGCGATGTCAAACTGACCAAAGACGGTTTGAACAACGCCGGCAACAAAGTGACCAACGTAGCCGCCGGTACCGAAGATACCGACGCCGTTAACTACGGTCAGCTGAAAGAAACCAACGCTAACGTGGCCAAAGGTCTGAACATTGCCGCCGACAACGGTAACGACGACAACGTCCAACTGGGCGAAACCGTTGCCTACCGCAGCAGCGACAAAAACATCGTGACCACCGTGTCTGACAACCAGATTGACTTCAAACTGGCCAAAGACATCACCGTTGACAGCGTTACCGCAGGCGACAGCAAACTGAATACAGACGGCCTCACCATTACCGGTGGCCCAAGTGTGACCAAGTCAGGCATCGATGCCGCCGGCAACAAGATCACCAACGTTGCCCCGGGTACCGATGACACCGACGCCGTCAACTACAGCCAGCTGAAACAGCAAAGCGCCGCCGCCCGTACCGAGGTTGCAGCCGGTACCAACATCAAAGACGTGGTTAAAACGACCGGCGCCAACGGCCAAGACATCTACACCGTCAACGCCAAAGGCACGACTGCGAGCGCAGGTTCCGACAAAGTGACCGTTACCGCCGCCGCCGAGAATGCCGACAACGTGACCGACTACAGCATCGACTTGGCGCAAGACACCAAAGACGACATCCAAAAAGGTGTAGATGCCAAAACCACCGTTGACACCAAAGGCCTGACCTTCAACGGCGACAGCGGCAGCACCAATGTCGAAAAACTCGGCTCCACCGTGACCGTTGCCGGCGACGACAACATCACCACCGAAGCCCAAGACGATAAAGTAACCGTCAAGCTGAACAAAGACCTGGTGGTAGACAGCGTCAAAGCCGGCGACACCACCGTTAACAACGACGGTGTGAAAGTAGGCGACGATGTCGCATTGACCCAAGACGGCGTTAAAGCAGGCGATGTCAAACTGACCAAAGACGGTTTGAACAACGCCGGCAACAAAGTGACCAACGTAGCGGATGGCGACCTCAATGCCAACAGCAAAGACGCCGTCAACGGCAGCCAACTGTTTGCGACCAACCAAAACGTAGCCAACAACGCCGCCAATATCGCCAAAGGCATCAACTTCGGCGGTACCACCGGCAGCAACAACTACGCATTGGGCGACACCATCAATGTCAAAGGCGACAGCAACATCATCAGCGAAACCGTAGCCGGTGGTGCACAGCTGAAACTGGCCGATGTGTTGAATGTCGGTCAAGCGGCTCCGGTGAAAATCGATGGTGATAAAGGCGAAGTCAGCGGCTTGAGCAATACGACTTTGGGCGGCAGCGACTTTGCCAAAGGCAAACGTGCGGCGACTGAAGAGCAGCTGAATGCAGCCCAAGATCAGTTGGTAAATGTATTGGGTGGCAATGCGGCCAATAATGGCGGCAACATCAGCATGACCGATATTGGCGGTACGGGTGAGAACAATATCCACGATGCAATCAAAGCCGTCAATGCAACTGCCAATCTGCCTTTGACTTTCGGCGGCGACAGCGGCAAAGATGTTGAACGCAAACCGGGTACGAAGCTGAATATTGTTGGCGGTCAAACCGATGCAGCCAAACTTTCAGACGGCAATATCGGCGTTGTAGCGAATGGCTCTGATAAGTTGGAAGTCAAATTGGCTAAAGACTTGGCAGTTGACAGCGTGAAAGCCGGCGATACCACAGTCAATACTGACGGCGTGAAAGTTGGTGATGTCAACCTGACTAAAGCCGGCTTGAACAACGGCGGCAACAAGATTACCAATGTTGCGGCTGGTACTGATGACACTGATGCGGTGAATGTTGCTCAGTTGAACAAAGCTGCAGCTGCGGCTAAGACTGAAGTCGTTCAAGGCGATAATATCGTTGTGACTCAGGATGTCGGCGCCAATGGTCAAACCATTTACAAAGTGGCGACCGATAAAAATCTGAAAGTCGACAGCGTTACCGCAGGCGATACCGTGATGAATAATGACGGTGTGAAAGTTGGCGATGATGTTGCATTGAACAAAGACGGCTTGAAAGCAGGCGATGTGAACCTGACCAAAGCTGGCTTGAACAACGGCGGCAATAAGATTACCAACGTTGCAGCCGGTACGGATGACACCGATGCAGTCAATGTTTCCCAACTGAAACAAGCTGCCGCTGCGTCTAAGACTGAAGTCGTTCAAGGTAAGAACATCGTTGTGACTCAGAAAACAGGCGACAAGGGTCAAACTGTTTACGAGGTGGCAACCGATAAGGACTTGGATGTTGACAGCGTGAAAGCCGGCGATACCACAGTGAATACTGACGGTGTCAAAGTGGGTGACGATGTTGCATTAAACAAAGACGGCTTGAAAGCAGGCAAGGTAAACCTGACGAAAGACGGCTTGGATAATGCGGGCAACAAAGTAACCAACGTAGCGGATGGCGATCTCAATGCAAACAGCAAAGATGCCGTCAACGGCAGCCAGTTGTACGTAACCAACCAAAACGTAGCCAACAATGCTGCGACTATCGCCAAAGGCATTAACTTCGGCGGTACGACCGGCAGCAACAACTACGCGTTGGGTTCTACCATCAACGTCAAAGGCGACAGCAACATCATCAGCGAAACCGTTGCCGGTGGCGCTCAGCTGAAGTTGGCTGACGAGATCAGCGTGAAGACCGTGAATGCCGATACTTTCAAAGCAGGCGATACTGTGATGAATAAAGACGGCGTGAAAGTCGGCGATAAAGTTGCGTTGAACAAAGACGGTCTGACCGCAGGCAATACCGTGGTCAACAACGACGGCGTAACCATCGCTGCACCGACTGAAAACAATCCGAATAACCAAGTCAAATTGTCTCCTGTCGGTCTGAACAACGGCGGCCAACGCATTACCAATGTGGCTCCGGGTAAAGACGGTACAGACGCGGCAAACGTGAACCAGTTGATTGGTTTGGGTACCGAGTTGCAGAACAACATCAACCAAGTAGGTAAGAAAGCCTACGCGGGTGTGGCCGGTGCGATTGCCCAAGGCTCGATTCCGCAAGTAACCCGTCCGGGTGCGACCGGTATCGGTGTCGGCAGCGGCTACTATGGCGGCCAGTCTGCCATGGCCATTGGCGTGTCTGCGATGAGCGACGGCGGCAACTGGATTGTCAAAGGCAACTTCTCGGCCAATACCGACGGTCATGTCGGTGTCGGTGCCGGTGCGCTGTATCAGTGGTAAGTTGGCAATGACAGGCAACTAGATTTGCTGCCTGAATAGGGAGGCCGTCTGAAATTTTAGGTTTCAGACGGCCTTTTTTTCTGAAAACACTTGAATTTAGGCTATCTGAAACGATATGCTTCATCTGTTTACCGAATAACCCCGAAAGAGAACAAATGAGCAAAACCGTCCATTATTTGAAAGACTACGCCGCGCCAGCGTACCGTATTCTGAAAACCGACCTGCATTTCGATATTTTAGAACCGCAAACCATCGTCAAATCCAGTCTGACCGTTCAACCTGAAAGAGTAGGGGAGCCATTGGTATTGGATGGTTCGGCAAAACTGCTGTCTGTGAAAGTAAACGGCCGGGCCGTAGATTATGTGCTGGAAGACGAAAAACTGACGATTGCCGGCGTGCCGTCTGAAAACTTCACGCTGGAAGTGGAAACCGAAATTCTGCCTGCTGAGAACAAATCTTTGATGGGTCTGTATGCTTCCGGCGGCAACCTGTTCACCCAATGCGAACCGGAAGGTTTCCGCAAAATTACGTTCTACATCGACCGTCCGGATGTCATGTCTAAATTTACCACCACCATTGTTGCGGATAAAAAACGCTATCCGGTGTTGCTGTCTAACGGCAATAAAATCGATGGCGGCGAGTTTTCAGACGGCCGTCATTGGGTGAAATGGGAAGACCCGTTTGCCAAGCCGAGCTATCTCTTTGCTTTGGTGGCAGGCGATTTGGCGGTAACGGAAGATTATTTTACGACCATGAGCGGCCGTAAGGTCAAAATCGAGTTCTACACTACTGAGACAGACAAACCTAAAGTCGGTTTTGCAGTAGAATCGTTGAAAAATGCGATGAAATGGGACGAAACGCGCTTCGGCTTGGAATACGACTTGGATATTTTCATGGTCGTTGCCGTGGGCGATTTCAATATGGGCGCGATGGAAAACAAAGGTTTGAATATTTTCAACACCAAGTTCGTGCTGGCCAACAGCCGTACCGCGACCGATACCGACTTTGAAGGCATTGAATCTGTTGTCGGCCATGAATATTTCCACAACTGGACGGGCAACCGCGTGACCTGCCGTGATTGGTTTCAATTGTCGCTGAAAGAAGGTTTGACCGTATTCCGTGATCAAGAGTTTTCCGGCGACCGAGCCAGCCGCGTGGTACGCCGTATCGACAATGTCCGCATGCTGCGCCTGTTCCAATTCCCTGAAGATGCGGGCCCGACTGCGCATCCTGTCCGCCCGGCCAGCTATGAGGAGATGAACAACTTCTACACCATGACTGTCTATGAAAAAGGTGCGGAAGTCGTGCGCATGTATCACACCTTGCTCGGAGAAGAGGGCTTCCAAAAAGGCATGAAGCTGTATTTCCAACGCCACGACGGTCAGGCGGTAACCTGTGATGATTTCCGTGCCGCAATGGCAGACGCAAACGGCATCAATCTTGATCAGTTTGCTTTGTGGTACAGCCAAGCCGGTACGCCGGTTTTAGATGCTCAAGGCCGTCTGAAAGATGGTGCGTTTGAATTGACCATCAAACAAACCATTCCGGCTACGCCCGATATGGCAGACAAACAGCCGATGATGATTCCGGTCAAAACCGGTTTGCTAAATGAAAAAGGCGAAGCGGTTGAGTTTGAATATCAAGGCAAACGGGTGAAAGAGGCGGTTTTGGTATTGACTGAAGCGGAGCAGACTTTTGTGTTGGGCGGCGTCAATGAGCCGGTTATCCCGTCTCTGCTGCGAGATTTCTCTGCGCCGGTTACCCTGAACTATCCGTACAGCGAGCAAGAATTGGCGACTTTGCTGGCGGCAGATGAAAATGAGTTTGCACGCTGGGAAGCTGCTCAAACCTTGTACCATCGCGCCATTAATGCCAACCGTCAGGCATTGGCGGAAGGCCATCCTTTACCGGAACACAAAGCATTGATGGATGCTTTGGCTTTGGTGGTTTCCGGTAATTTCGACCCGGCATTCCGTGCCATTTTGCTGCAAATGCCGTCTGAAACCGATGTATGGGCGGAAGAAGAAAATATTGACCCGATTCAAGTTCATCAAGCGCGCGAAGCCTTGCTCAATGCCGTTGCCGTCAAGTTCCTGCCTCAATGGCGTGAGTTGAATCGTCAGGCTGCCGAGCAAGAAAATCAGGCTGATGCCGCTGTTCGTTATGAATACAGCCCGGAATTGGCTGGCTGGCGTACTTTGCGCAATGCTTGCAGAGCATTTATCCTTCGTGCTGAAGCTGCGCATATCGAACACGTTGCGGAGAATTACGAAGCAATGGCGCAAAACATGACCCACGAGTGGGGTATCTTATCTGCAATCAACAGCAATGAAAGCGAAATCCGCGATCGTTTGTTGACGCAATTTGCCGATAAATTCGCCGATGATGCCTTGGTAATGGATAAATACTTTGCCCTGATTGCTTCAAGTCGCCGCAAAGATACTTTACAGCAAGTTCAGACGGCCTTGAAACATCCTAAGTTCAGCATCGAAAACCCGAATAAAGCCCGTTCTTTGTTGATCAGCTTCAGCCGCAATATTCCGCATTTCCATGCAGAAGACGGCAGCGGCTACCGCTTTATAGCCGATAAAGTGATGGAAATCGACCGCTTTAACCCGCAAGTTGCCGCCCGACTGGTGCAGGCTTTCAACATATGCAACAAATTGGAAGCCAACCGAAAAGCCGTCATGACCAAAGAATTGCAACGCATCAATGCACAAGAAGGTTTGTCCAAAGATGTAGGCGAGATTGTCGGTAAGATTTTGAATGAAAAATAAAGTTTGTCTGTTGAACTTATTGTAAATTGGGATAGATAGACTAAAGGCCGTCTGAAACCAATTGGTTTCAGACGGCCTTTTTATATATCAACACTTAAATTAATTTTCGTTGAGGGTAGGTAATGGGAATAAAAAAAGAGCCTGCATAAAACAGGCTCTTTTTCATACTAATCCGAAGATTAGAATTTGTGACGCAGGCCAACCAAACCAGAGATGGTTTCAACTTTGTGAGGGCCAGACTCAGCACCACGCAACCAGCCGGCAGAAACCAGAGCAGTGGTGCGTTTAGAGAAGTCGTAGTCAGCACCAACGATAACTTGGTCGTATTGAGTGCCTTTCAGTTTTTCGCCGTCAACTTTAGCTTTGAAGCCGTGAGCGTAAGAAACGCGAGGAGTTACGTTACCGGCGCGGTAAGCGGCAGTAGCGGCAACTTCGATGGTTTCAGCAGGACGGCTGTCCAAGCCAGCAGCAGTACCGAATACTACGTTAGAAGCGTTAGTACCGGCAGCACGCATAGCAGAAGTTACAACACCGTTAGATTGGGCTTCAGCGTAGTCACCCAAAGTTTCCCAGTTTTTAGCGTATTGACCGGCTACAGATACGAACAGGTTGTTAGCATCGTAACCACCTACCAAGCGGTGTACGTGACCGTCTTTTTCAGAAACGGCGTTTTTACGGAAACCACCGGCGTATTGACCGAAGAAGCCAGAGTTTTCGTAGTTCAGGCCAGCGTAGTAAGTGTCACGGGTAGCGTCGTTGTGAGTGTATTTGTCAGAAGGGTTAGCGTTGTCGCGTGGAGTGTATTGTACGCTTGCGCTGAAGCCTGAGAATACAGGGCTGTCGTAGCGTACAGAAACTGCACGTTCGTCAACACGGGTAAATACAGACATATTCAAAGCGCCGTTGCTGCTTTCCCATTGGTCAACATTGTCGCTAGAGTCTTTAACAGTAGAGTCCAGTTTACCAGCACGAACTTTACCGAAGCCACCTTCCAAACCGATGAAAGATTCGCGAGAGGCCCACTCTTTGTCGCCACCGGCGATAGAAGTAGACTGTTCAACTTGCCAAATAGCATTCAGGTTGTTACCCAAGTGTTCGTGGCCTTTGAAGCCGATGCGTGAACCGAAGTCAGCGATTTCAGTAGCAGTTTTAGAGCTTTTCTCGTGACCCAGTTTAGCAGCAGTTTGTTCACCCAATTTTACTTTGGATATTTCAACGCCAGCTTTAATTTGACCGTACAGAGTTACGTCAGCCATAGCTGCAACAGGCAGAGCCGCCAGAGTCAGGGCAATCAGAGATTTTTTCATTGCTGTTTTCCTTTTTTAAGTGTGAAGAAGCGAGCATTCGTTCTTCTTATTACGATATCGTTCTGTTTCAACGATTCCATGACCATAATATAAAGGTTATGGCTTAAGAAAACAAATTTTCCTCTTGTTTTAGGCGTATTTTGTTGGGAAACGTTGTTTTTTGCAGACAGAGTAGGTATGGGAAATAGTCGTTTATTTCGTAATATGTTTTTCTAAAAGGAAATTTTAGGAGAATCATAAAAGACGGCTTATTGAGGTTTGAGTTTAAATGTTGTTTATATTGTTTTCAGACGGCCTTGTTGAGTGAGACTTATAGTGTATTGGGCCTGCAAATATATAAAAAACCTGCCTGATTGCTCGGGCAGGTTTGATTTGCTGGAAAGACAGATTAGTTTTTGTCTTGGTCAACCAGTTTGTTTTTGGCAATCCAAGGCATCATGGAACGCAGTTGAGCGCCGACTTTTTCAATTTGATGATCAGCGGTCAGACGGCGACGGGCTGTCATGCTGGCATAGTTGACGGCACCTTCTTGGATGAACATTTTAGCGTATTCGCCGGTTTGGATGCGTTTGAGGGCATTGCGCATGGCTTCGCGGGATTTGTCGTTGATGACTTCGACGCCGGTTACGTATTCGCCGTACTCTGCATTGTTGGAAATGGAGTAGTTCATGTTGGCGATGCCGCCTTCGTAAATCAGGTCAACAATGAGCTTCATTTCGTGCAGGCATTCGAAGTAGGCCATTTCTGGGGCGTAGCCTGCTTCAGTCAGGGTTTCGAAGCCGGTTTTGATCAATTCAACCACGCCGCCGCACAATACGGCTTGTTCGCCGAAGAGGTCGGTTTCGGTTTCTTCACGGAAGTTGGTTTCAATCACGCCGCCTTTGGTACCGCCGTTGGCTGCGGCGTAAGACAGGGCGATGTCGCGTGCTTTGCCGCTTTTATCTTGGTAAACGGCGATTAGGGAAGGTACGCCGCCGCCTTTCAGGAATTCGCTGCGTACGGTGTGGCCTGGGCCTTTAGGGGCAACCATGATAACGTCGAGGTCGGCGCGGGGTACGATTTGGTTGTAGTGTACGTTGAAGCCGTGAGCAAACGCCAAAACTGCGCCTTCTTTCAAGTTAGGCTCGATTTCGTTTTTGTATACGACAGGTTGGTTTTCGTCAGGCAACAGAATCATTACAACGTCGGCTGCTTTGGTTGCTTCGGCAACGGTGCGCACGTCGTGGCCGGCTGCTTCGGCTTTTTTCCAAGATCCGCCTTGGCGCAGACCGATGACGACATTTACGCCGGAATCTTTCAGGTTTGCTGCGTGTGCGTGACCTTGTGAACCGTAACCGATGATGGCAACAGTTTTGCCTTTGATCAGAGAAAGGTCAGCGTCTTTATCGTAATAAACTTGCATTTTATTTCCTTAGTGTAAGAGGGTTCCGGACAATCCGGGTTGAGTTAAAAGTAATAAGGGGTTAAGCGGGGACTTGGTTCATCAAGACAATTTCCAATGCTTCGGTTTTTCCTTCGATGGATTTGACGAAGTTTTGGAAATGTTCGCTGGCATTGTGTTCGTCAATAGCTGCTTGGGATTTCCAGCTTTCTACGAATACGAAATGGTTGGGTTTGCCAATTTCTTGGTGCAGGTCGTAGCTGATGTTGCCTTCTTCTGCACGGCTGGCTTTGACCAATTCTTTAAACTGCGCAGCCAGATCCTCGGTGTATTCGGGTTTGACGGTAACTAATGCAACGATTTGGATGCTTGACATGTTTGTCTCCTACTGTTTTTCAGACGGCCTTTGTTGAAAGTAAAAGGCCGTCTGAACGATACAGCGTTAAATTTTCAAAATACGCTCACCGCGGCCGATGCCGGCTGCGCCTGTGCGGACGGTTTCCAAAATTTGAGCACGACCGACTGTCTCGAGGAAAGAGTCGAGTTTTTCGGTAGAGCCTGTGATTTCGATGGTATAGCTGCGGTCTGTTACATCAATAACGCTGCCGCGGTAGATTTCGGTCAATCGCAGGAATTCGTCGCGGTCTTTGCCGACGGCGCGGACTTTTACCAACATCAGTTCGCGTTCGACAAAACGGCTTTCGTTCAAGTCAACCACTTTGACAACTTCAATCAGTTTGTTGAGTTGTTTGGTGATTTGCTCGATGACGTGCTCATCGCCGTGGGTAACAATGGTCATACGGGACAAGGTTTTGTCTTCGGTTGGGGCTACGGCCAGGGAGTCGATGTTGTAATCGCGTGCGGAGAACAAACCTACCACACGGCTCATCGCACCTGATTCATTTTCCATCAGAATAGATAAGATATGTCGCATTTCTTTCTCCTTACGCTTTTGCAATATCGCGCATATGCGGCGGCAGAACCATTTCATCCAAACCTTTGCCGTTGCCGACCATAGGCAGTACGTTTTGTTTCTTGTCGGTCAAGAAATCGAGGAATACCAGACGGTCTTTTTGGTTTAATGCTTCCAGTAAAGCGCCTTCTACATCGGATTTTTTGTCCACACGGATGCCGATATGGCCGTAGGATTCGGCCAGTTTGACAAAGTCGGGCAATGAATCGAAATAGGTTTCCGATTCGCGGTTGCCATAATACAGCTCCTGCCATTGGCGAACCATACCCAAATAGCCATTGTTTAATGTAACGACATTGATGGGGACATTATATTGGAAGCAGGTGGACAGCTCTTGGATATTCATTTGAATAGAGCCCTCGCCTGTGATACAGAAGACGTCTTGTTCCGGAGCCGCCAGTTTGGCACCGAGGGCATAAGGTAGGCCTACACCCATCGTACCCAGACCGCCGGAATTGAGCCATTGGCGGGGACGCTCGAATGGATAATATTGAGCAGCAAACATTTGGTGTTGGCCAACGTCGGAAGTAATAATGGCTGAGTTTTTGGTAATTTCTGCCAGTTTTTGAACAACGTATTGCGGTTTAATGATTTCGCTGTCGTTTTCAAACCACAGGCAGTTGTGCGAACGCCATTCTTCGATGGTTTTCCACCATTTGTCCAATGAGTCTGCTGAAGGCGCAGTTTCTTGTTTGCCCCACAGATGAATTATTTCGGTCAATACGTTTTTGACATCGCCGACAATCGGAATGTCCACTTTAACGCGTTTGGCAATGCTGGACGGGTCGATGTCGATATGGATGATTTTTTTGGGTTTGTCCAAGAATTTTGACGGTACGGAAACAACGCGGTCATCGAAGCGCGCACCGATTGCCAGTACAACGTCTGCATTCTGCATGGCGAGGTTGGCTTCGTAAGTACCGTGCATACCCAGCATACCCAAGAATTGGCGGTCGCTGGAAGGGTAAGCGCCCAAACCCATTAATGTGCCGGTACAGGGTACGCCGGTCATGCGGATAAATTGGGTCATTTCCTCGGAGGCATTGCCCAATACCACGCCGCCGCCGAAGTAAACGATGGGGCGTTTGGCAGAAGCCAGCATTTGTACGGCTTTTTTAATTTGGCCGATGTGACCTTGTACAACCGGTTGGTAGGAGCGGATGAAGATGTCTTCTTGCGGATAGCTGAATTTGGCCATCGCTTGAGTAACATCTTTAGGAATATCGACGACAACGGGGCCCGGACGGCCGCTGGCGGCAATTTGGAAGGCTTTTTTAATCGTATCAGCCAGCTCGCCAATATTGGTAACTAGGAAGTTGTGTTTGACACAAGGGCGGGTAATGCCGACCGTATCCACTTCTTGGAACGCATCTGTACCGATGAGGGAATTGCCCACTTGGCCGCTGATAATGACCAGTGGGATGGAATCGCTATACGCGGTAGCAATGCCGGTCAATGCGTTGGTTACGCCCGGGCCGGAAGTTACCAAGGCCACGCCGACTTTGCCGCTGACGCGGGCATAGGCATCTGCCGCATGTACGGCTGCCTGCTCATGGCGGGTCAGAATGTGCTTGAATTTGTTGAGTTGGAAAATGGCATCGTAGATTTCGATAACCGCACCACCGGGATAGCCGAATACGTATTCAACACCTTCGGCTTTGAGACTTTGCACGACGATTTGTGCGCCTGATAATTGCATATTGACCTCTTTTATGCGGTTTCTAACCAATAGGAACAATCCGCTTCACCACAGCACCTGTAATGCAATTCCGCCAAGCAGCGATTTAGGGTACGCGCATTGAGGGAATACGGCGACAGTCAGACTGTCCAAACAATTGGAAAGGAACACAGAGTTTGTGAAAAAGAGTAGAAACGATAACGCAAACCGACTGTTCAATCAAGATAAAATCTTTCATCTTTTAACATTTGAAACGAGAAAATAGATTGAAGGTTGATTTTAAAGAAATAAAAAAACAGTTTTATTGATCTTGGTGTGGATGGATTGTTGACAGTTTGAGTAAGGAGAAGGTTTTTGCAAATGAAGAATAGCAAAAAACCTCTTGACTGAATCAAGAGGTTTTTTAAATTTGGTGCCCAGGGTCGGACTCGAACCGACACACCTTGCGGCGGGGGATTTTGAGTCCCCTGCGTCTACCAATTTCGCCACCTGGGCTAGCGAAGAAGTCGTCATTATAGCGAGTTCTCGAATCTTGTAAAGCAGTAATTGAAAAAAAATCGGATTATTTTTATATTTGTTTGATTTTTAATGAATTAAACTTTTTACGTTTGATGGTTATCTAAATGGAAGGCAGATTTTTAAAACAAAAAAAGCGGGATTTATCTTCAAAAAGGGCTACTTTTAATGTGTCAAACGCGTTAATATGAAGATGTTTTGTTTTTATACTGGCCGGGTGGTTGTTTGGCCTTATTTATTTGAAACGGTTTTGGAGAAAATTTATGCTTTCCGTTACACGAACTTTCTTACTCAGTGCTTTTGCGTTGGCTGCTCTGGCTGCTTGTCAGCCTAAAGAGGAGGCCAAGGAGGCTTCTTCGACACCTGCCGCTTCTGCCGCACCGGCTGCTTCCGGTGAGTCTGCACCCAAAGTGCAAGCGCGTGGTACTGATATGCGCAAAGAAGATATTGGCGGCGATTTCACATTGACCGATGGCGACGGCAAACCTTTCAGCCTGAGTGATTTGAAAGGCAAAGTGGTTATCCTGTCTTTCGGTTATACCCACTGTCCTGACGTATGCCCAACCGAGTTGCTGACTTACAGCGACACTTTAAAACAATTGGGCGATCAGGCTAAAGACGTGAAAGTAGTATTTGTCAGCATCGACCCTGAGCGCGACACGCCTGAAGTAATCGGCAAATACGCCAAACAGTTCAACCCTGATTTTATCGGCCTGACGGCTACCGGCGATCAAAGCCTGCCTGTCATCAAACAGCAATACCGTGTGGTATCGGCTAAAGTCAACCAAAAAGAAGACAGCGAAAACTATTTGGTCGACCACTCTTCAGGTGCATATTTGATTGATAAAAACGGCGAAGTGGCGATTTTCTCGCCTTATGGCAGCGAGCCGGAAACGATTGCGGCTGATGTGAAAACTTTATTGTAAAACCGTAGTTAAGGCCGTCTGAAATGGGTTGTGGATTTCAGACGGCCTTTTTGCTTTTGATACGGCAAAGGAAAAGAAAAAATGACCGACACACTTTTAACGATTGCTTTATCCAAAGGACGGATTTTTGAGGAAACCCTGCCGCTGTTGGCTGCTGCAGGTATTGTGCCTGCGGAAGAGCCAGAAAAATCGCGCAAGCTGATTATTGGTACCAATCATGACAATATCCGTTTGGTAATTGTACGTGCAACCGATGTGCCGACTTATGTGCAATATGGTGCGGCGGATTTTGGTATTGCCGGTAAGGATGTGCTGATCGAGCATGGCGGAGATGGCCTATATCAACCTTTGGATTTGCACATCGCCTCATGCCGCATGATGGTTGCGGTTAAAAAAGGTTTTGATTACGCCGCTGCGTCCAAACCCGGCAGCCGCTTGCGGATTGCCACCAAATATCCCGACATCGCCGCCGAACATTTTGCCGGCAAGGGTGTGCATGTGGACATCATCAAACTGTACGGATCGATGGAGCTTGCGCCTTTGGTCGGTTTGAGCGACGCGATTGTCGATTTGGTTTCCAGCGGCAATACATTGAAGGCCAATGGTTTGGAAGCTGTGGAACATGTGGCTGATATTTCCAGCCGCTTGGTGGTCAACAAAGCTGCCTTGAAAACCAAATATGCGTTGTTGAATCCGATTATTCAGGCATTTGAAAATGCCGCTAAGGCCGTCTGAAAAGTTTTTGGTAAAACCTGTTTGCCAACCCAGTTTGAAAGCCCCGTTATGATGCAAAGCAAACCGACACTCGATCCGATTCTTTCCCATCGTTCCATCCGCAGGTTTACTTCCGAACCGATTGCCGATGAAATCCTCGATACGCTGGTTCGCGCCGGACAGCAGGCTTCGACTTCCAACAACCTGCAATGCGTTTCCATTATTCGCGTATCGGATCTTGCGCTGAGGCAAGGGATACATGAAGCGGCTGGAAGCGCACCTTATATTGTCCATTGTGCGGAATTTTTATTGTTTTGCATCGATTTCTCCAAACACAAGGCAATGTTTCCCGATGCACAAATTGATTGGGCGGAAGTTACCCTGATTGGTGCGGTCGATGCAGGCATTATGGCGCAAAACGTATTGCTTGCCGCCGAATCGCTTGGGCTGGGCGGGGTGTATATCGGTGCGTTGCGAAATGATGCACAAAAAGTGTCGGACGTATTGAGCCTACCGGATTATTGCGTGCCTTTGGTGGGGCTGTGTCTCGGTTATCCTGATCAAGACCCGCCGCTCAAACCGCGCCTACCTAAGGAAATGGTGTATGCCGAAAATGCCTGTCCGAGCCTGAATGCCGATGCCGTTGAAGCCTATAATCAGGCAGTGGCGGATTATTATGAGTTGCGCAAGGGCAGTCCGATACCTTGGAAGGAATCGCTGGCCAAAACCTTGGGTAATCCTGTGCGGCCGCATATGTTGGCGTTTTTGCAGAAAAAAGGTTTTTTGAAAAAATAATGTTCAGACGGCCTGTGTGTGGCTGGTGCCGTCTGAAAACAATAGGAACGAAACAAGGAAGAGAGCAAACCATGAAGAAACTCGACACCCAATCCCCTGATTTTCAAGCCGAACTCAAAGCATTACTCGCTTTTGAAACCGCGCAAAACCCTGAAATCGACCGTATTGTTGCCGACATCTGCGCCGATGTTCAAAAACGCGGCGATGCGGCGCTGATTGAATACACCAACCGCTTTGACGGCACATCCGCTCAAACCATCGACGATTTAATTCTGACGCAAGACGATTTGCAGTCTGCGTTTGAGCGTTTGCCTGAAAACATTCAGACGGCCTTGAAAACGGCCGCGCGACGGGTGGAAAGCTATCATCAACACCAAAAAATGGAGTCGTGGACTTACGAAGACGAAGACGGCACGCTTTTAGGCCAACAGATTACGCCGCTTGACCGTGTCGGTATTTATGTTCCGGGCGGTAAAGCCGCTTATCCGAGTTCCGTCATCATGAATGCCATGCCTGCCCACGTTGCCGGCGTGAAAGAAATCATCATGGTCGTTCCCACTCCGAAAGGCGAGCGCAACGATATTGTGTTGGCGGCTGCTTTTGTGGCTGGTGTGACTAAAGTGTTTACGGTCGGCGGAGCGCAGGCGGTTGCGGCTTTGGCTTATGGTACGGAATCTGTGCCTCAAGTCGATAAGATTACCGGCCCGGGCAATGCTTTTGTCGCTGCGGCCAAACGACGCGTGTTCGGCGTGGTTGGTATCGATATGGTGGCAGGGCCGTCTGAAATTTTGGTGATTGCCGATGGCACGACGCCTGCTGATTGGGTGGCCATGGATTTGTTCAGTCAGGCGGAACACGATGAAATTGCACAAGCGATTTTGATCGGTACTTCTCAAGCGTATTTGGACGAAGTTCAGACGGCCATGAACCGCCTGATTGAAACCATGCCTCGCCGTGCGATTATTGAAGCTTCATTGGGCAACCGCGGTGCAATGATTTTGGCTAAAGACTTGGACGAAGCCTGCGAAATCGCCAACTATATTTCTCCCGAACACTTGGAATTGTCGGTTGAGAATCCGCAAGAGTGGGTGAAAAAAATCCGCCACGCCGGCGCTATTTTCATGGGACGCTATACCAGTGAAAGCCTTGGTGACTATTGCGCAGGCCCCAACCACGTTTTACCGACCAGCCGCACGGCGCGTTTCTCTTCTCCTTTGGGAACATATGATTTCCAAAAACGCTCCAGTCTGATTCAGGTTTCAGAACAAGGCGCGCAGAAGTTGGGTAAAACCGCCAGCGTGTTGGCGCATGGCGAAAGCTTGACCGCACACGCCAGAGCGGCTGAGTTCCGTTTGAAAGACTGAGTGAAACGTTGAAGTCGTAAGAAGTCAAAAAAGGGCATCTAAACAGATGCCCTTTTTATTGTGATGAAGATTTTAGCTGAGAAGGTATCAGGCCGTCTGAAAACAGGTTTAACGGTTTTTCAGCCAGTCATTACGCATTTGTGCGGCTTCTTCAAAATAGCGGTAAAGCTCGGTTTTATTGCCGTCTGAAAGGAGTTGTTCCAATTTGGATAATTGTTCTTTCAAATCTCCGGTCAGTTTGAGCAGGGCAGGGCGGTTGGCCATGCAGATGTCTGTCCAAACAGCAGGATGGCTGGAAGCGATGCGGGTAAAGTCGCGAAAGCCGGTGGCGGCATAGGGGAGGTAGTCTTTGCCATGCGGATGGTCAACCAAAGCGTGGACATAGGCAAAGGCGGCCAAGTGCGGCAAGTGGGAAACGGCGGCAAAAATATTGTCGTGTTCTTCGGCACTCATGGTGAAAATCTGCGAACCAACCGCCTGCCACAGGCTTTTCAGCCGTCTCAGGCCGTCTGAAGCTTCTTGGCCGTGTAGCGTAATAATCAGGCGGCTGTTTTGAAACAAACCGCAACGCGCGGATTTTGCGCCGCTTTGATCCGAACCGGCAATCGGGTGGGCGGCAAAACATTGCGGCAGGCGCTCGGACAAGTGGGTGCGGAAGGCATCGAGTGCCGATTGTTTGGTGCTGCCGACATCGGAAACGCAGGCCGTTTCTTTTAAGAAAGGCTTGATGTCGCGGCATACGTCAGGCAGGACGGAGACCGGCGTGGCAATCAAAACCAAATCGGCACGGCTGATGCTTTCGGCGCAAATATTCGGGTAGGCATGGTCGATGATGCCGCAGTCGAGCGCGTAATTGAGGTTGTCGGCATTGGTGTCGATGCCGGTAACGCTTTGCACCAGCCCCAAGCGTTTGAGGTCGAGCATGAACGAACCGCCGATTAAACCGACGCCGATAAGGGTGATATGGGGGAAAAAGGCGGAAGTGTTCATGGTTTGCATCCGGTTTTAAATGGAAAAGCTTATTTTAATCTGTCATCGAGGCCGTCTGAAAGATGAAATCAAGGTTTCAGACGGCCTTTTTTAGGGTCGATTTTTCATGATTTAGGCATAGAAAAATCCGTTTAGTAGGATCATGTAACCGATTATCAGATTTTCATACACTAAAATAATCATCTGAATTAGTATAACGTCTTAAAGTAAGTAATTGGTATCTTAAAGTAAATTATTACATCATATTTTATTCTGATTGGTATCGGATAAAATAATTCACTCAGAAAGAAGGAATTTATGAGTTTTTCACAAACCGAATTAGTCAATGCAATGCATTTGCTTTCTACCCGCCTGCCTCAATTTCCCGAGCAGCAAAACCAAGTATCCCGCATGTTGCGCATTGTAACCGAACGTTTGAGCAGCCATTTGAATGAAAACCTGAAAGCGTTCGGCATCAATGAAAACCTGTGGTTTTCCCTGATGGCGGTTTACGTCAGCCCAAACAGCGAAATCCTGCCTTCGCGCTTGAGCGACCTGATGGACTTGACGCGCACCAGTGCCACACGCCTGTCGGACGATATGGTTGAGCGCGGCTGGGTAGAGCGTTATATCAATCAAAAAGACCGCCGTCAGATTGTGCTAAAATTGACCCCTTCGGGTGAGACCTTCATCCACGAAGTATGGCCGCAAATTGCCCGTCAGAGCGGCCAAGCGTGGGAAGATTTCACGAAAGAGGATTATGATACGCTGCAACACCTGTTGGGTAAACTGTTGAACCGTTTGGGCAATTGACAACAGACGGCCTGATGGTCTGCGGCAGGCACACATAAACGGAGTCTGTATGAAATTAGGTTTGGTCAAATCAAGCGTATGCGTTGCCGCTGTTTCGCTGTTGGCGGCATGTGCGCCGTTCGGCAAACAGTCGCCTTTGGATGAGACAACAGCCTATCCGCTGCCGCAAGGCCAATCTGCCGCTACTGCCCAAGACGGCTGGTGGATGAAGCTGAAAGATAAAAAATTAAACAATTTGATTGCTTCTGCCATTCAGACGTCTACCAATCTGCGTGTCGTCAAGGCAAGGTTTGAGCAGGCTCAGGCGCAGCTGGGCGTTGTAGGAGCCGCAAACAAACCGCAAGTCGGCTTGGGCGTTACAGGTCTGGGTGCTTATGTTTCACCCAAACCTCAAGCCGGTATGGTTGATACCGACCATACATTGGTTTTGGCGAACGCAGCCTTGCAAGGCAGCTTGGTTTTTGACTTTTGGGGTAAAAACCGAGAGCAGATTCAAGCCGTTTTGGGAAAAAGCCGGGCAGCAGTATATGAAGCGCAGCACATCCGCACCGAGTTGGCTCATGCCGTTGCTGCCCAATATTTTGCGTGGCAGATGGCGACAGAACAACTGGCGCTGCTAGATACGCGCATAGAGTTAGCGGATAAGGCATTGAAACTGATGCAACAACGCGTTAAAGCGCAGCTGGCTTCTGCCGATGCCTTGCACGCTCTGGAAATGGCGCAACAGCAATTACAGCTTGAAAAATCGGCATGGACTCAGAAAAATGAGAAAATCCGCAACAGTCTGGCTGTATTAACCGGCCGTGTACCGGGTGCATTGAATGGACAAGTTCCGGAAAAAATGGCGGCTGTGCCGTCATTGCCGGTTAGCCGTATTGAAGCGGATTTGCTGGCGGCCCGCCCCGATATCGCGGCACAAAAAGCCTTGCTTGAAGAGAAATGGCATATCGTCAAATCGACAGAAGCAGAGTTTTATCCGAATATTGAGTTGAAAGTTTTGGCAGGTATGACGCACATTGATGCGTTCAATCTGATTCGCGGACGGACATCCGGTATGTTGGGCATTGTTCCAGCTTTAAATCTGCCATTGTTTACTTCCGGCGCGCTGCAATCCAAATTGGCAGGCAAACGCGCCCAATATAACGAGCAGGTTGCCGTGTACGACCAAACTGTTTTGAACGCCATGCGTGCGGCGGCAGATGCCGTCGTGGACTATCAAAGCCTGAAAAGCCGACAAGATACTTGGAGCAAGATGGTCAATATTGCAGATAAATCTGTGCAAAATGCGAAAGGACGTGTTCGTGCAGGCTTGGATAACGGCTTGACCGCTTTGCAAAAACAAGACGAAGCTGTGCGTACGAAAATGTCGGCAGTCCAATACCATGCAGAATATCTGACAGCTTGGAGTAACCTCAATGCCCAGTTGGGCGGAGGCTTTAAATTAAATAAGAAATAAACGTTTTATCAAACGGCAGGTCGTCTGAAAGGGATTTCAGACGGCCTTTTCCTTACCTGATTTACATTTGCTACCGGAAGAAATTATTGTAATGAATAGAGTGTAACTATAGAATATTACCCCTTAGCGCGTTTCGCGCGCGTATTGGGTTGAGGGTGGAGCCAGCAGCCCGGCAAGACAATAATATCGTTATCACATGTGCAGAATTAAAGTTGGGACTTATGGATACTCAATCAGAAAAAAATAATGTCCAAAATGAAACGGGAGTGGCCGCTTCCGGCGCAAAAACGCATCGCAAACGCAATTTGGTTATCGTTACACTCTTATTTCTTATTACGGCGGCCACAGTTGCTTTGGCGTATTTTCTGTTTTGGCAGCATGAAGAAGAAACGGAAGATGCTTATGTGGCCGGTCATTTGGTGATGATTACGCCGCAGGTAAATGGTACGGTGCGCAAAGTCATGTATGACGATACGGATGTCGTGAAAAAAGGCGATGTGCTGGTGGCTTTGGACGACAGCGATTTTCAGCTGGCATACGATCGCGCACAAAATGAGTTGATTCAGGCCATCCGTCAAAACAAGCAGCAAACTGCGGTCAATTCAAAAGCCAAAGCGCAAGTATTGTTGCGTAAAGCCGATCTGGCCCGTGCGCAAGCCGATTTGCGCCGCCGCGAATCTTTGGCGGGTACGGAAGCGGTTTCCGGCGAAGAACTCAGCCATGCACGCGCCGCTGTGGTTCAGGCTCAGGCTGCGTTGAAAGCGGTTGAGGCGGAAGAAGTTTCTGCTCAGGCAGCATTGGGCAGCAATATTCCGCTGCGCCAACAACCGGCGGTTCAGACGGCCATCAGCCACATCAAAGACGCTTGGCTGAATCTGCAACGTACTCAAATCCGTTCGCCAATCAGTGGCCAAATTGCCAAACGCAATGTCCAAGTCGGCCAACGTATCGCGCAAGGTACGCCGATGATGGCCGTTGTGCCTCTGTCTGAATTGTGGGTGGATGCCAACTTTAAAGAATCGCAACTGCGTAAAATGAAAATCGGCCAACCCGTGGAGATGACAGCCGATTTGTACGGCAGTAAAGTGGTTTACCATGGCAAGGTCATGGGCTTGTCGGCCGGTACGGGCAGTGCGTTCTCATTGCTGCCGGCGCAAAATGCAACGGGCAACTGGATTAAAGTCGTACAACGCGTGCCGGTGCGCATCAGTTTGGATGCCAAAGAATTGCAAAAAAATCCGCTCCGTGTCGGTTTGTCGATGACTGTTAAAGTTGATGTTGCCGAGAAGGGCAGCGGTAAAGCCATGACTGCCGAAGCAGAACGAAATACTGCGCTGCCGGAAACGGAAAGTGTGGATTGGAAAGCCGCAGATGCTTTAGTCGATAAAATCTTCGAGCAATACGCAAAATAATCTTTTCAGACGGCCTGGGTCTTTTATTGAAGGCTCAGGCCGTCTGAAATATTGATTCTCTTCAATCGACCGCTTTGGCGGTTGTCTTATAGTTTAAAAATATGAATTATCCGCCGTTACAAGGGTTTAAGCTGGTGTTGGCAACGTTGGCGCTCAGCTTGGCCGTATTTATGGAAGTCTTGGACAGCACCATCGCCAACGTCGCCGTGCCCGTTATCGCAGGAGATTTGGGTGCGGCGACCACGCAGGGCACTTGGGTGATTACCTCATTTGCCGTAGCCAATGCCATTTCCGTCCCCCTGACCGGCTTTTTGGCCAAGCGGTTTGGCGAGGTTAAAATCTTTATTGCTGCCGTGATTGGTTTTGTCGTAACGTCATGGCTGTGCGGTATGGCGCATAATCTTCAAGCCTTGGTTTTTTTCCGAGTGTTGCAAGGCTTTATCGCTGGGCCTTTGATTCCCTTGTCACAAAGCCTGTTGATGGCTTCCTATCCGCCTGAAAAACGAACATTGGCACTGGCCTTATGGGCGATGACCGTCGTTGTTGCCCCTGTATTGGGGCCGATTTTGGGCGGTTGGATTTCAGACAACTGGCATTGGGGATGGATTTTCTTTATCAATATCCCAATCGGGATTTTATCCGCCTCCATTGCTTGGAAACAGCTTAGACACAGGGAAACCGAAATCATCAGGGCGCCGATTGATTATGTCGGGTTGGTGTTGATGATTGTCGGTATCGGCGCATTGCAAATGATGCTTGATAGGGGTAAAGAGTTGGATTGGTTTGCCTCGGGAGAGATTATCGTTTTGGGCGTTACCGCTTTGGTGTTTCTGACCTATTTTATTGTTTGGGAGCTGGGCGAGAAATACCCGATTGTCGATTTGTCATTGTTTAAAAATAGAAACTTCACGATAGGCGTTGTTGCGACATCCTTGGGTTTCATGGTGTATATGGGTACATTAACCTTGCTGCCTTTGGTGTTGCAATCAAATCTCGGCTATACCGCCACTTGGGCAGGTTTGGCTGCTGCGCCGGTGGGTTTTTTGCCGATTATTCTGTCGCCGATTATCGGTAAGTTTGGTAATCGCGTCGATATGCGCTTGTTTGTCAGCGCCAGCTTCTTGGTGTTTGCCTACACATTCCATTGGCGAACCGATTTCTATGCCGGCATGGATATGAGCAACGTCGTTTGGCCGCAATTTTGGCAGGGTTTGGGCGTAGCCATGTTCTTCCTGCCTTTGACCAGTATCACGCTGTCGCATATGAAAGGCAATCAAATTGCCTCGGCCAGTAGCCTGTCTAACTTCTTGCGAGTCTTTATGGGCGGTGTCGGAGTATCCGTTGTCAGCACCATGTGGGAACGGCGCGAAGCTCTGCACCATACTCAGCTGACCGAACATATCAATTCATTGTCCTCAATCAGCAACCAATCTATTCAAGGCATGATGGCCAATGGCCTGAGCAAAGAGCAAGCCCTGGCTGCGATAAATAGTACCATTTCCCAACAAGGCTTTATTATTGGCTCAAATGAAATTTTCTTGGCAGGCAGCATCATATTCATCAGCATGATCCCCATTATTTGGCTGGCAAGGCCACCATTTAACGGCTCCAGCGGGGGAGGACATTAAATAAAAGTTCTTGTGTTGACTTGGTTAAGGGGAAGGAAGATTTTGGCGAGAAGATGATATTCAGCATTTGAATAGGGTAGAGGGTTTTTACTTGGGAATGCTCAATGAAATTACATATTCTAATCCTTAGTGAATGTTAGATATAAAGAGGCCGTCTGAAAATGGATTTCAGACGGCATTTATTCTCGTAATGTGATGATTCAGGCTCTTAATGACCTTGTTTTGGAGAGTTTTGTTCTTTTGCTTTGATTCGTTTTCCGCGTTTGTATTTGGCTTTGCTTGGGATGTTTTCTTCGCAATGTATTTTTGTGTTTTTTGTAGGGTATGGGCTTGGTTGTTATCCGTTTGAATTGTCACGGCACATGGCGGGGATCATCATCGGATCCAGCGTTCCGCCGCATTGCCAGTTAAGCAACCAAGTCGAGTCATTGTTAATTCGATAAGGGGTCAGGGTCAGGACTTTGCCTTTGTTTTGCCCTTTATCGAAAGGAATACTGATTTTGCCTGTATCTGCTTCTACAGTTACGCCACCGTTTTGGATGTATGTGCCGCCGATGCGTTGAGCGGTAACGCCGATTGCGCCTTGTTTGCTGACATCCTCTGCATTGGGCAGGCGGTTATTTACCGCTGAGGCAATGCTGATTTCGGTTTTCAGGTCATCGGCAAGGTATAGTGCTTCGGAGGCTTGCGCCCTACCGATATAGTTTTGGTAAGTGGGTATGGCGACAATAACCAGAATACCGAGGATGGCGATAACTATCATCAGCTCAATCAGGGTAAAACCTTTTTGGGCTTGAAATGGGGTATTCATTTGAGCGTATCGTTTTTAAGTTTTTTTATTTTTATAAAGCAAATCCCATAATTGCTTTATGGGATTTGCTTTTCTCAGAATATATGTGAAGTTAGCTTATGGAGCAGGTTGAGCTGGAGCAGGTTGAGCCGGGGTTTCAGCAGTAGGAGCGGGACGACAGTTAGCTGGAACGTGTTTAGCCTCACCACCAGTAACTTTACACTCCCAAGTAATAGGAGATTCAGAGTTAGCTTGTTTCGGAGTTAATGTGAACACTGGATCAGTAGAGGCACCAGTCTTTTGAGTTGTTACTGTAATTTTACCGGTAGCTGCTTCAATAGCGATGCTTGAAACGTATTTAGTACCACCTGCAGGGAAGGTGTAACCAGTATTAGTAGCAGTAATCTGGCCCAAGCCACCTAAA
Source organism: Neisseria perflava (assembly GCF_002863305.2). Taxonomy (NCBI): domain Bacteria; kingdom Pseudomonadati; phylum Pseudomonadota; class Betaproteobacteria; order Neisseriales; family Neisseriaceae; genus Neisseria; species Neisseria perflava. The sequence goes on from NZ_CP136962.1 coordinate 102,639, forward strand.
GCCGCAGAAGTTTCTGCTACTGCCAATTTAGCAGGTTCGGCTAAGCTCAAACCTTCTGAAATTTTGGCGCGGATGGTGTAGTCTTGGTATGCAGGCAGAGCGATTACGGCCAAAATGCCCAAGATGGCGATGACGATCATCAATTCGATCAGGGTAAAACCTTTTTGGATTGCTTTCATTGATTAAAACTCCAGTTTGAAAGTGTGAATAATTATGTTTAAGTAAAAAGTCCGTAATGTGCTTGGCACTATGTATTATGAGTAAACCATAAAGTAAGAAGGAATATACAGCTTCCGTCGGGCTTGCTGCTTTGAGGCTTGGGCCTTATCGGACGTGTTGTTTCAAGCAGTCGGTGTGCCAAGTGTGGAAAATGAGCTGAAAATTTTATTTTTTATTTTTTATTTGTTGTTTTTATTGGGTTTATTTTTCAATTTTTAAGTTTTGTGAGGTTTTGTTTGAAAGTTTCAGGATTTTAGAAAATAGGGCGGTTGACGTTTTTTGTCAGTTTTGTGTTTTTTGTGACAGGGAAGGGAGACAAGTTTGGGTGTGTGACGTTTTTTGTCAGAATTTTAGGTTGATTCAATAATATGTTAATTGGTTTGGACGGGCGGTGTTTTTATGGCTTAATCGGTCGGTCTGATTTTTTGTGATTTTATTCTTTTGTTTTTTATGGGTTTTATTTTGGGTATGTATTTTGTGTGAATATTGATGGGGAAATGGTTTGGAAGGAGGGGATTTGAAAAGGGGTTTGGTGTAATAGATGAATGAAATTTTGTATTTGGAATTATATTTATTTGGGTTATGATTTTGTAATGTAGTTTTATATCAGGGAGCAGTCTGGTTTTGATTTTTAAGGCTTTGGATTTCTTGAGTGTTTTAGAAGGGTATATTCAGGATGTTTATATATTGAATGCGATTAGGGTGGGCAAAAAATGCTCACCCTGTATTTTTAAGATGTTCAGACGGCCTTTATGGGGTCAGGACTTCGATCAATGCTTGTTTTAGGGTATTTTGGGTTTGCGGGTCTTGGAGGGACGGGCTGTAGGTAATGAAGCTGTCTTCGATGCGCTGATCCAAGGTAGTGATTTTGGCGTAGCGCAGGCTGATGTTGTGTGCGAAGAAGGTCTCGGCGATGTCGGCGAGGAGGTGGGGGCGGTTGACGGCGATGATGTCTATGGTGTGCCAGCCGGGATAATCTTCTTCGGGGGTGATGATCACGGTAGGCGGAATGGGGATGTGGCGGATGCGGCGGCTGATGTGCGGGCGGCCGCTTTGTTTTTGGACGGTGGTATTGCCGTGGATGAAGCTGTTGAGCTCGGCTTCGAGTGCGCTTTGGCGGTCGGGATATTCTTCTGGCGGGAGATTGTCGGGAAGTTGGAGGATAAAGGTGTCGAGGATGTAGTCGTGCTCGGTGATGAAGGCGCGGGCGGCTTGGATGTCGAAACGGTGGCTGCTGAAGATGCGGCAGAGACGTGCGAAGAGGCGGTCGCCGTTGGGCATGAAGACCATGACTTGAAGGCTGTTGCTTTGGGGGAGGATGCGGCTGCGGACGGCCGGACTTTGGGTGTCGTAGGCGAGGTTTGCGGTGTGCCAGAGGATTTCCCGCGTTTGATGGCGGACGTAGTATGCGCTGCCGAGGATGCGGCGGAGTTTTTGTTGATTTTTGAGGGGAACGGCTGCGCGCGTGAGTTGGTCGGCCGCGGCTTGTTCGCGTCGGTTGGGGAGGCGTTCGGGATCGTGGTTTTTGCTGTTTAAAACGGCGGCGGTGCTGTGGTAGAGGGTTTGGAGCAGGCTGGCGCGCCATGTGTTCCAAAGTTTTGGGTTGGTGCCGCGGATGTCGGCAATGGTAAGCAGGTAGAGTGCGTCGAGGTATTCGCGTGTGGGAATACGGCGGCAGAAGGCTTGGAGGACGTGCGGGTCTTGGATGTCTTCTTTTTGGGCAACGGTGGACATGAGTAGGTGGTTTTCAACCAGCCATGCGAGGAGGTGGCTTTCTTCGTCGGTGTAGTAGTGGTCGGCGGCGAATTGTTGGGCGTCTTTGATGCCTTCTTTGGCGTGATCGCCGCCGCGGCCTTTGGCGATGTCGTGCAACAGAGCGGCGGTGTAGAGGATGTGCGGTCGTGGGTAGGCCTGCATGATGGCGCTGGCCTCGGGCATTTCGTGGCTGTGGGTTTCGATGGCGAGACGGCGCATATTGCGGACGACGGTCAGGATGTGGTCGTCTACGGGGTAAATATGGAAGAGGTCGTGTTGGAGCAGGCCGGTGATTTTTTCCCATGCGGGGAGATAGCGGCCCAATACGCCGTAGAGGTTGAGAAAACGGAGGGTTTGGGTGAGGCCGGTGCCGTGTTTGAAGAATTGGATGAAGCGGCGGCGGTTTTCTGGATTTTGGGTGAAACGGGCGTTGATTTTTCGTGTGGCCGCCCACCATGCGCGCAGGGTTTGCGGCTCGATGGTGGTGATGTTTTGCTCCTGCATGGTTTGGATGATGGTGAAGATGTGTTCGGGGTTTTGCTCGAACAGGGCAAGGTCGTTGGCAGCGATTTGGTGGCCGATGCGTTTGTAGTGGCTGTCGATGGGGTGGATGTGCTGGAGGCGGCCGGGGGTTTGATGGTTTTTGAGAATCGGAATGAGGATGCCGTTGAGTTGTTTGATGGCTTTGGTGGCGCGGTAGAAGGTGTGCATCAGGGCTTCGCTTCTGCCGCGGATGTCGGGTTGGGTATAACCTAAGCTTTCGGCGACTTGGGACTGGTAGTCGAAAAGCAGCCTGTCTTCGGGGCGGTCGGCGCTAAGGTGGAGGTGAATGCGGATGTTGGCGAGGCGGCGGTAGCCGTGGGCCAGCATGCCGGCTTCGGTGCGTGTGAGGACGCCGGCGGTAACGAGGGCGGTGGGGTTGCTGTCTATGCCTTGTGCTTTGGCTGTCCAAATCAGGGTGTGGATGTCGCGTAGGCCGCCGGGACAGGTTTTAATGTTGGGTTCGAGTTGTGCGCCTGTGCCTTGGGATTTGGTGTGGCGTTGCTCCATTTCGAGGAGTTTGGCTTCGATGAAGGCGGCTGTGTCGCGGCGTGTGTTGAGTTTGTTTAGAAGTTGGGCGGTAAGGTTGGGATTGCCTTGTAGATGGCGTGCTTCAAGAAAGGCGGTTTCGCCGGTAATGTCGTTTTGGGTGCTTTGGAGGATTTCTTCTATGCTGCCGCTTTTGATGGCGGGATTGAGGCGTGCGTCCCAAAGGGTTTGGATAAATTGGGCGGTTTGCTGTTGCAGGCCGTCTGAAAATGGTGCGGTGGAAATAATCGCTAAGTCCCAGTCGGAATGAGGATAGAGTTCGCAACGCCCAAAGCCGCCGATGGCAATCAGACTGATGTCGTTGCTGTCGGGAAAGTGGATTTGCCAGAGGGTTTGTAGCAGGGTTTCGGCAGCGGCGATATGGTCGCGGAAGTAAGCGGTAGGGCGGTTGTTTTGGCGGTAGGCGGCTTCTGCTGCGGCTTTTTGCTGCCGGTAGGTTTGGATGGCTTGTTGGGCGGCGGTCATGATGGTATCTGGTTGTGAATTAGGCTTGGGTGTCGGCAGGCTCGGTCATTTGACGGAGCATTTCTTGCGGTGGAAGGAGAAGTTTGTAAGGGGCGATTTTGAGTGCGGATGCGATTTTTTCGATGTTGGAAAGGGCGATGTTCCAGCGTTTGCGCTCGACGGCGGAGACGTAGGTGCGGTCGAGTCCGCATTGGCGTGCGAGTTCTTCTTGCGACCAGCCGTGGTTGACGCGGTAGAGGCGCATGTTGTAGGCGATAACGGCGCGGAGGTCTTGCGGATCGGGCAGGCTGGGAGGGGGAGTGAGTTTGTTGACCATGGTGTTTTGGGTTTGTGGTTTGAACGATAAGGGGATTTTATACTATTTTTGCTAGGGGAAAGGAAAGGCCGTCTGAAAGTTTCAGACGGCCTTCAAGAGGGTAGGTATAAAAAAAGGGGGTGGCACTCAGCCACACCCAAACACACACACATCAAGAGGAAAGAAAAATCATTTAATAAGAGAGCTGGCTCTTATCGAGGAAACTGGAGGATTCGGGCATGGCCCTGAATCATTGGAAGGCATTATAAATGAAAATAGGATTGGGGTATTGACACAGGTCAATTCTGTTTTAATTTAGAAAATATATCTTCAAGATAGTGGAAATAAATTAAAAATAAGCTAAGGCCATCAGGCCGTCTGAATAATCGGTTTCAGACGGCCTGATGGCCTTAAGGGCTACTAGTTAATATATAAATTAGGTATTAAGCCAAACCTTTATCTTTGGCTTCTTGCAGGCGGGCTTCAAAGTTGCTGAGGTTAACGCCTGCCTGTTCGGCTGCGGCAACCACTTCGGCTACGGATGCGCCGTGTTGCACTTGATGATAACCCCAAAGCAGGGAGCAACGGGTGCCGGTACGGCAAAAGGCAAGGATAGGAGTCGGAGATTGTTGCAACAGATTTTGAAAGGCTGCGACATCGGCTGCGTTGATTTGAGGCGCGACAACGGGCTGGTGTGAGAATTGGTTGATGCCGGCCTCTTTAAACCAGTTTTGTACTTCTGCAAAAACCGGTTGGTTTTCTTCTTCGCCGTCCGGGCGGTTGCAGATGACGGTTTGGATGCCGAGACGTACGGCTTCTTGGACATCGGCTTCGGTCAATTGGGGGGCGATATAGAGGGAGTCGGTCAGTTTACGGATGGGCATAGTTTTTCCTTTCTTTATATTAAATGGATATGTTGATTTCAGACGGTCTGTGAATTAGCAGGCCGTTTGAAGTTTTATTTAATGATTGTACAACCAGTTTTCGAGTTTTTGGCGATCGGTAATGTGCAGCAGGGCGGTATTGGCTTCTGCTGCTTGGACGGTGATGCTGGTCTCGCGCAACAGGCCTTGGCGGAAGAAATGGATGGTGGTGCGCGTACCGATAGGCAGTTTGTCCCACTGTGCTGCAAGGTCGTTGCAGGCGTAGCCGCCCAAGGCGATGATTTTGTCTTGCGGGCAGAGTCCGGCATTTTCTGCACTGCCGCCATTAAATACATGAGTCAGGACGGCATGGTCGCTGTTTTGTTTAAAACGTGCACCCAAATCGTTGGCTGGAGCAACCGATTGGGGTTCGCTTGCAAATGCTCCTCCGTGTTGGCGGGGTAGGGGGATAAAGTCGAGTTTGACACCTACGCTTTGCAGGCATTCTGCAAGCGGAAGGTCTTCGGTGCTGTATAAGGCCGTCTGAAAGAAGGTTTCTAAATCTAAACCGGTTATTTCTTGGCAACGGGTTTGCCAGTGTTTTTCAGGTATGCCTTGATGGGTGTTGCACCAGTCGCGATAGTGTTGCTGCATCACGCTGTCGAGGGTGTATTTGCCTTGGCTTTTTTCACGGATGATAAGGTCGAGGCAAAGTGCGGCCAGTGCGCCTTTTTGATAATAGCTGACGATGGCGTTGGGGCTGTTTTCGTCTTGTTTGTAGAACTTGTCCCATGCGCTGAAACTGGATTGGGCAAGTGTTTGTTTCAGACGGCCTTGCGTCTGCTGGACGCGTGTGATGCTTTGTGCAAGCAGGGTAAGGTAGGCTTCGGGGCTGATGGTTTTGCTTCTGGCAAGAAAGAGGTCGTCGTAATAGGACGTAATGCCTTCAAATGCCCAAAGTTGCTCGGTGTAGTTTTCTTGGTCGAGGTTGTAAGGTGCGAATACGGCCGGTTTGATGGATTTGACGTTCCATGCGTGGAAGTATTCGTGGGAAAAGAGGCCGAGCAGTTCGGTATAGACTTTGTCGGCCTCGCCCATATTATAGGGTGGCAGGCTGTGGCGGTCGGCGAGTAGGGCGGTGCTGCTGATGTGTTCCAGCCCGCCGTAGAGGTTGTCGCCTAGATGTAGTAAGAAAAGGTATTCGGTAAACGGGGCAGGGGAGGGGAACATCGCCAACTCGGTTTCGCAGATTTTTTGAATATCGGCGAGGAAGCGGGCGCGGTCAAAATCGGGATAGATGCCGCTTAATGCAATACGGTGGGGAATGCCTTGTGCTTCAAATTCGAGAAATTCGATGATGCCTGTTTCAACCGGGTGGTCGATAAGCTCGGCGTATGAGGCCGTCTGAAAAGTGGTCGCCGAGGTTTGGGGCAGGGTGGTGGCTATCTGCCATGTGTGCGGCAGGGTGGAAAATTCGACTTGGTGTGGTTGTTGTTCTTGTCCGTGGACTTTTAAGAATAGACACGCGCCGTCGAAAAAGCCGCGCTCGGTGCTGAGGAACGAGCCGCGAACGGATAAGTCGAATGCGTAAACAGTGTAGTAAATTTCCCACGCTCCACTGAGGGCAGGGGTTTGCCAATGGTTTTTGCTGGTTTGTGTCAGTGGCTGGGCTTTGCCGTTGCAGCGCGCGCTGATGTGTGTGATGTGGCGGGCAAAGTCACGGATGAGGTAGCTGCCGGGAACCCAGTTGGGTAAGCTGATTTCTGTTTCTGAATCATTGGTTTGAGTGAATGATAAGGTGATGTGCCATTCATGAGACAGAAAGTTGGGAGTAATTTCGTAATTAATCATAGCTATTAGTTAATTTGCTAAAGTTTATTAAGAAGAAGGGGTTTTAAAGGGAAGGCTTAATCTATATCAATAAAACTGTATGAAAAAGGGGGCTTGAAAAAATACCCTGTCCGATTTAATGCGTATGTTTTAATAATTTATTGATTATAAAAGAAATGAATTTATGTCTTGCTAAATATTTTATGCAATATGGAATGTAATTTTGCTTGGCATGTTGTGGTGTCTATGTTAAATTTAGAAAAATTTGAGCCTTGGCCGTATTGCGCTTTTCGTAAATGCAGGGGTTGGGGTGAGATAAAAATTTTTTATACCCATAATTTATGGAGACTTCCATGGACACACAAACTTATAACTACAAAGTGGTGCGCCAGTTCGCCATCATGACTGTAGTTTGGGGTATTGTGGGCATGTTGGTCGGCGTTATCGTCGCTGCCCAGCTTTTTGCTCCTGCCCTCGATTTATCCAATATCGGACCTTGGTTCCACTTCGGCCGCCTGCGTCCTCTGCACACCAATGCGGTTATTTTTGCATTCGGCGGTTGCGGTTTGATCGGTACATCATACTACGTTGTTCAACGTACATGTAATACCCGTCTGTTTGGTGGTTGGCTGCCTGCATTTACCTTCTGGGGTTGGCAGGCTGTCATCGTGGCTGCGGTCATCAGCTTACCTATGGGTTACACCCAAGGTAAAGAATACGCTGAGTTGGAATGGCCTATCGACATTTTGATTACGCTGGTGTGGGTTGCCTACGCCATCGTATTCTTCGGTACGATTGCCAAACGTAAAATCAAACATATTTACGTTGCCAACTGGTTCTACGGCGGCTTTATCTTGGCCGTTGCGCTGTTGCACATCGTCAATAATATCAGCATCCCTGCCGGGTTGATGAAATCTTACCCGGTTTACGCAGGTGCGATTGATGCGATGGTTCAATGGTGGTACGGCCACAATGCGGTGGGCTTTTTCCTGACAGCCGGCTTCTTGGGTATGATGTACTATTTCGTCCCTAAACAAGCAGGCCGTCCGATTTACTCTTACCGCTTGTCCGTCGTCCACTTCTGGGCTTTGATTTTCACTTATATGTGGGCTGGTTCTCACCACTTGCACTACACTGCATTGCCTGACTGGACTCAATCTTTGGGTATGGTATTGTCTTTGATCCTGTTTGCGCCTTCTTGGGGCGGTATGATCAACGGTATCATGACTCTGTCCGGCGCATGGGACAAACTGCGTACCGACCCGATTTTGAAATTCTTGATCGTTTCTCTGTCTTTCTACGGTATGTCTACCTTCGAAGGCCCGATGATGTCTATCAAAACCGTTAACGCTCTGAGCCACTATACCGACTGGACTGTTGCACACGTTCACGCCGGCGCATTGGGCTGGGTAGGCTTTGTAACCATCGGTTCCGTTTACTATATGATTCCCCGCTTGTTCGGCAAAAATGAAATGTACAGCACCAAATTGGTTGAGGCGCATTTCTGGATCGCGACCATCGGCGTGGTTCTGTATATCGCTGCAATGTGGATTGCCGGCGTAATGCAAGGTCTGATGTGGGGTTCTCTGAATGACGACGGCACGCTGACTTATTCCTTCGTTGAATCCGTAAAACGTACCATGCCTTACTACATGATTCGTTTCACCGGCGGTCTTCTGTACCTGAGCGGTATGTGCATCATGGCATATAACGTTTACCGTACTGCTATCAGTGGTAAAGCAGTTGATGCTGAGATTCCTGCGGTTTCTCAAACTCAACACCACTAATGACAAGAAAGATAGGCTACCAAAATGAAATTACAACAATTAGCTGAAGAAAAAGTCGGTGTACTGATTGTATTCACCCTGCTTGTAGTCAGCGTCGGCCTTCTGATCGAGGCTGTTCCGCTGTTCTTCACCAAGGCAGTTACCGAACCTGCACCCGGCGTGAAACCATATAACGCCCTGCAAGTGGCCGGTCGCGATATTTATGTGCGCGAAGGCTGCTACAACTGCCACTCTCAAATGATTCGTCCATTCCGTGCAGAAACTGAACGTTACGGTCATTACTCTGTTGCCGGTGAGTCTGTTTATGACCATCCGTTCCAATGGGGTTCTAAACGTACCGGTCCGGATTTGGCTCGTGTCGGCGGCCGTTATTCCGATGAATGGCACCGCATCCACCTGCTGAACCCGCGCGACGTTGTGCCGGAGTCCAATATGCCTGCATTCCCATGGCTCGCACGCAATAAAGTCGATGCCGAGGCAACTGTGGCGCATATGAAAGCCCTGCGTAAAGTGGGTACACCTTACAGCGATGAAGAAATTGCCAAAGCACCTGAAATGCTGGCCAACAAATCAGAGCTGGACGCTGTTATCGCCTACCTGCAAGGCTTGGGCTTGGCATTGAAAAACGTAAGGTAACATCATGGACGCTAACTGGGCTCGCTCGCTCTTTACTGTTTGGGTATTCATCAGCTTTATTTTAGTCCTCTATATTGTGTTCAATAGACGCAATAAGAAAAACTATGACGATGCTGCCAGCAGTATTTTCGATAATGACGAACAAAGGCCGTCTGAAAAGGACGATCAAGCTCAGTCAGTCCGTGATCACGGAGCAAAATAATGAACACAACATCCCAATTTACCAGTAGTTTCTGGAGTATATATATTGCCGTTATCGTCGTGCTCAGCTTCATCGGCCTGGCTTGGCTTCTGCTTTCGCAAAACGTTGTGAAACGCCCTAAAAAAGGCGAAGAAGTAAAAACCACAGGCCATGAGTGGGACGGTATTTCGGAGTACAACAACCCTCTGCCACGTTGGTGGTTTTGGCTTTATGTCTGCACATGGCTGTTTGGCGTCGGCTACCTGATTATGTATCCAGGTATCGGCGATTACAAAGGCCTGTGGGGCTGGAGCAGCCATGGTCAATATGAAGAAGAAGTTGCCAAAGCCAATCAGCAATACGGTAAAGTGTATGCTAAATTTTCCAATATGCCGATTGAGAAAGTGGCTAAAGATCCTGAAGCCCGTGCTATTGCACAAAACCTTTTCAATACCTACTGTATCCAATGTCACGGCTCAGATGCCAAAGGCTCAAAAGGCTTCCCGAATTTGACCGACGACGATTGGTTGTGGGGCGGCGAACCTGAAAAGATTCAGGAAACCATCGAAAAAGGCCGTACTGCCTCTATGCCGGCCTGGGGTCCTGCTTTGGGTGAAGAAGGCGTGAAAAACGTAACACATTATGTGATGTCCCTTTCTAAACCTAAAGGCCAATACGATGAGGAACGCGCCGAACGCGGTAAAGTCCTGTTTAGCGGCCCACCTGCCAACTGTTTCACTTGTCACGGCGACAAAGGTCAAGGTATCCAAGGCCTCGGCCCAAATCTGACCGACGATGTATGGTTGTGGGGCGGTACTCAAAAAGCGATTACCGAAACCATTACCAACGGCCGCAGCAGCCAAATGCCTGCTTGGGGTCACTTCCTTGATAAAGACAAGCTGCACATCATGACCGCCTATGTTTGGGGTTTGTCCAACAAAGACGGTAAAAAAGCTCCTGCTAAAAAAGCCGAGCCTGCTCCGGCAGCTCAACCTGCCGATGCTTCTGCTCCGGCAGCCGCTTCGGCTCCTGCTGCCGATAAAGCTGCTTCAGATGCTAAAGCTGCTCCGGCTGCTGAAGCCAAACCTGCTGAAAAAGCAGAAGCGGCTCCGGTTAAGGTAGACGGCAAAGCTGTTTTTGAAGCCAACTGTAAAACATGTCATGGCGGTATGATTCCGGGCGCACCTGTTGTCGGTAAAAAAGACGACTGGGCTCCTCGAATTAAGCAAGGTAAAGACACTTTGCACAAACACGCGCTTGAAGGTTTTAATTCAATGCCTGCCAAAGGCGGCAACAGCAGCTTGAGTGACGATGAGGTTAAAGCGGCTGTAGACTTTATGGCAAATGAGTCCGGTGCAAAATTCTAATTTTGAGTCGGATTGAAAAAAGCGTACCTAACAAGGTACGCTTTTTTATATTTGATAAAACCAATAAGAAAAGACATATCAAAGAGGCAAAATATATAAGGCCGTCTGAAACATTCAGACGACCTTTGTTCTTGGTTCAACCAAAATTAATCAATCCAAAGTGGACGTACTGCGTTTCAGGAACCATTCGCTGAAAGGCCACTCGACGCTGTCGAGTAAGTTTTTGGTAATTAGCCCCAGTTCCGTATCGCCTTCGATTTGCAATTTACGGTTGAAAAATAAGGTATCGGGATCTTCCTCGCGCATCATCATGCGCATGAAGTCTATACCGTTGGCCGCCAGCCTCAGATCGGGGGCGCCGCTGAAGTTGTCGTCCAGGAATTTTTCCGTATCGGCACTAAACCGTACTTTGATACCGGCATCCAAAACTTCGATTTCGAATTTTCTTCCGACAAAAAGTTCCATATCGGCAGGCAGTAAACCTTTTTTCAGCATGGTATTCAATACGGAGACCAAAACAAAGCGTGGAGGTTTGCCGGGAAGTTTGGTACCGATTTTTGTCATCCATTTGGGTAATATGATTTCAGGCAGCGCCATAATATGCCTCCTTCACGGTTTCAATACCGGGCTGACTGCGCCAATAGCCGTCAACCAGTGTTCCGGTAGTCAGTCGTTCCAACTCGGGGCGGACATCTTCCCATGTGGCTTTTCCGTCCAATACATCGCGGTGAATTTGGATAATTTCAGCCATGCCGTGCATTTGTGGCGACAGTCTGAGCATATTCACGCCGATTTTATTTAAGTCTTCATGGTGGGGCAGTAGGTTTTGGCAGCCGTAAGACATGGTTTGGATGCCGTTTATGGTGAGAAACGGCTGGCCTTCGCGCGTATTCATGGCCATACCGTGCTCGTGGTCGAGGCAGCGGAACTCGCAACTGTCTTTATTCAAATTGTAATGGCGGGCGGTAAAGCAACGTGATGAATAGGCAAGTGGCATTTTGCCCCAAGCGAAGAGTTCGGTTTCAATGCCGTCTGAAGCCTTGATGATTTCGGCAACCTTATCGCGGCTCAGCTCGGACGGTGCAATCCAGCGGAATGCCCCTAATTTTCGGAATACGTCCAAAGTAGTTTCGTTGTAGATATTCAGGCTTGCGCCGGCAACAAACGGGATGCCGTGTTCGCGTGCCAATTTGACCGCACCCATGTCGTTGGCTTCAACTTTAAACTTTCCCTGCTCCGTAATTTTGCGCAGGCGTTTCAGATCGGATTCGCTTTCGAGCAGGACTTGTGAAGAAAGAATAATCTCCTTACCGCTTTCCGCCAAGTCTTCAGCCAGTCCGAACCAGTCGGCAAAGCGCATTTTCTGACGGCGTGAGCAGACTACTTCACCCAAATAAACAGTGTCCAACGGCGTATCCAGCATGGAAACGTAAAATTCCAGCAGTGCTTCTTTTTGCCAGAAAAATAAAATAGGGCCCAGCGACAATTTCAATGAATTCATTTTCTTCCCCTTATTTCCATGGGCGGTTGTATGCACCCAAAGTTGTCTGATGACCTTCCGAAACTTTGCTCAAGGCATTGTTCCAGGACGGATTGACTTTGAAATGCGACGGGTCGGCTGCGGCTGCATCCAGTGCTTGGCGCAGGGATTTGGTTACTTGTGCCGTATACATCGGACTGCGTTGGCGTCCCTCGATTTTGATGGCGGACACACCGATTTTGATGAGTTCGGGCAACATTTCCAAAACATTCAGGCTGGTCGGTTCTTCCAAAGCATAGTAGGTTTCATCATTGACTTCAAAGCGGCCTTTGCACAAGGTTGGATAACCTGCCGGTTCATTGGGTTTGTATTGGTCTATCAATACCTGGTTTAGACGTACGTTCATGCGGTCGGGCAGTTGTTCCCAGCGGACGGATTTTGCCGGAGAGCAGACACCTTGCATATTGGGCGATTCGCCTGTTGCATAGCTCGACAAGATGCAACGGCCTTCCACCATCACACACAAACTGCCGAAGCCAAAGACTTCAATTTCCACATCAGTATTGTCAATTACATGTTTGACCTGATCGATGGTCAGCACGCGCGGCAAAACGGCACGACGGATGCCGAACAGCTCTTTCATCATATTGATGGCTTCGTAATTGGTGGCCGAGCCTTGTACTGACATATGCAGGCGTAAATTCGGATGTTTGTCTGCCGCATACGCCATAATGGCGGGGTCGGCAACAATAATCGCATCGGCACCCAAATCCGCCGCCGTATCCACAGCAGCGTGCCAACGCTCCACTTGACCGGCTTGTGCGAACGTATTGATGGCCATCAGTACATTGCGCCCGCGCGCATGGGCGTAAGCTACGCCTTCCCGCGCAGATTTCATATCGAAATTCAGTCCCGGAAAGTTTCGTGCATTGGTCGCATCTTTCAAACCCATGTAAACCGTGTCCGCACCGTTGTCCACAGCGGTTTTCAGTGCAGGCAGATTGCCGGCGGGGCAGACCAATTCTGGAATTTTCTGCATTTTGTGTTCCTCGTCTTGATGATAACCTCTATCGGGTTAATCAATATTTTGTAGAATTCCGGATATTTTATGGATTAATGGCACAAGATATGCTGATTTAAATCAAATCGAAAAATTCAGATTGACGTAGGCATATTGTTTACAAAATCTTAACAGACGTTGTTTTTTATATATTTCATGTGCTTAAAAATTTTGATGACGAATTTTGTTTCAAAATCGGCTTATGTTTTTAACTATCGCATTTATTAATTTTTACAATAATGGCGATAGAAAAATGAAAAAAGGCCGTCTGAAAATCTGGTTTCAGACGGCCTTTCGCTTTAAAGGGATATATTTAAGAGAGGCCCAAACGCTTATCGGGTCGGGTAAACACAAAAATAAACAGCGAGGTTAACGCGCCCAAAGTATCGGCAAGCATGTCTTTTTGCGCGTCCCAAATATCGCCTTGAGAACCCAAGAACTCCAGTCCGGCCTCTCCGCCGTCGATAACGGCATATTGCCATTCGATGATTTCATAGGCGGCAGCCACGCTCATAATGAAGAACAGGCCGAAAAACAAAGCCAGCGGCAGATTACACAGCTTGCGGCGCAGCAGCCATTCGGCCATCGGATAGGCATAAAAGCCGATGATGTAATGGGCAATACGGTCGTAATGATTGCGGTTTTCGCCCAAAATCGGTTCGACAAAGTGGTTGATGGATTCAAACGGTACATCTGCAAAAGTGTAGTATGCACCGATGGAATGCATAATCAGCCAAAAACTCATGAATAAGTAGGCCAAGTTGCTGAAGCGGAAAATGCGGTAGGTAGCAACAAGAAGGAAGAATACGGATGCTACGGGGATGATTTCGGCGTACCAGACTGCGCGGTCATGGGGATTGATACCTGACCAAACAATGAGGGTGAAGATAATTGCAGCAAGAAAAATGGGAAAGATTGGAGAGGGTTTATTCATGTTGTGTGTATGTAGTAATAATGGTTGCGTATTGTATAACGGATTGGCAGGGCTGCAGTTTTAGACATTCAAGGCCGTCTGAAAAACAGCTTTCAGACGGCCTGAAGTTTAGCCGTTCCAAAAATAACGGGTGATGTGGAAAAACACGGGTGCAGCAAAACAAATCGAATCCACACGGTCAAGCATACCTCCGTGGCCGCGTATCATATTGCCCCAGTCTTTGACACCGTAATCGCGTTTGATGGCAGACATAACCAGGCCGCCAAAGAAACCCATCAGGCAGACAATAAAGCCGATAGCGGCTGCTTGGCTGTGGGAGAACGGCGTAATCGGCGCCATCAGAGCGGCAATGGCTGTGGCTGATAAAATACCGCCGACTGTACCGGAAATGGTTTTGGACGGGGAAAGCGAAGGCATGATTTTTGCACCGCCAATCAGTTTGCCCCAAACGTATTGCAACACATCCGATACTTGTACCACCCCAATCAGGAAGATCAGCAACAGGATATTGTTACCGTTATCGAAGCCGTCCAAGTCTAGAAACATCAGCGCCGGAACATGAGACAGGCAGAAGATGCAAATCATCGCCATCCATTGTGTTTTGGCGGCGCGTTCTAAAAAATGCGCGGTTTGGCCGCTGAGGCTGGCAATAATCGGCAGTATCAAAAAGCCGTAAACTGGAATAAAAATACTGAACATGCCGTACCAGCCGTCATAGACGAAATAGTATTGCACCGGCAGCAGCAGGTAAAAGCAGACCACCATGCTGTAATAGTCGCTGCGGCGGCGATAGACGAGGGTCATAAATTCGCGCAGTGCGGCAAATGAAATCAGGAAGAACAGTATAACCGTCCCGATTTTGCCGAACCAAAACGCGCCCAGCAACACCAGCGTCATCAGCCACCATGCGTAAATACGGGCGTTGAGGTTGGCAATGGTGGCATTATCTGCGCCATTTTTGCGCTTGAGCCATTGTCCGATGATGCTGGCAAAACACAATACGGCAAATACGCCGACAAAAATATAGCTGGCTTGCGGAGTCAGATGAGCGGCGGCTTGTTCGACAATGATTTGTTGGGAAGTCGTAGAAAGGCTCATGCTTGTCCTCCTTTGTTTTGCTGAACTTCAGGTTCATTTTGGCGAAGCTCGCTGCGGTCGTTTTCAGACGGCCTGAGTGCCAGCAGCGCTTCACGGCTACGTGTCAAAAAGCTGTCTTTGTCTTCGTTTTCCTGCAAAGTAAGCGGCTGTCCGATATGGACTTCACACAAAAGCGGGATAGGCAGGATTTTGCCTTTGGGCAGTACGCGGCTGATGTTGTCGATCCAAATCGGCACAAATTCGGTATTGGGTTTGCTTTTTGCCAGATGATAAATGCCGGACTTGAACGGCAGCAGGATGGTGTTATCGTCAGTGTTGCGCGTGCCTTCAGGGAAAATAATCAAAGAGTCGCCTGCGTTCAGCGCGTCTTTCATCTGTTCGGTAATCGCTTGCGGATTATCGCTATGGCGCGGAATCAGTAAGGCATTGAAAACATTTTGAATGATGAAGCGTTTGAGTTTGCTCGTCAGCCAGTAATCCGAACCGGCTACAGGGCGCGTGGACAAGCGCCAGCGGCGGGGCAGAGAAATCCACACCAATACAAAATCGCCATGGCTGCCGTGATTGGCGTAATAGACTTTTTGGTGCTGATTGAATGTCAGCTCGCGCGGGCTTTTAGGGCGTACGCCCGTAAGAAAAGAGACCGACAGACATAAGGCTTGGTCGGTCAGCCAGGCAAGTTGTTTTTTGAGGAAGTTTTTCATTGTTTCTGCCTTTTGAAATGAGATACCGCTCTAGATTTGGTTTGGGTAAATCAGCAAAAATAATCAAATGCTTTGGATAAGCAAAATTAAAAATTGTGCGGCGGTCAGGTATAAGCTTTTGCGCCATAAGGAAAGTGCGCCGTTTATCCGTTGGGTCAAAGTACGGCTGCCTGAAGTTTGACGCAAACCGTTTTGCTGTAAGGCGTGGTCGAAGTCTTCAGGAGCGTAGTGGTTGTCGGCAAAGTCTTGGAACACGCAACGGTCGAAGTGAATGCGGATATGGCAGTACAGCAAAACTGCTGCCAAGACAAGTTGCACTACAAACCATGCGCCGCCATATTTTGCCGACAAGGCGAGCAGCAAGGCATTGCAGGCGGCAACATAATGTGCGGTAGAGAGCAGGTGGGCAGTAATACGGCTATTGGTTGTGTTGTCCATCATTATCCTTGTTTTAAACGGTTTGCTGCAGCTTCGACTGCTTGGGCGGTGGCCGGCGATAGTACTATTTGCGGCCGAGCCTGTTTGAGTTCGGTCTTCGCTTGCTCCAAGTTTTTGCAGTCACCATAGACCAGCAGCCACGTCAGCACCACTGCGGCACTTCTTCCATAACCTAAAGCGCAGCATACCAGCACTTTACCGTGTTTTTGGCGTAAGGTTTCCAATATCAAGGCCGTCTGAACCAAATCGTTTTCAGACGGCGTTACCATATCCAGTAAAGGCAGGACGCGATATTCTCTTGGATAGCTACGGCAGGGATATTCGGCGCATATATCCAATACGGCAGGCAAATGGTTTGAAATCCCCAAAACGCTGCCAATCCATACATCATTGCGGACTGGTGCCGTTTTCACCTTACCGCGTAACCAATACGCCATGTTTAGCCGTACGCCCACCAGATAAGGCAACAGCAAAACCGTCGCTGCCGCCGATAATTTACCGTTAGCCTGTTTTTGGAAGAAGGCCGCATTTCCAGTCAAATAGGCAAAAGCCACCATCAGTAAAGACACGCTAATCCATATCAACCACAGCCACACACTACCCAGCAGCGCAGGTAACGCAGTCAAACACGCACCAAGCAAATACAGAAGCGCAATCTTTCTTGAGCGTACATCATTTGAGCCCAGTCTTAACGGCGAAGTTATCTGACGCGGGAAAGCCCACAATACCAGCCAGCCAAGCAATGCTCCGGTCGGCACGTCAATAAAATGATGTTGATAAGTCGTCAGTACCGACAAGGCAATCAGGCTTTGCCATAAGAAAAGCGGCAGGCGGATTTTTGGAAAGCGCGTCCAATAAAATGCACCTACGATAATCGCCAGCGCGATATGCAAAGATGGCGCTTGGTTGTACGGCAAATCAAATGCAGCCAATGAATCAAACAGCCAGCCTGACAGCCCATCGGCGGGCGGTTTGGGCCATCCGAAACGCAGCGGAAACAGCACAAAGCAAGCAGTCGCAATCAGTTGGGCGGCTACAAGGTGCGCAACATATCGGTTTTGTTCATGTGTATCACGGCAAAGAAAAAATGCCGCGGCATACATCAGGTTCAGCGACCAATAAGGCACAATCGTCCATGCCCAAAACGGAATATTGCTCTCCCATGCAAAAGCGATTTCAGGCACATAGTCCAGCGATGCCGCATAATGATTGGATAGGCCGTAGCTGGTGTAAAACAGGATACCGACTAAAATCAGCTTGAGCAGGGAGGTTTTGAGGGTGGGTTTCATGGACTTATTTTGGACATCTCAATTCATCGCCGTATTGATCGGAGCGAAGGCAGGATAAAGCGTTTTCTTTTGGATGGTAGCGGAATTCCTGCCACGGACCATCTGTTGAAACGGCTCGCCAGTGATGCTGTGAAGATTGGTATTCAGTCAACGTCCCATTTGCATCTTTGGCACAAAAATTCTTCGCCATGCCGACGGCCAACATACCGCGTTGTTTATTGGTTGGTATTGTGAATAAGGGGATAAGCTTAGATACATCGGCATTTCGGGCAAATTTCATTTTGACGTAGCCGTATCCTTCATTAGATTCAATGATCAAAGCTGATAAGGGCTGCCCAAAAGCAACAGAATTTTTCAATTCAATAGTGAATGCCTCACCATCTGACGCTGTCTGCTTGCTGTGGCTTCGGGCAACGGATGCGTGGTATTTGGCAGGCAGTTTGCCGATGTCGGACTTTCCATAAGGCAAGGCTTCAGAATCAAACGTACAACCCTTCTTCATAGATTGCAGCAAAAGTGTCCAGTCAACCGCATCGGCATAGCAGACGGATGAAAAGGTAGAAACAAGTAGTAATGCAAGTAGTTTTTTCATTATGAAGTTTCAATTTATTAAAATTTATACAAGCGTAATCACTTTTCCCGAGAATTTCTTTGAATGGCTAGGAGTCATACTAGATGAAATTCTTATCTACTACTGGTACTCCTGCAGACTATGTTGTTTATCATAATGTGACAATGGTAAAAAACTGAATATCGCTATAAATTTGAACGTCACGTAAATGTGGTAGGGTATTAGTGATATATGTAACTGTTTTATCTTTAAAAACTGCGGACCTATTCGTATTAGCTGTTAATTTTAGATGAACGGTTTAAGCTTTATTGAGGCCGTCTGAAAACAGACATAAAGTTTCAGACGACCTTTCGTTGTTTTATCGATTGCCAGACAAAACTAAAAATTTTTGCATATTTCAACCGCCATTTTGCACACGAAGAAATCCAAAAAAATTCTTCTGTGTGCGAAACAACGGTAATTGATAAACTGCTCTTTTTATTTCTTCACTGCCAAACTCACGGTGAAAATACCGTCTTCGTCTATCCATTGATGTATTTTTTCAAAACCAGCCTTTTCAACCAGCTGATCCATTTCCTGTTGACTGCGGCGGCGCATTACCCAGTTTGGGCTGCCTGCTTTGTGGCTGGTCAGGGCGCGGGCAATCATTTCGAGCTGTGGATGCCAAGGTTGGCCGGTATAGATCAGGTAGCCGCCGGTTTCAATGGCTTCGCCGAAGCCGTAGAGCGAGTTCAAAATCAAATCATTGTCGGCAAACAATTCGTGCAAGCCGGAGACGATGCCTAGGGTAGGGCGCGGCTGTAAATCGTGATAATTGGCGCGGTCGTAGGCATTGACCTCGTTAAAGGTAACCGTGTCTTGCAAGCCGCGTTCTGCAATCAGCTTGCGGCCAGCTTCAACATTAATCGGACTGTAATCACGCAGGCGTACGGAATCAGGCAATGTGTCGGCAGTCAGTGCGTCCAATACATAGCGGCCATGACCGGACGCGATATCCAAAACGTGTACCGGTTTGCCTGCTTCACGCAGTTTGGCTGAAGCCGTCTGAATGGCTTTGCCGATATTAACTTTGCGTTGGCGGATGCCGCGCCAGCCGATGGCGTTGAGATAGTATTTGTCCACCCATACACCGAAAGCGTTGCTGCCTTGCGGTTGATTGCGGTAGACGTAATCCAGCGTGCTACCCGAATCAAAACCTGTTTCTTGACCGATTCTCAAACCTTCACTCCAGCGCGAACCCAGTTTGAGCGAGGCGCGATATGTTGCCCAAAATGCGCTACGAGGCGTACAAATAGGCAAAGGCGTAGCCAGTTCGTCAGCTTCGCGACGACTGTCTCCAAATAAGTGTGCTTGAGTCAGATCGACTTGTTGCAAAGGCTGATTGAAACGCTCGCGGATAAAACGGCGCATTTCAACAAACGCGATTTCACGGTTTTGCTCGCCTAAGGTGTCGTGGTAGAAACCGGGCAGGATATGGCGTTCTTTAATATGGCTGCCTAAGCGATTGTAGAAATCATGTTGCGGTTTGTGATGAACAACCCAGTCGCTGCCTGAAATCAACAGTTGTACAGGCGTAGTAATCGCTTGTGCATCGGCAACGACGCGTTCGGCCGCTTCATATAAACCCAGCAGGATGCGCACAGAAATAGCGCGGGCAATAAGCGGATCATTGTCGTAGCTTTTTTGACGTTCGACATTGTGGGTCAGATAGTGGGCTTTGACGTAGCTGTTGACAAAGAAATTGCCACGCCATTTTTGCATAATTTTCAAACCGGTACGTGCAAACGGAACATAGAGTTTGACTTTGAACGCAGGCGAAGCCAATACGGCGCAACGAATTTTCGGCGCGTAATCGTGCAACCAAGTAGAAACCAATACCGCTCCGACACTTTGCGCAATCACGCAAATGTTTTCAGGTTTGATGCCGTATTCGCTTTGAATGTGTCGGATAAAATCATCTACGTCTGAAACCGAAGTGCCGATACTTGGACTATCGCCGCGTTCACCGGGGCTGTAACCATGACCGCGCGCGTCCCAAGCGAAATAGGAAAAATCGTTGAAACCCAGCTCATCCGCCACAAACATCATCCGGCCGGAGTGCTCATGCCCGCGATGGAACAGCACAATGGCTTTGTCGGAAGAACCATCAGCAGCAGGGCGATAGCGGTAGAAAAGCGAAGTCCCATCTTGGGTAGAAAAGAATTTTTGCTGTTCGGACATGAGAAACTCCTAATAGTCATATTTTTTGAACAGTATCATGACATATTGGATAAATGCAATGACTATCCGATAGACGGACGAATGCAATGATGGAGAGAAATGGTAAAAGATGGTTTCAAATTTTACTTAAAACTGATGACAGTGATTGTTAAAAGGTTAGATAGAGGGTGTTTGGATAGCCTTACAAACTACTACCGACATATCATCATAAACTCTTTGTTTTGCAATTAATTTACGAAACACAGTCAGACGGGACTTATCGTTATCATATTGTTGCCAAATTTTTTCTCTTATTTTTTCTGAAAGAGCATCACTTAGGCCGTCTGAACAAAGCAGCAGGCTTTCTCCTGCTTTAAGCGTAAGTTCGATATGACACATTCTGTCTTGGAATTCGGAATAATCCGCTGCTAGATAAGAAGAAACGCCGCCATATATGGTGGCGAACTCTTCTTCTTTTTTATCCGACAAACCATCCAGCAATTCGGAGAGTATCGAGTGATCTTGGGTCAGTTGCTTCCATTTTCCTTGTGTATCAATCAAATAGGCGCGACTGTCGCCTACGCTGATGATTTTGGTTTTGCCGGTGGTTTGGTCGATTTCTGTGGCAACAAAAGTGGTTGAGGAACCAAAATAATCTTCCGCCAACTCTTTAGATAAAGCGGCTTGTATATGATTGATGGTTTGACGGCTGAGTTTGGCTGTACGGCTTAATAGGTGCATGGCTAATTTGCTGGCTTTTTCGGGATGGTTGCTATTGGAAATGCCGTCAGCTATCCCGATGATAAAGTGTGGACGGGTTTCAAGACGTGTTTCAGCGGTTTTGAGTTTATATTGAAACACTTGTTCGCCGTTAAAAAGGGCATCTTGGTTGTGTTGTTTGTTGCTGCCGATTTGTTGGCAAAAGGTAATTTCGCAAAATTTGTTCATGATTTATCCATTTGTTGGGTGAATATTCGCTGCAGGCTTTTCATCGTTTCTAACCCTCCGGATTTACACTTGAGCAATACGTTTGAAATTTGATGATTAAGGTTAAAGACCGTCTGAACAGTTTTCAGACGGCCTTTACTGCGTTTAACCAAGCACTAATTAACTGCTAATTTTGTCATGTTTTAATACATCCATCGAAACCCGAATACACATTTAAAAAGGAAATCAAACATGAAAAAATTTTTATTGACCGCCATCGTTGCTTTGTCTGCCGCTACTGCCGGTGCCAGTGATTATATCGAACACAAAATCTACAGCGATAAAAACTTCGAGCAAAATCGTGCTAAAGCCGTAAAAATTTTGGAACAACGCGGCTATCAAGTTCACGATGTTGAAGCCGATAGCCGTCGTGGCCAGCCTGTATTGGATATCGAGGCTTTTAAAGATGGTCGTGAGTACGACATTGTTTTGTCTTACCCTGATTTGAAAATTATTAAAGAACGCATCGATTATTAATATTTCGATATAAAGTGGATTGTCGCAGGGCTTTTGGTCCTGCGACAGTTTGCTATTTAGGCATTTAAAGAATGTAAATGGCATGTAAATTATCTGAAATAAATGAACTAAATATGCTTTTTATTTTCCATTTAATTCAAAGTGTTTGATGTTGGGAGTCATGATATGAGTTTGAATGATTGGAAGGAAGATGGTCGGCCGAAGCAGATGGGCGACCAAGAAAAACCTCTAAACGATAGTGCAGCTACCGAATCCCAACAGGATGTTGATTTTTGGGATCACAATCAAAACGGTGTTGTTGAAAACGAAGTTGAGGTTGTGGCTGACGCGGTAGAAATTCAGGAAGCAGTAGAAGGTCAGGAAGTGGTTGAACATCCTGAGATGCCGTCTGAAAAAAGTGAGAAGAAGGCCAAACGTAAAAAAGATAAGGCGAAGAAGAAAAAAAATAAAGCTGAGGATTTGAATGCGTCTGATCTGTTGGGTACGAATAAGGGCGTGGAAACCATGTTCCGTAACGCTGTACGCTCGGAGATGGAATTGTTGGCGCTGGCGGCAACCAAAGCGAACATTATGATTTCGCTGAATGGTTTTATTGTTTCTGCTCTGATGATTTCGGGTGCGTTTATTTTTTCATCGTCGCCCGAATTTTTGATTCCAGCCAGTACGTTTATGATTACTGCCGCCGCGTCTATCGTGTTTGCATTGCTTTCTGCCTCGCCGGAACGTATCGGCAAAATGCAGGCGGCGCGTACATGGTTGAAGGATTTTGTCCGCGGCCGTTCGAAACTGCGGGATTTGAAAACCCGCCTCAGCAGCACCGAAACGCGCTTTTTTGGCGGCAGCCAGCCCAATATTTTGATTTATGAAGACCGTGTGAAGCTGCAAAAAGATCAATATTGGGAAATGATGCAGGAGATTATGGGTGACCGTAAACAAATCTATGAAAAGATGAGCGACCATCTTTACTGGCTTGGTTTGTTGGCGGATAAACAGTTCAAATACATTAACTTATCTTACGCGGTATTCCGCTGGGGCTTGCTGGCTTCACTGGTGGCGTTTATCGGCGTGAAAACATTGCCGTCATTGCTGATGCCTCCGGCCAACAACGCGGCAGAGCTGCGTTCGCTGGGTATCAATATGTTTAACGGCGTATTTGAGCCTTCTGCCGTACAACAGCTTCCGGATGGTAAGTTGCTGATTGCGGAAGACGAACCCAACCATGCATTCAGTATCATCAGCATTGATAAAACCGGCAGGTTTGTGGAAGACGAGGCATTGGATACACGCGTGATTACCGGTTTCAAACGTCGTCTCAGCGACTTGGAGGCTTTGGCGCGCGACGAGGAAGGTTTTATCTACGCGCTGACTTCACATTCGCGCACCCGTAAAGGCAACCGCTCGCCTGACCGCGAACACTTGATGCGCTTTAAAATCCAAGACGGCAACGTGTTGGGGCTGACCAGCTACGACAATCTGACGCAGGTTTTGGAAACCGATCACAAGCTGCATGATTTGATTCGCGAGCGAACCAAGGCAGAAGTTTCTTTTGACGAAATCAATATTGAGGGCATGGCGTTTGATCCGGTGAAAAAACGTCTTGTTTTGGGGTTCCGTGATCCTGAGTTCAACAACATGGCTTTTGTTGCGTTTATCAGCAATCCGAAAGATGTGTTTGAGCGCAATGCCAAACCTGAGTTTGATGAAGTGGCGGTGATTGATATTGATGGCGGCGGTATCCGTTCCCTCAACTATGATCCTGTGTTGAAAACCTACGTGATTGCCAATGAAGTGAAGGATGAGAATGGACAGAAATTCTCACAACTGTGGACTTGGAGCGGTAATCCGACCGATGAACCGCAAAAAATCTCCCTGCCTAATCTGCAACACATCACCAACGTTGAAGCCGTCGATTCGATTATCGTTAACGGCAAGCCTCAAATGATTCTGATGGGTGACGAAGGTAATGCTTCGCAGAAAATTACTGCCAAGTATATGTTGGTAGATTACAGCCAACTGGGTAAACAGTAAGTTATCTTGGCTACTGAATAAAAGGCCGTCTGAAACCATAAACTTTATGGTTTCAGACGGCCTTTTTTGTTTTCAGTAAAACAGGTTGATGGGTTTGAATACTCTAATCAACGGTGATTAACCCAAGAACGTGGACAAGTTTCAGACGGCCTTCAAGCCATTGATGACACGTTTGTAGCAGGTATAAACCAATGCCGCGCAGGCCAGCCACATAAGGATATAGAAAGTCGGATGGAAGCTGCCGGCGATTGCATACCATACTGCCAATGCGCCGATAAAGAATGCGCGGTCGCTTTTGCCGAATGGCCCGTCATAACGACGGCCGTTGCCGTGGACTTGTCCCAAAACGCCGCAAAACTCGGTCATTGCCGCCAGCCAAATAAACAGGGCAATTTGCACGCCGCCGAAAGGCGCGATAAAGGCAAAAGGCAGATACAAAGCAGCATCGGCGGCAATATCGGTGATTTCATTCAAATAACCGCCTAATGCCGATTGCTGGCCGAACTCCCGTGCCAGCATACCGTCCATCGCATTCAGCGCCATACGGATGAACAACCAGATCGGCAAAAGCCAGAATAATGTGGATATATCTGCAAACAATGCTAAAAGCAAACCGATCAAAATGGAAACGACGCAGGCAAACAGGGTAACCTGATTGGCAGTAATGCCTTTTTGATACAGTCGCTTAACAATGGGACGCAACAGGTTTTGAAATTTTGGTTTCAGGGCGTAGATACTCATAATTATGCTATATAAAAGACGATGAAGTGCCGTGATTATAGACGAAATCCGTTATAATCCGTCAATCTTCGAATTACGCGGTTCGCAAACCTCCCGCGTTAACAAAACTAGGAATTTACTATGGAAAAACAGCAGGCCCTCGTTATTTTTTCGGGCGGGCAGGATTCAACAACCTGCCTGATTCAGGCAATTCAAACATATGGCCGTGAAAATGTGCAGGCCATCACTTTTCAATATGGGCAACGCCACGCCATCGAATTGGAGCGCGCGCGTTGGATTGCCCAAGATTTAGGCGTGAAGCAGACAGTACTCGATTTGAGCCTGATGCAACAGATTACACACAATGCCTTGATGGATGATACGGCATCCATTGAAACAGCTTCAGACGGCCTGCCCAATACATTTGTAGATGGACGCAATGCTTTGTTTTTGCTTTACGCCGCCATTTACGCCAAAGGGCAGGGAATACGCCATATCATTGCCGGCGTGTGCGAAACTGACTTTTCCGGTTATCCTGACTGCCGCGATGTGTTCGTTAAGTCGATGAATGTTACATTGAATCTGGCCATGGATTACGCTTTTCAAATCCACACGCCCTTGATGTATTTAACCAAAGCGCAAACTTGGGCATTGGCGGATGAAATGGGTGTGTTGGATTATATTTGCGAGCATACGCATACCTGTTATAACGGCGTGGTTGGTGGTTGTCATGAATGCCCAAGCTGTATTTTGCGCGAGCGCGGTTTGTCGGAATATTTGGAAAGTAAAAAGGCCGTCTGAATTAAGAGGGGCATATATTTCCAATATCCAGTTGTACGAAAAGGCCGTCTGAAAAATTCATTTCAGACGGCCTTTGGCTATGTATTTTGTTCTGCTTAGAACAGCAAATCTGCCGGTTCGCTGCTTGCCGGAGCATCTTTCACAGGAGCAGAGGCAGGAGCAGTAGCCGGTTCGGAAGCGGCTTTAGGTGCAGAAGCAGGAGTATCAGTCGGAGTGGTTGCCGGTTTGATAGCAGGTTTTACCGGTTTCACCGGAGTCGGACGAACGCTTTGTTTCGGTTCAGACGCTACCTTGTTTGCATCGTCGGTAGCATCGACTTCGATTTCAGTGCCTTGAGGCAATACCACATCTTTAGCAGGAGCCGGTTTCGGCATGACTTTAGGTTTGCTGTAAGCATCCGTGCCACTGGTCCATGCCAAAGACTTCAAAGGAGATTTGAGTTTTACACCTTTGGCGCAAGTCAGACAGTTTGCTGCGCCGGTGCGTCCTTTCAGGATTGCATCCACACGCGCGGCAGGAATAGTTTTACCGTGCGCTTTTGCCCAGGCGGCAATGCTTTTTTTCAGGGTAGCCGTATCAAGGTTTTTCTTGTCGTATGGGTCACGATAGGCAGCCAGCCATAAGTTTTGGTTGGCATCTTCGTTCAGGCTTGCCATTTGGTAGATAACGGAGGCAGGGGAACCTGTTGCGATGGTTTTGGCGAATTCCAATGCATCAGGCGATTTCATGCGCACGCAACCATGGCTGCGGACGCCGGGTACACTGGCAGGGGCATTGGTGCCGTGAATGCCAAGGCTCAATTTAGGGTCGCCAAGACGGACAAATACCGGGCCCAGCGGATTGTTTGGGCCGGCCGGTACGCTTTTTACGCCGTCATTGCGTTCTTTTTGAATAGATTTAGGGATATGCCAAACCGGGTTGTAGGCTTTTGCGCCGATTTTATGTTCGCCCAGATTGGTTTGGGTCATGGCTTTGCCGACGGCAACAGGATAAATTTTGCTCAGTTTACCGTTGTCGTAGAGGAACAAACGCTGTTGCGTAATATTGATAACGACGTGTTGTCCGGAAGAGGCGGGGGAGACGTCTGGAATAAGTGTGTTTGCAGCAGCGGCTGAAGTTAAAAGGGCGGCTGTCAGGCCGAACAGTATTTTTTTCATGTCGTCTTTTTTTGTAGGGTTTGAAATGAAAGTTTTTGGCGCATGATACCTGAAACTCTGTGTTTTTGTGAGAAAATATGCGCTTTCGGTATTAGAAGACAGTCAAACGGTCGGGCAACTGCTGAGTGACGGAAACGGTATGGGTGTGAAAGAACAGTATCAAGAGGCGGAAGTTTTTTCTTTGGATTATGAGAGCAGGGGTGTTGCCAGAGTCGATGGGAAGACTGTATTTATTGGCGGTGCACTGCCTAGGGAGCGTGTAACGTTTACCACTCATAAAGAGAAAAAGCAGTTTGCAGAGGCTCAAGTTGAAAAGGTTTTGAAGGCTTCTTCCGAACGTGTCGAGCCCGCATGTTGCTATTTTGATACATGTGGCGGCTGTTCGCTTCAATATGTTTCTTTCGGAGCGCAAGTTGCATTAAAGCAACGGATTTTGGAAGAGCAGTTGGAACGGATAGGTAAGGTCAAGCCAGAGATAATTTTGCCTCCTTTATATGGTTACTCCTGGTATTATCGCGATAGGGCGCGTTTGAGTGTTTCGGTGGATAAACAAGGCCGTCTGAAACTCGGTTTTCAGGCCAAAAAAAGCCATGATGTCGTCAATATCCGCCATTGCCATATTTTGCCTAAACATGTGTCCGATAGATTGCCTGATGTCCGTAATTTGCTGCAAAAGCTGCATGATGATGGTGTAAAAGTGAAATTTGTTGAGTTTTATTGCGGGAAAAATGTGACGGTGCTCAACATTCGTTTCGTAAATCAACCGTTTGGGCAAATATTAAGCGAATTGCGTAATTGGTTTGATAAGATATTGTCAGGTGCTGAAAAGGCATGGCAAATATGGCTGCAGGATCATGCCGAGTCCTTGCCGTTTTACCCTGAGAACGTGCCTGCCCTGAACTATACTTTTGCTCAATTCGATGTGGAAATGCCTTACAAACCCGGTGATTTTACGCAGATTAATGCGCAGCTGAACGAAGTGATGGTGGCAAGGGCTGTCAGGCTTTTAAATCCTCAAAAAGGGGAGCGGATTGCCGATCTGTTTTGCGGTTTGGGCAATTTCAGTTTGCCGCTGGCAAAAAGTGGCGCATCGGTTGTCGGTATTGAAGGCGCTGATTATTTGGTAGATAGGGCAAAGGAAAATGCCCACCTAAATCATTGTGCCGAGAATATGACGTTTTCTGTTGCCGACTTGTTCGATACCGATGAAAAGACTGTTGAGTCATGGGGGCAATTTGACAAGATGCTACTGGATCCGCCGAGAAGTGGGGCTTATGCTGTTGTCAAATCGCTACATAAGCCGTTTTTTCCCAAAAAGATAGTATATGTTTCATGCAATCCATCAACATTTGCACGAGATGCCGGTGTCTTGGTTGATAAGGGCTATAAGTTTAAGGCGGCGGGAATCATGAATATGTTTGCACAAACCTCGCATGTTGAATCCATCGGTGTGTTCGAGTTGTAAATTGGTATCAAGTCCTTTATGTGAGTAGGGTTTTTAATGTAAAAATGAGTGCATTCATGTTATCATCATTCGTTTGGGGAATGAATAACGTTGAAGTTGCGTGTAAAGCAACAGATGTTAATAAATGCAGTTTGCAGCACAAGACCGGGAGGTGTTCTTGAACTATCAACTTTTAACTATTTTTTTGCTGGTGCTTTTTTTGCTGGTGTTGTTTTTTGTTCGTCATAAACAAAGTAACAATTCAGACAAACAAAGCGCACATGCATCAAAAAGCGGCCGTACATCTGCTGCTCATACAGCCTCCTCTGAGGATGGAAACGACTGGATTGAGAAGGTCAACCAGACAGTTTCCAATGCGGATAATCAAGACTGGGAATGGGGTGGAAGTGGCTCAAACGATGCAACAGCTTCTGTCTCCGCACAAGAAGTCGATCCGTTGACCGAATATCAGGTTTATAAACAGTTCGGCTATGAGAGTAAGGCTGCAGAGTCTTTGGCCGGTTATCTCAATACTTTGGAAGACGGTGCTCCGGAAAAGCTGGTTCATGAATTAATTGGTTTGAATCTGCGAGTTGGCAATATCGATATGCTGGCGGATACGCTTGAGCGCCATAGTGCTTCCCTTTCTGAAGACAGCGTAGCCGAATACCTGAAAGCCGGTCTGGCTTTGGATTCTACCAACCTACGCCTGCGTGTTTTCGCCGAGCATCATCTCGGTTGGAATATGCAGGAAGTGGACCGTCAAATTGGCGAGCAAAGCGGTTTGGAAGTTTCTTCCGACGAGCATATTGCCTTTGAGAACGATTCGGCTGAACGCATTGTCGTGCCAGGTATGGGCAAACGTGCGCCTATCGTATTAGGCAAGAAAGACTTTGGCGAAATCAGCCCTGAAGAGATGGGCGCGGTTATTGGTTTTGCCAAACCGGAACGTAGTGCAAAAATCCTGAAAGACAAGATCAGCTACGAGGCTGCTTTGCATCAATACAACAAAGCAATCCAAACTTCTGCGAAGCCTGCTGGTCTCATTATCGATGCCTTGCGTCTGGATTATCAGAATGAAGAAGTAGGGCAGTTTGCCAAGCATCTGTGGAAGCTTTACCACTCTTTGGGTCAATATGGCCGTCAAGTAAAAGAACGTATGCTTGGTTGGGGTTATAGCCTTGGTTATCACGAAATTTTTGATGATTTGGAAAAAGGGCCGTCTGAGCAGCAAATTAAAGAGATTGGCTTAAAGCGCGGTTATATTCAGCCAAGTTCTTTGCAGATGAAAGCCAAATATCGTGAGTTGGTTCAAAAAGACTCTTCGGTTATCAGCGCCAGCTCTTCACCTGCTGATGAAGCTCTGAAAGAAGTGGAATCTTTGTTGGCCTACGGTCAGTTAGATTTGGCCATCGGTACTTTGGAACAGGCTGTTTTGCAGTATCCTCAAGAATCGCAGTTGTACATTATCTTGTTTGATTTGTACGAACGCGTTGAAGATTGGGGACGTTTGGAACAATTTCTGCGCTTGTTGCGTGAGCGTGTTGTCAGCCTGCCTGAAGAGGTTGTCTTGGCAATGAGCCGTCTCTTGCAACGAATGAACCAATATTCAAAAAAATAAGATAATCGTAGAAAGTACGAGTGATGAATAATCATTTACCAAAAATTAAAACCATACGGGTTATGTTACAGGAGATGGGTGAGCAACAGCAGGCGGTATTCCGTATGGCATTTAAAATGCACAATACGACGAATTACGTCATCGTTTCCCCTGATTCTGATGAAAAACCGGATTTGGTATTGGTTGATACCGATACTCCGGTAGGTGTAGAAGCTTGGAAAGAGTCGAAGAAAACTTATCCGGAAGTACCTGTGGCTATGTTTTCTTCCGAGTTGCCGACAGTAACGACTCCTTATTTGGCTAAGCCGGTCAAATTTGATACCTTGTTTCCTGTTTTGCGCAGCCTGGCTCAAGGTGGCAATGTTTTTGAGCCGTCTGAGCAACAAGCGGCTGAAGAGAATAAAAGACAATCCAATTCTGATGGTACAAGAAAAGCAACCATTCGCAGATTTAATCCAAATAAAGGCTTGTTGGGTGCGCTGAAATTTGCCAGTCAAGGACATCAAGATGTTGCTGTTTTGCATGAAGGTAAGCCGATATTAATCGTGTTTCCTAGTATTCAGCGTGTACTGTTGACAGTTGGTGCCAATGAGTTGGAGAAATTGTGTAAGAACGATAACTTGGCTGTCGTGTGTAAGGCTGTTCCTGATAATCCTCAATGGAAAGAAAAAGCCAAAGTCACTATTATGTCATGCTTGTGGCAAATGGCTATTTGGACTGCATCAGGCCGTCTGATTTATCCGATGACGCCGCAAACTGTCTTTACACTCAAGCGTTGGCCAAACTTAACCCGTTTGGCACATGTTCCGGAATCTATGCGTTTGTCGGCATTTTTGACGAAAACATCTGTTAATCTGAACATCCTCTATAAAGTCATGCCTTTAGAAATGCCTGATATTTTGAATTATTTATCGGCAACATATATGACAGGCTTTTTGGCGACAGATACAGAGTTTGCAACTGATGCGCACAATGCGCCTTCGTTGAATGAACAGATTGATGTGAATAGCAAAGATGTACCTGAAACAGCAATGAGCAAAGAGGCTCAAAAAATTGCCGGTCCGTCTAAAGAACAACCTCGCGGCCTGTTGCAACGCCTGATGCGTAAGTTGCTGGGCAAATCGTAAAGGACACGTCATGAAAGAAAATAAAATTATCTTTACCGGTCCTGTTGGCGTAGGTAAAACCACTGCAATTTCAGCTTTATCTGATGAACCGCCGGTTCAAACCGATGCATCCGCATCCGATATGACACTTGTCCGCAAGGGGTACACGACTGTGGCAATGGACTACGGTGTCATTCATTTGGATGAGGAAACTAAGGTTCACCTTTATGGTACGCCTGGTCAGGAGCGTTTTAATTTCATGTGGGAAATTCTGAGCCAAGGCAGTATGGGCTTGGTGCTTCTTTTGGATAATACAAGAAGCAATCCATTGAAAGACTTGCAATTCTTCTTGGATGCATTCCGGGAGTTGCTGAAAAAAGCGCCTCTGGTTGTAGGGGTAACAAAGATGGATATCCGATCCTTACCAAGCGTGGATGTTTATCAAAAATATTTAGCACAGAATAATTTTAATGTACCGGTTTTTGAGATTGATGCGCGTCGAGAAGACGATGTAAAACAATTGGTTACTGCCATGTTGTTCTCAATTGACCCCGGATTAGAGGTATAAGATGGAAGCGACACTCTCTTTACAAGCAAATTTATATCCTAAGATTACACCGGCGGGTGCGTATTATGCTGTTTCAAGTGATACGCCCAGTGCCAGCAGAACTTTATTGTATGGTCTGTTGCGTGCAGAGCCGTCTGAAACCATCAGCAGCGAAAAAATCTTGGCGTGGGCGGATACCAGCGACATCAATACCGCTTTGAACCTACTGTATCGCCTCCAACGCTTGGAATTTTTGTATGGTGATGAGGAAATCAGCACAGACGACATCCATTTGACTGACGAGCAATTGCCTACATTGTTGGAACAGTTGTCTAATTCTGGCAAAGCTTTATTGGCTGATGAAAACGGTTTGTATTTTGCCAATGCCAATTTCCATCATGAGGCTGCGGAAGAGTTGGGCCTTTTGGCGAGCGAAGTGGCCAAAATGGAAGACAATCACCGTCTTTTGATTCGCAATAACCTGCATATCAATAATAGCGCATGGGGTATTTGTGATCCTTCAGGCCAAAGTGAATTGACCTTTTTCCCTCTGTATATTGGCATGACCAAGCTGATTTTGGTAATTGGCGGAATGCCTGACTTAAATAAAGAGGCTTTTGTTACTTTGGTTAAAGTGCTGTACCACCGATACGGCAGCCGTTGATTTTTGCCTGACCGATATTTATTTTAGAATGGAGCGACTATGCAACAACTATTAATCTCTGTATTAAGCGATTTGAACAATACCTCTGCGGATATCACTGCTTCTGCAGTTATTTCTACAGACGGCCTGCCGATCGCAACCATGCTGCCTTCCCACTTGAATGCAGACCGTGTAGGTGCGATGTCGGCAACGCTTTTGGCATTGGGCAATCGTTCCGTACATGAGTTGGCTTGCGGTGAGTTGGATCAGGTAATGGTTAAAGGTAAAAATGGCTATATTCTGTTGAGTCAAGCAGGTGAAAATGCAGTGTTGGCATTGATGGCAAAAGAAAGCGGTAAATTGGGCTTGATTTTGTTGGATGCGAAACGTGCAGCCAAACAAATTGCTGAAATATTATAAAAATTTCTTTATAAATTAAAAAAATATAAAAATATTTTTATTTTTATATAGATTGTTGCTTGACAGGCTTCTGATATTTTCTATACAATTCCATCTTTAATTCCCCGATAGCTCAGTCGGTAGAGCGACGGACTGTTAATCCGCAGGTCCCTGGTTCGAGCCCAGGTCGGGGAGCCAGATTTGAAAACCACCATCTTGTATGGTGGTTTTTATTTTTATCTATTATTCATTTGTTAGTCTTTTTCAGATATTGAAATGCTTGGTGAGATGGTTGTACTTAATGCTCCAATTTTCAGACGACCTGCCAATATATTTAAATATCTCATTTATTTTTTTAAGCTGTACATAATATTTATAGAGAAAATAATATCTTATTGTTATCTATGGAAAGCGCACATACATTACATTCTTCATCACGCCTTCGGTTTGCATTAAAAAATGTGGCATGGCATTTGTTGATTAGTCTGATTTTGGCAGGATTGGCCGCTTTGTTGGTATTCGGAGTTTGGTATCCTTATCCGTATGCCGAGCTAACGAGCGGATTGGCTTTATATAAACTGGTCATTTCAGTAGATATTGTTTGTGGCCCGTTGCTGACTTTGATTCTTGCCAGTCCGAGCAAGAAACTTAAAGAGAGGGTTATTGATTTTTCCTTAATCGGCATGATTCAGCTGGCTGCTTTGATTTATGGTTTATATAGTGTATCTTTGGCGCGTCCGGTGGTTACCGCATTCGAAACCGATAGGATAAATGTGGTAACTGCTGCAGAAATTGATGTAGATGATTTGCGCCATGCCCCGAAGGATTTGCAGGATTTATCTTGGTTTGGCGTGCGCCGTGTTGGGTTGCGTGAAGCAACGAGTCTGGATGAGGTTAACCAAAGTCTTGATTTGTCTTTGAAAGGTATTGAACCGAGTATGAGGCCTTCTTGGTGGTTGCCAGATTCGCAGCAAGAGCGTGAGAAAATCCGTAAGGCAATGAAACCGTTGTTTATTTTGGTAAAAGCCCGTGGTATGAATGAGGACTCAATTTTGGAACAGGCTTCGCTGATAAATGATGGGAAAGAGTTGTATTTCTTGCCGTTTACCAGTGCGCGAAGTAAAGAATGGATTGTGATATTGAATGATCAGGCAGATTTCTTGGGTTATGCGCCGATTGATGGTTTTATCAAGTAAGAAAAGGCCGTCTGAAAGCTGGTAAGTGATGGTATAGGCTGTTTTTAAAAGAAAATATGCTGTCAGACTTTGCCTTTCTTTCGTCAAACTGATAAACTGTTTGCCATTATTGTTGATCGAGGCATAAATTTTTTATGAAAGACGCAGAGCAGAGTAGTTGTTATATCGCTTCTTTCCCTTTATTTATGTCCGAACTTTGGCAGTCTGTCCGTTTTAAGCGGAACGGCTGCCTTTTTGTATTTTAAAGGAACGCAATCATTATGGATTTCAGTTGGTTGGCCGAGCCGCATACTTGGATAGGCTTTGCCACGCTTCTGGTTTTGGAAGTTGTTTTAGGTATTGATAACCTTGTTTTCGTAGCGATTTTGGCAAACAAGGTCAAACCGTCGCAACGGGATAGGGCGCGGATAACGGGCTTGGGTTTGGCCGTTGTTATTCGGATTTTCATGCTGGGCTTTATGGCGCACATCATGACGCTGACGCGTCCTTTGTTTGAGTTGGGCGGTCTGGAGATTTCCGGCAAAGACATGATTATGTTTGCCGGCGGTATTTTCCTGCTTTATAAAGCGACTACCGAGCTGCACGAACGCCTTGAAGGCCATAATCAATTTGCTGTTGCTGAAGGGCAGAAGAAGCATTCTGCTTTTTGGGGCGTTGTGGCGCAAATCTTGATTTTGGATGCGGTTTTCTCTATCGATTCTGTTATTACGGCAGTGGCGATGGTGGATCATATTGTGGTGGCAATGGGTGCGGTTGTTGTGGCGATGACGGTGATGATTTCCGCCAGCAAACTGTTGACTGCCTTTGTGGACAAGCATCCGACCGTTGTGATGTTGTGTCTGGGTTTCTTGTTGATGATCGGTTTTAGCCTGATTGCGGAAGCCTTCCATTTCCATATTCCGAAAGGCTATTTGTATGCGGCGATCGGCTTCTCGATTTTGATCGAACTGTTTAATCAGGTTTCGCAAAAGAATGCCCGCAAAAATGACTACATCAGCACTTCTTGGCGTAAGCGCACCGCTGAAAATGTGTTGGGCATGATGGGTATCCGCGAAAGCATTTTGGCAAAAGCAGGCGATAATGGCGGCGATGACGAGCATTTTGAAGAAAACGAAAAATCCATGATTCGCAGCGTGCTGACTTTGGCGGAGCGTCCGATTATGGGCGTGATGATTCCGCGTCGGGAAATCGAGAAATTGGATATTTCCCAAAGTCGGGAAGAGCAAAATGCGCAGCTGAAAAATACGCCGTATAGCCGTTTGTTGGTTGTCGGTAAGGCAGGTGTAGATGAGCCTTTGGGATATATCAGTAAAAAAGATTTGCTGAACCAGCTGCTTGAATCGGGAGAAATCAATATTCAGACGGCCTTGCGCCAACCATTGATTTTGCCGGACAGTACGACGGCATTGAATGCTATAGAATTGTTCCGTCAAAGCAGCGCGGATTATGCGTTGGTGGTGGACGAGTTTGGCGCGGTGCTGGGTATGGTAACCATGAAAGATTTGTTGGAAACCATTGCCGGTGAGTTTCCCGAAGAGTTTGAGCGTGAGGAAGAAGAAGCTGCTCCAGCCAGTCAGGATGAAACACTGTCTGTGGATGGTGCATTGGAGTATGTGGAATTGGCTTCACAATTAAATCTGCCTGCTCAAGAGGAAGACGCGGACTTCCATACCGTTGCCGGCTTGATCATGGAAGAATTGCAAAGTATTCCTGATGTGGGCGATTTCATCGATTACCATGGCTGGCGTTTTGAAGTGGTTGAGAAGGACGGACAACGGATTACCCGTGTAAAAATCAATCGTTTGCCGGAAGAAGAATAAGTAAAAGCTAATATAGTAAAGGCCGTCTGAAAATGTTCAGACGGCCTTTTTATTGATTCAATTTTAGTTGCCGTAATGTCCCGAGCCTAAGATTCGGTGTGAATGTGCGCCGGTTGCATGGTGGGGATTGCTTGGAACTTGATTGCACCAACAGGCGGCAAGCCAGGCAAAAGCGGCAGCTTCGACCCATTGCGGGTCAAGATGGAGCTTGGCTGTGCTGTGCAATTTGGTGTCGGGAGAAAACAGGGTTTCTAAGTCATGCATTAACACCGGATTGCGGATGCCGCCACCACAGATATAAAGATGATGAATCGCCGGGGCAGCTTGTTTGGTCGCATCAAAAATGGTTTGTGCAGTATAAAAGACCAATGTACGTATCACATCTTCCGGCTTTTCATTACCTTTCAGACGGCCTTGAAGCCAGCTTAGGGAAAACAACTCTCGGCCTGTACTTTTGGGATAAGGGCGGCTGAAGTAAGGATGGTCGAGCAGGTTAGCGAGCAGGTCGGGGAGGATTTTGCCTTGTGCGGCTTTTTCCCCGTTTTTGTCGTAAGGCTGCTGCCAGATATGTTGCATCCATGCATCCATCAGCATATTGCCGGGGCCGGTATCGAAGCCGAAAGAAGGGCTGTCGGGCGGGAGGATGCTGATATTGGAAATGCCTCCAATGTTGAGTACGGCTCGGGTTTCATTCGCATCTTGAAATAGCGCTTCGTGAAAAGCGGGGACGAGGGGTGCACCTTGACCGTTGCAGGCAAGGTCGCGGCTGCGGAAGTCGCCGACCGTGAAAATGCCGGTCAGTTCGGCTAAAAGCGAGAGGTTGACCAGTTGAATGCTGTAACCGTGTTCAGGTGCATGGCGGATGGTTTGTCCGTGACAGCCGATTGCGGCAATGTCTTTAGCCGACAGGTTTTGTTCTGCCAATAGTTGTTGGACGGTTTGGGCGTATAGGCGACTGAGTATTTGCGCCAGGATATTGCTTCTGTGCAATTCATTTTCGCCTATGTCTTGTAGTGCCAACAATTCTTGGCGCAGGCCGTCTGAATAGGGTAGAAAGCTGTGGGCAACGGCTCGTTGCCATTGCTTGCCCTGCATTTGAATCAGTACGGCATCGGCACCGTCCATGCTGGTTCCGGACATGATGCCGATATAGTATTGGGGTTGCATTTCGGTTACAGAAAGAGAAGGTAAAACGGCATTTTAACGCCTTTTGACGTTTTTACGGGAATTTCGGCATTTAATGTAAATAGTTGGTGCAAGAAAGATTACAAAAAGGTTAAAATAACGCGACTCAACATGTTTTCCAAAAGGAAACTTTCCATGGCTCAAACTCAGTCGAGTGCGAACTTGAAGCTGATTAATACGGTTTTTGCCGCTATGCTTGTGAGCATGGTCGGCTATTTTATTTATTGGGGCCTGGGTTATACCCACTACAACCACTCCGGCCTGTTTATCCTTGCTACCTTTTTCGGCGTCTTCATGGCGTTTAATGTGGGTGGTAACGATATTGCCAACTCTTTCGGTACAAGTGTCGGCTCCGGCACATTGACTATTCCGCAAGCTTTGCTGATTGCGGCAGTATTTGAAGTCAGCGGCGCAGTGATTGCCGGTGGCGAGGTAACAGATACCATCCGTAAGGGTATTGTCGATTTGAACGGCATGCATCTGGATCCGATGCAATTTGTCTTTATTATGATGTCTGCGCTTTTGGCTGCGGCATTGTGGCTGCTTTTTGCCTCGCACAAAGGCCTTCCTGTCTCGACGACGCATGCCATTATCGGCGGTATCGTCGGTAGTGCTTTGTGTATGGCGGCATTGAACGGTGTGGATTCTGTTGCGTTGATTCAATGGGACAAGTTGGGCGAAATTGCCTTGTCTTGGATTTTGTCTCCGGTATTGGGCGGCATCGTTTCCTATCTGTTGTTTTCACGAATTAAGAAAAACGTTTTGGACTACAACTCTTGGGCCGATAATACGCTCAAAGGCATCAAGTTGGAGAAGAAAGCTTATAAAGAAGAGCATCGCCTGTTTTTTGAAGCCTTGAGTGAATCTGAAAAAGTCGAATACGCCACCAAAATGGCGCACGATGCCCAAATTTATGATGAGCCGGACTTTGATCCCGAAGAGTTGCAGTCTGAGTATTATCGCGGCCTGTACCGCTTTGACAGCCGTAAGGGCGAAGTGGATTCTTACAAAGCCCTGCATTCTTGGGTGCCGTTCATTGCTTCTGTCGGCGGTATGATGATTGCGGCCATGTTGATTTTCAAAGGTCTGAAAAATCTGCATTTGGGCATGAGCAATGTCAACAGCTTCCTGACCATTTTCATGATCGGTGCGGCTATTTGGATGGGTACGTTTGTATTCGCCAAAAGTTTGAAACGCAAAGATTTGGATAAATCAACCTTCCAAATGTTCTCATGGATGCAGGTATTTACCGCTTGCGGTTTCGCATTCAGCCATGGTGCGAACGATATTGCCAATGCGATTGGTCCGTTTGCCGCGATTATGGATGTGTTGCGTACCAACAGCATTACCGCTCAAAACGCCGTGCCGCCGATTGCCATGTTGACTTTCGGTATCGCTTTGATCGTCGGCTTGTGGTTTGTCGGCAAAGAAGTGATTAAAACCGTAGGCACCAGCTTGGCAGAAATGCACCCTGCGTCAGGCTTCTCAGCAGAGCTTTCTGCCGCCGCCGTCGTGATGGCCGCATCATTTATGGGCTTACCTGTTTCCAGTACCCATATCTTGGTGGGTGCAGTTTTGGGTATCGGCTTGGTTAACCGCAATGCCAACTGGAAATTGATGAAACCGATCGGCCTTGCTTGGGTAATTACCTTGCCTGCTGCTGCCGTTTTGTCTGTTGTCAGCTATTTGGTTTTGCAAGCCGTATTTTAACTGACTATTTGATTTAAAAAGGCCGTCTGAAAGATATTTCAAACGGCCTTTGCTTAATTTTGTAAGGGATAAATTTTAATTTGTTTTCACGATGCATAAATCATGCTGTTCAATGTTTGAACTGATACAAGAATAATCAAGGTAATAGAGAAATACCTTATTGGGAATATCTTAAGAAAAGATTTTGGTTTCAAAACTTGGCTTAGTTAGGGCAAACAAAGCTATTTTTAATCAGCCCACTATCAGGTTAAGGCAATAAAAAAGCCCCAATTCATCGACGTT
The DNA here is from genome assembly GCF_002863305.2 of Neisseria perflava. NCBI lineage: Bacteria > Pseudomonadati > Pseudomonadota > Betaproteobacteria > Neisseriales > Neisseriaceae > Neisseria > Neisseria perflava. The sequence continues at coordinate 141,022 of NZ_CP136962.1, forward strand.
TAAGTGTCGTATTGAATTGGGGTTTTCTATTTAGTGTAAGCCTTTACGGCCGTCTGAACATTATTCAGCAGCTTCGTTGCTCTCAGCTTGAGCAGGAGCCGCTTCTGCTTCAGCGGCGGCTTTAGCGGCTTGGCGTTCGGCTTGTGCAGCTAATGCCTGTTGAACGGCTGGGTGCTGTTGGGCGATGGTTTGTTCTTCTGTGCTGACTTCGCCTTTGAAGCGGTTGTTCAAGTCAAAACGTTTGCCGCCGCGAGCCAAGGCTTTCAGATAGCGCGGACGGCGGCAGTGGTTGGCCAGTACGCGTGCAATCAGTGCAGGGTCATATTGGGGCAGGGCGGCAACCAAGTCTTGGTCGATACCGACGGCCAACGGTTTGAATCGTTTGAATACATCATATTTGCCGTAAATGTGGTCGGCAATCATGTCTGTCTGTTTTTTCTTGCTCATGGTTTGGACGGCAGATTTCAGCGCAGCGCCCAAAGCGGTTTCTTGTGCCATTGCGGTTGTATTCCTCTAATATAAATCCGTATTTTCGTCATACGGCAATAAGGTGCTATTGTAGTATAAAGACTGTGATTTGGCTAAATTTTTCTGAGAATATTCAGAAATAAACGGTTATTTTCCTAGTTTGGCGATGTCCGGTGTATTGACCTGTACATCGGCATTTTGCGCACGATGGCGTAAGGCGTGGTCAATCAATACCAATGCCAGCATGGCTTCTGCAATCGGAGCAGCGCGTAAACCGACGCAGGGGTCGTGGCGGCCGTGTGTGGCAAGTTCGACAGGGTTGCCCTCTATATCAATGCTGTGGCGCGGTGTGGCGATGGAACTGGTCGGTTTGATGGCAATATTCACATGAATGTTTTGTCCGGTGCTGATGCCGCCCAAGATGCCGCCTGAGTGGTTGGACAGGAAGCCTTGAGGCGTGAGCTCGTCGCCATGCTCGCTGCCGCGCTGCGTTATGCTATCAAAACCTGCGCCGATTTCTACACCTTTGACGGCATTAATGCCCATCATGGCATAGGCAATTTCTGCATCGAGGCGGTTAAAAACCGGTTCGCCCAAGCCGACAGGGACGTTGGCTGCTTCGATATGAAGTTTTGCGCCGACAGAATCCAATGATTTGCGCACGCTGTCCATATAGTTTTCCAAGTCCTCAATCTGGCTTTGGTTTGCTGCAAAAAAAGGATTTTGGGAAATATATTCGTAGCCTTCAAACTGGATTTCTTTTTCGCCGACTTGGGTAACGTAGGCGGTAATTTCAGTACCGAATTTTTCTTTCAGCCATTTTTTTGCAACTGCTCCGGCGGCAACGCGGGCAGCGGTTTCGCGGGCGGAACTTCTACCGCCGCCGCGATAGTCGCGTGTACCGTATTTGTGCCAGTAGGTGTAATCGGCATGTCCGGGGCGGAAGCTGGTGGCGATATTGCCATAGTCTTTGCTGCGTTGGTCGGTATTGCGGATCAGGAGGGCGATGGGAGTACCGGTGGTTTTGCCTTCGAATACACCGGAGAGGATTTCGACTTGGTCGGCTTCGCGGCGTTGGGTAACGTGGCGGCTGGTGCCGGGTTTGCGGCGGTCAAGGTCAAATTGGATATCCGCTTCGCTCAATTCTAATCCAGGCGGGCAGCCGTCAATGATGCAGCCCAAGCCTGCGCCGTGGCTTTCGCCGAAAGTGGTAACGGTAAAGATTTGTCCGAAGGTATTGCCTGCCATAGGGATACTCTTTTGAAATTGGGTTTGGAAATTTTTTGCTTATTTGGATAATTCTCAGGCCGTCTGAACAGATGTGAGAACGAAATTAAAGATTCTCGTTTCACCGTTCAGACGGCCTTTTGAGATGACTGCTTAGTTCAATTTACCGTGGCACTGTTTGTATTTCAGGCCGCTGCCGCAAGGGCAAGGATCGTTGCGGTGAACAATCAGGCCGTTTTGTGCAAGCGCTTCAGGGCTGAAGTCTGTGCCGTCTGGGTCGAACGCTTCGGTAACCAAATCGGTTTGCGATTGACCGAGCAATTCTTCCATATCAGGCGCATCGGAGTGGACGGTTTGAACATCGCTGACGCTTTGTGCGGCAGTGTGGTCGTATTCATTGTTGCGCTCAATTTGAACGGCAGTCAGCAAAGCGGCAATGTTTTGTTTGATACCGCGCCACAGGTTTTCAAACATGGCGAAAGCTTCGCGTTTGTATTCCTGTTTTGGATTTTTCTGAGCATAGCTGCGCAGATGGATACCTTGGCGCAAGTAGTCCATAGCGGCGAGGTGCTCGCGCCATTGGTTGTCGATAACTTGCAGCATAACATTGCGTTCGAAGTCAGACATAGCCTGTTTGCCGACCAATTCGATTTTTTCGGCATATTCGTCTTCGATACGCTTGATGAGGCGTTCTTTAATGTCTTGGTTGTCCAAAGTGCTGTCTTCTTTCAGCCAGCCTTTAATATCGACATGCAGGCGGAAATCGGCGGCAAGTTGGTGCTCCAGTGCCGGAATGTCCCATTGTTCTTCCATGCTGTCAGGCGGGATGTGGTAATCAACCAAGTCGCTGACAACGTCGGCGCGGATTTCGCGGGTCAAATCGCTGACATCTTTAGTCGTCAGGATTTCGTTACGTTGATGGTAAATCACTTTACGTTGGTCATTGGCAACGTCATCGTATTCCAAAACCTGTTTACGCATATCGAAGTTGCGGCCTTCGACTTTACGTTGCGCGCCTTCGATTTGACGGGTTAGCAGGCCGTGTTCGATGGCAACGCCGCGCTCAGGTGCCAGGCGGTTGAGGATGGCGGCGGCACGGTCGAGTGCAAAGAGGCGTAGCAATGGGTCTTCAAACGACAGATAGAAACGGCTGGAGCCGGGGTCGCCCTGACGGCCGGCACGACCGCGTAACTGGTTGTCGATACGGCGGCTTTCATGGCGTTCTGTACCGATAATGTGCAAACCGCCTGCGGCCACAACTTGGTCGTGTTCGGCTTGCCAACCGCTTTCAAGGGTAGAAATTTGCGCTTGTTTTTGCTGTTCGCTCAGGGTTTCATCGGCATGGATGGCTTCGATTTGATGTTTGAGGTTGCCGCCCAAGACAATATCGGTACCGCGGCCGGCCATGTTGGTGGCAACGGTAATTGCGCCGACTTTACCGGCTTGGGCCACAATCAATGCCTCGCGCTCGTGTTCTTTGGCGTTCAGAACGTTATGCGGCAGACCTGCTTCGTGTAACAAGCGGGAAACCAGTTCGGAGTTTTCGATGCTGGTTGTACCGACCAAAACCGGTTGGCCGTTTTTATGGCATTCGGCGATATCTTTGACAACAGCTTCAAATTTTTCTTCGGCTGAGCGGAAGATTTGGTCGTTGAAGTCTTTACGTTGGACAGGACGGTTGGTCGGGATGATGACGGTTTCGAGGTTGTAAATGCTTTGGAACTCGAAGGCTTCGGTGTCGGCCGTACCGGTCATACCGGACAGTTTGCTGTACAGGCGGAAGTAGTTTTGGAAGGTAATAGATGCAAGCGTTTGGTTTTCGCGTTTGATTTCTACGCCTTCTTTGGCTTCAACGGCTTGGTGCAAGCCTTCGGACCAACGGCGGCCGGCCATCAGACGGCCTGTGAATTCGTCCACAATCACGATTTCACCGTCTTGAATGACGTAGTGTTGGTCTTTGTGGAACAGGGTGTGCGCACGTAATGCCGCCATGAGATGGTGCATCAGGGAAATATTGGCGGCAGAGTAGAGCGAATCGTTTTCCTGCAATAAGCCCATTTGGGTCAGGATTTGCTCGGCGTGTTCGTGACCGGCTTCACTCAGAATAACTTGGTGTGCTTTTTCGTCCACCCAGTAATCGCCTTCGCCTTCTTCGGTTTCTTGGCGGATAAGGTGGGCCGGAACGGCATCCATTACGCGGTAGAGCTGGATGTTGTCATCTGCCTGGCCGGAAATAATCAGCGGCGTACGCGCTTCGTCGATCAGAATAGAGTCCACTTCGTCGACAACGGCAAAGTTCAATTCGCGCTGAACTTTGTCGTATTGGTCGGTAACCATATTGTCGCGCAGGTAGTCGAAACCGAATTCGTTGTTGGTGCCGTAAGTAATGTCGGCACCGTAAGCGGTTTGGCGTTCGAAAGGTTGCAAATCGGCTATAATCACGCCGACGCTCAAGCCTAAGAAATTGTACAACGGCTCCATAATGCCTGCGTCACGGGAGGCGAGGTAGTCATTGACGGTAACGACGTGTACACCTTTTCCTGATAATGCATTCAGGTAAACGGCAAGGGTGGCCACCAATGTTTTACCTTCACCGGTACGCATTTCGGCGATTTTGCCGTTGTGCAGGACCATACCGCCGATCAGTTGTACATCGAAGTGGCGCATGCCCAATACGCGGCGGGATGCCTCGCGGCAGACGGCAAAGGCTTCAACCAAAATATCATCTAGCGTTTGTCCGTCAGCGAGGCGTTGTTTGAATTCGGCGGTTTTGGCCTGTAAATCTGCGTCGCTCAACGCTTTCATCTGTTCTTCGAGTGCATTGATTTTAGCAACGGATTTACGATATTGTTTCAGCAGGCGGTCGTTGCGGCTGCCGAAGATTTTCTTAGCAATGTTTGTCAGCATGAATAATTCCTGCGCCTTGATATAATAGTGGGCGAAATTGGGATTTTAACACAAGCGCTTGTATAACGCGGTAATGCTGTTTGAAATAAAGGCGGTTTTGCTGTATTTCAATTGTAATTGTTTGGTTAATTTACTGAGAGGCCGTCTGAAACTATGGATTTAGCACAATTAGGCAAGCGCGATCATTTACTGGCGGGCTTGTTGCAACAATCGCAACAATGGCGGAAATTGGATGCAAAAATCAAAACGGTTTTGCCGGCCAACCTGCATCCGCATTTTCAGACGGCCTGTATTGAAGACGGAAGACTGGTTTTGCTGGCTGCCAACAATATGGCTGCTTCGCGTTTGAAAATGATCCTGCCTGCCATGTTGCCCAAGTTGCAAGCATTGCATGACGGAATACGGGAAGTGGTGGTCAGGGTGGTCCCCAAACCTCCTCCTCAGCCGAAAACCAACAGCTTGCGATTGAGCGAGGCTGCTTTGGACAGCTTCGATGCGGCTGCGGCCAAATTGGAAGGTAAGCATCCCGAATTGGCAGCGGCATTGGCAGAATTGGTACGCAAGCACAGCCGCTAAATTATGCCGAATGAGATTATGGTTAATAAATGTTAAAACTTATTTCATTTGACCGATAGCATCTAATACTAAAGAAATACGACCTAAACAGTAACTGTTTTCTTTTAGGTAAACTGATGTAAACTTGGCCTGAAACTTTGATTTCGTGTGAAGTTTGTAGCAAAATAACGCCTGAATTTCTTATCGCTCTGCGTGAATAAGTTTAAGTTTGGCATTTGCCTTTGTTAATATATTCGCGCGGGTTCTATTAATAGAACTTAACAAGACTCTCATCATTAGGAGATACATCAATGAAAGCTTATCTGGCTCTGATTTCCGCTGCCGTTATCGGCTTGGCTGCATGCTCTCAAGAAGCTGCAAAACCTGCTGAAGCACCTGCTGCTTCCGCTGCTTCTGAAGCTGCTCCTGCAGAAACTACTGCACCTGCCGATGCCGCTCCTGCCTCTGAAGCTGCTCCAGCCGATGCTGCCGCCGCTCCTGCTGCCGGCAACTGCGCAACTACTGTTGAAGCCAACGACGCTATGCAGTTCAACACTAAAGAAATCCAAGTAAGCAAAGCTTGTAAAGAATTCACCATCACTTTGAAACACACTGGTACCCAACCTAAAGAAAGCATGGGTCACAACATCGTCATCGGTAAAGCCGAAGACATGGACGGTATTTTCAAAGACGGTGCCGGTGCTGCTGCAACTGACTACGTTAAACCTGACGACGCACGCGTTGTTGCCCACACCAAACTGGTTGGCGGCGGCGAAGAAGCTTCCCTGACTCTGGATCCTGCTAAATTGGCTGGCGGCGAATACAAATTCGCTTGTACCTTCCCAGGTCACGGTGCTTTGATGAATGGTAAAGTTACTTTGGTTGACTAATCCGCATTAAGCTTAAAAACAGACAGCCTGCCTTGCGCAGGCTGTTTTGTTATAATCTGGAAACATTAATTTAAGAATAAAACCTCAAAACCATGAATCCGTTTGAAACCAAAAGCGTTACTTTTGCCGAACCCATTGAAATGCTGTACGCCTGTCATGGCAAAGTGCGCCGTTTCTGCAGCCAGGTTGCCATGTTGTCGGACTATATTGCCGAAAACGGCTGCAATCAAATCGTTTTGCAAACCATCCGCCAGATTGCCCAATATTTTAATGTTGCCGCGCCGTTGCACCATGAAGACGAAGAGGAAAATTTCTTCCCGCTTCTATTGCAATATGCGCCGCAAGCTCAAGAAAGCGTTGACGAGCTTTTGCGCCAACATATCAGTCTGCACAACAACTGGGACGGCGTAGCGGCTGAATTTGCCAAGCTTGAAGCGGACAACGCCTATGTCCCCGATGCGGAAACGTTCAAACGCTTTGTCGCGGGATATGATGTTCATCTGGCGATTGAAGAGCCGCTGTTTGATATGGGCAAAACCTTTATCCCCAAAGAAAAACTGACCGAAATCGGTGAAATTATGGCCGCACGTCGCCGCAAATAAGGTTGTCTGAAACAATCGTCTTAAGGAATACACTATGCTGACCCCAAAAAGTTGCGATTTGTTCAATATCCCTTTTTTCCAGTTTTCCCAGCTTAAAAAATACCAGCCTGAAAGCATTCCGCAAATCAAGGCAGACTATAAAGAAAACTGGCAGGTATGGCAGCAGCTAATCCAGCAGGTTGCCGCCGAATTGGGTGCACCGTTTGCGCCGCCGCATATCGAACGCTGGTGTAACGGCTGGCAGGTACGCGCTCATTTTTTTGCCTATTTTAAATACGAACAATATAAAAATTCCGCAGCGATTTTATCGATTTTGCTCAACCGCCGCCGTTTGAGCGTCAGCTTGGACTGGCATTGCTATAAAGCCGATGTCTCCCCCATTGCGCTGCCTGATTACAACCGCTGGCTGGATAATTTTGACACTGAAAAATACGCTTCATTCGATATGTGGCACGGTGCGGAAAGCGAATATGACGACTACCGCACCGTCGCCCAACAAAGCGACGGCGATAGAAAGCTTCGAGACGACAAAGATTTCTTCTGTATCGGGAAGCACATCGAACGCGATGATTTGGGCAAGCAGGATGTTGCGAAATGGATAGCGGAAACAGTGGAAGAATTACTGCCGCTTTATGAAGCTTGCCATGGAAAATAACTCAGAATACCGAAAGGCAGACTGCCTATTCAGTATCTTCAAATAAACTCAAGGCCGTCTGAAAATTATATTCAGAACGTTTCAGACGGTCTGTTTCTCAAAGTGAACAAATATGACCGAAACTCAATCCCTAGAGCTTGCCAAAGAGCTGATTTCCCGCCCATCCGTTACCCCCGACGACCGGGATTGCCAAAAACTGCTTGCCGAACGCCTGCACAAAATCGGTTTTGCGGCTGAAGAACTCCATTTCGGCGACACCAAAAACATCTGGTTTCGACGCGGCACGAAAGCCCCCGTCGTCTGTTTTGCAGGGCATACCGACGTTGTACCGACAGGCCCTGTTGAAAAATGGGATTCGCCCCCGTTCGAGCCGACCGAGCGCAACGGAAGATTATACGGGCGCGGCGCGGCGGATATGAAAACCAGCATCGCCTGTTTCGTTACCGCCTGCGAACGCTTCGTTGCCGAATATCCCGATCATCAAGGCAGCATTGTGCTTCTGATTACTTCCGACGAAGAGGGCGACGCGCTGGACGGCACGACCAAAGTCGTCGATGTGTTGAAAGCGCGCGACGAGCTTATCGACTACTGCATCGTCGGCGAACCGACCGCCGTGGACAAATTGGGCGATATGATTAAAAACGGCCGGCGCGGCTCGCTGTCGGGCAATCTGACTGTCAAAGGCAAGCAAGGCCATATTGCCTATCCGCATTTGGCAATCAATCCCGTCCATACTTTTGCACCGGCCTTGTTAGAGTTAACGCAGGAAGTCTGGGACGAAGGCAACGAATACTTCCCGCCGACCAGTTTCCAGATTTCCAATATCAACGGCGGCACAGGCGCGACCAACGTCATTCCGGGCGAGCTGAACGTCAAATTCAATTTCCGTTTCTCTACCGAGTCCACCGAAGAAGAGCTGAAACAACGCGTCCACGCCATTTTGGACAAGCACGGCGTGCAATACGATTTGCAGTGGTCTTGCTCAGGTCAGCCGTTTTTAACTCAGGCAGGAAAACTGACCGACGTGGCACGCGAAGCCATTGCCGAGATTTGTGGTGTTGAGGCCGAATTGTCCACCACCGGCGGCACTTCGGACGGACGCTTCATCAAAGCCATTGCCAAAGAACTCATCGAGTTAGGCCCGTCTAACGCGACCATCCACCAAATCAATGAAAACGTGCGGCTGGACGATATTCCGAAGTTGTCGGCGGTGTATGAAGGTATATTGAAACGCCTGTTGAAGTGAAAAGGCCGTACCGTAGGCTTTGAAAAACGATAGGGCGATACGATTCTTTTGCTCTTTCGGTTTTCTCTTAAGTTATCGATAATTGAACAAGGCAAAATATGATTACTCTGCCTTCTTTAAACGAGCTTCCATTAAAGTGGAATGAAATCCGCGAGCGACTGGAAACCGATTTTCCCACCGACCTCGAAACCCTGATGTATGAATGTTTGACGGAACACGAAGCCAAGCAGTTCGAGCAGGATTTTATCGACCGTATCGGCTGCACGCCCGAAGAATATGTCCGTATCCGCCGAGCCATCCGTCTGTTGGAAGCGATTTATCCCGACAGTCCGAACGAACTGACCGCTGCCGCCATTGTCACGCCTTTGGGCGAGATGCTGGCGGTGTTCGGCAGCAGGGGTTTGTGTTTGCTGGAATTTGTCGGGCAGAAACATATGGAACAGGAAATCATGGCTGTCCAAAAAGCTTTACGCGGGCAGTTTATTTTTCAAGAAAATGAGCAAACGCAACTTTTACGCCAAGAATTGGATTTATACTTCCAAGGCCGTCTGAAAGTTTTTGCGACACCTTTGGAAACGATAGGTACAGCCTTTCAGCAGCAGGTATGGAATGCACTGCTGACCATTCCTTACGGCGAAACGCGCAGCTACAAGGAGCAGGCGCAACAGTTGGGTAATCCTAAAGCCATTCGTGCCGTTGCCGCTGCAAACGGGCAGAACAAGGTGTCTATCTTGATTCCCTGCCACCGCGTTATCGGTAGCGACGGTAAGCTGACCGGCTACGCAGGCGGTTTGAACCGCAAACAATCGTTGCTTGCCTTGGAGCGAGGCGAGGTTCAGACGGCCTTGTTTTGAGAGGATAAGAGGCTGCATTAGGGGCAGGCTTCGCACGCTGAAAAATTGAGTAGCAGAAGGTCGGGGAAACCCGGAAAAATCTGCATGGAGAAAAATGTTGGGCAATGCCCACGCTAGAAAAAGAGAAATAAGACATGAGCCTGAAAAACCGCCATTTTTTAAAACTTTTGGATTTTACGCCGGAAGAAATTACCACCTATCTCGACCTTGCAGCCGAATTGAAGGCTGCTAAAAAAGCAGGGCGCGAAGTGCAGCGGATGAAGGGGAAAAACATTGCTCTGATTTTCGAGAAAACATCAACCCGCACCCGTTGCGCGTTTGAAGTGGCCGCACGTGATCAAGGTGCAGGGGTAACTTATCTGGAGCCGTCTGCCAGCCAAATCGGGCATAAGGAAAGCATTAAGGATACGGCGCGTGTTTTGGGGCGGATGTTTGACGGTATCGAATATCGCGGCTTTGGACAGGATGTGGTGGAAGAGCTGGCCAAGTATGCAGGCGTACCTGTATTCAATGGTTTGACCAACGAGTTCCACCCGACTCAAATGCTAGCTGATGCGCTGACGATGCGTGAGCATAGCAACAAACCTTTGAACCAAATTGCGTTTGCCTACGTCGGTGATGCGCGTTACAACATGGCCAATTCGTTGCTGGTGTTGGCTGCAAAACTGGGCATGGACGTGCGTATTGGTGCACCGAAAAGCCTGTGGCCGTCTGAAAACATTATCGAGACGGTGCAGGCTGTTGCCAAAGAGACCGGCGGACGGATTCTGTTGACGGAGAATGCTCAGGAAGCCGTGAAAGGCGTGGATTTTATCCATACCGATGTGTGGGTCAGCATGGGCGAACCTAAAGAGGCTTGGCAGGAACGTATCGATTTGCTGAAAAATTACCGCGTTACGCCTGAATTGATGGCGGCGGCGGAAAATCCGCAAGTCAAGTTTATGCATTGCCTGCCTGCTTTCCATAATCGCGAAACCAAAGTCGGCGAATGGATTTATGAGACATTCGGCCTGAATGGTGTGGAAGTAACGGAAGAAGTCTTTGAAAGCGAAGCCAGTATTGTGTTTGATCAGGCAGAAAACCGGATGCATACGATTAAAGCGGTGATGGTAGCGGCATTGGGCGATTGAGTTTTGCGCTCAACACTGCTTACTGCTTCATTTAATAGAGATTAAATAAAGGCCGTCTGAAAGAAAGATTTTCAGACGGCCTTGTTGTTTGATTGGGGTTTATTGCCAAATCAGGACTTTGGGTTCGGGCGTTACTTGATAGCCTTCTTGGCGCAATAGTTCGATTAAGCCTTTTTCGCTGGGTAAATGGGCAATGCCGACAGCAAAGAGGGTGCTTTGTTTGGCGGATTGCTTGCGGATTTCAGGCAGCCATGCCTGGTTGCGGCGGATCAGGAGGTCGTTTTTCAGCCAATCGGACATGGCTTTGGCGTACTTGGTATCAACAAGTTTGAGGGTGCGCTGTTCGGTTTCTTCCAAAAGTGGAATGAGTTCTTCAAAGCGGCCGTCTGAATAGGCTTGATGGAGTTTTTTGATATCTTCGGTTTCTTCTTTATTGGTTTTAATGCTGGCTTTCAGAAAGTTGAGCATGGTCTCTTCAGGCTGTGCTTTGAAGATTGCGGAAACTTCGTCCAAGCTTTCTAATGAACCACGCGGTTTGTTGATATTGACTGCTGCGTTGGTCAGCAACATATCTGCACCGGTTTCTGCGCTATATCCTTGGGGAAATGAACTGCCGACAAAGACTAATGCCGCCCACGGATGGAGTTTGTCGGCAATTTGGGCAATGGGTCGGCTTTCTTCATTTTTTGAATAGATTTCTTGTAAAAGACGGAAATCTGTTTTGCCAAGCTTGCGGCTAAGCGGTTCGGTACTCATGACTTCTTTGAAGTATTTTTGATACATTCTTTTTGTTTCCGGACTGCTGTCCGGCAATGCGTCAACTTCTGTGGTCAGTTGGTCGGTGGATTGCAATAGTTTGAGGGCATCGGGAGACAAGGTTTGATTGGTTTGCCCCATGTGGATGGTGCCGAGCAGATAGGAGTCTGGTTGGCCTTCTTTGCTGATTTTCCAAACATTGCTGGTCAGTTTAGGCTGTTGCCAGTTGAGTTCGGCAGGTTTGTTGTCGGATGAAGTTGCGGAGGGTTTGCAGGCACCCAAGGCGAGGGCGGTCAATGGCACAAGTAGGCAGGCAAGCAGTTTTTTCATGTTTTTCCTTATTGTGGTGTGCGGTAGGCAAGGGCAATTTAGAAATCGAGCAGGTTTTGAACCGGATGTTCGCCCGTGTCGGGCTTTTCTGTTTTGCGGTTGCGGATTTTGGCTTTCCTGAGGGATAGAAGGTGCATGACTTGATGCTTTTGGCTGTCGGTCATCTGGAGCCAGTACAAGCGCTCTTCCCGGCTGCGCAGGCAGCCTTTGCAATAACCTTTGGCATTGGCTTCGCAGACACCTATACAGGGACTGGGGATGGGGAAAAAATCAGGTTGTTCCATATTTTAAAAGTGTTTGAGACAAGAGACCGGACAAACCAAAATTGCAGACTGCATTCGTATTTATCTAAACACGATCGGTGTATCCAGCAGGGTTCCTAATATCCAATTGAGTTGATCATTTCAATAAGTTTATATCTGCCAACCTAGGCATAAAAAACCTAAGAGAAACCATAAATATATCGCAGAAGAAGTCAGTATCTTCCCTATCGTCAGATTTTTCCAATAAAACCCAAGTAAGAACATTATAAAAATTAAAGGAATTCCAATATAAATATAATATTTAAGCAAACCTAATTCACTGAACACGTTTATAACAGAATAGAGACCGACAAATCCACCTGACCAAAAAACAATTATTGCCGGCCCTAAGAAAATGGCTGTTATTAAATGAGGGAGGAGTAAGATTTTTATCCATTCTTTATATTTGTTATTCATTTTATATCTTGTACTGCAATGGTATCGTATCGATTCAAATGGGGGAGCAAAGTGTTTAGTAACATCTCCAAGAACAATTACGGTATGTTTGGCAGAATCATGTTTTAATACATATTTGGAGTTCTGCTATTTTTTGATTTTCAGACGACCTATGTGTAGCCCCAACTATCTGCATTTTATGACTTAATCAGTTTGCGCAAAGACTGATTGTTGTATTTGATATCGGCAATCAGCCGGTCATATTGGTGCATTCTACGGAGCGAGCGGGTAATCAGATAGACCGAGAAAATAATCAAGCTGATGTTCATCAGACTGACCAGTACGAGCAAAGGCCAAACATCAACGGCCTCGTACCATTTCGATGTCGCAATCAGCGCACTGAAAATAGACAAAGGGAGTGCGAAAACGGCAATACCTGTACGCATGATAGCAAGTGCCGTGCGTTTTTCAGCAAGGAGAAGCTGTACTTGATTGATGCTGAGGATATCGTTTTGCTGTTCGGTAACCATAGGATACGCGCCTATACAAATTAACTTTGAATTCTGATAAAGCGGAAAATATGGTTTTATGTTACCCGAAAGTATTGAAAATAAAAACAAAGGTCGTCTGAAAATTTTCAGACGACCTTTCCCATTTCTGTTTATACGGTTTGCGAGTATTTGGCTTTGGTTTCTTTATGGCGCAAATGGTAGTCGAACACCATGGCGATGTTGCGGATCAGGAAACGGCCCTTCGGCGTAACGGTCAGGCCGTGCGGTTTGAGGCGGACCAGACCGAGGGTTTCCAGTTGTTTCATATCTTCCAGTTCCGCTACAAAATAGCGGCTAAACGGAATGCCGAACACGCTTTCGTAAATTTGATAATCAAGCGAGAAGCGGCACATCAAATCCTGAATGATGTTGCGGCGCAGAATGTCGTCTTGATTAAGCTGGTAGCCGCGCATAATCGGTAGATATCCGGCATCGAGTGCGGCGTAATAGGCATCGATGTCGCGCTCGTTTTGGGAGTAGGTGCTGCCGATTTTGCCGATAGAGGAGACGCCGATCGCCACCAAGTCGCAGTCGGCATAGGTCGAGTAGCCTTGGAAGTTGCGTTGCAGGAAGCCTTCTTTGAGGGCGATGGAGAGTTCATCATCAGGTTTGGCAAAGTGGTCCATACCGATGAAAACGTAGCCGCGCTCAGTCAGGGTTTGGACGCAATATTGCAGCATATCGAGTTTTTCTTCGCTGCCGGGGACAACATTGGTGTCGATACGGCGTTGCGGTTTGAAGATATGCGGCAGGTGGGCGTAGTGGTAAAGGGCAAGGCGGTCGGGATCGAGGGATAAGACCGTATCGATGGTGGTTTTGATGCTTTCGGTGTTTTGGTGCGGCAGGCCGTAAATCAAATCGACGCTGACTGATTTAAACCCGGCTTCACGCGCGGCATCAATCACTTCTTTGGTTTCTTCGTAGCTTTGGATACGGTTGACGGCTGCCTGCACTTTAGGGTCAAAGTCTTGAATGCCTACACTCATGCGGTTGAAACCGAGTTTGCCCAACTTGAGGACGGTTTCGCGGCTGACTTTGCGCGGGTCGATTTCGATGGAGTATTCGCCGTTGGGGATGAGCTGGAAGTATTTGCGGATCATTTCGAAGACGCGTTCGAGTTGGTCGTCGCTCAGGAATGTGGGCGTGCCGCCACCGAAGTGGAGCTGCGCGAGCTGGTGTCTTCCGCCTAAATGCGGTGCCAGCAATTCCATTTCTTTTTCCAGATACTGGATATAGGCATCGGCACGGCTTTTGTCTTTGGTAATGATTTTATTGCAGCCGCAGTAATAGCAGATGGTATTGCAGAAGGGAATGTGGATGTAGAGTGAAAGGGGTTTGTTGAGCGCGCCCATGTTGCGCAGGTTTAAAGCTTGGATATATTCGGCTTCTTTAAAGCCTTCATGGAAGCGGTCGGCGGTCGGATAGGATGTATAACGTGGACCGCTTGATGGCAAACTGGCAATCAATTCGCGGTCGAATTCCGGTAATTCATTGTTTGTGTTGGTGTTATTTGAGATGGGGATGATTTTCATGGTCGGGGCTTGTAGTATGAAGTAAGGAAATTAGGGAAAATTTTAGTCAAAATTTCGATAGTTTGGTAGAATGCCTCATAATGATATGCCGACTTTGACATGGGTCAATAGTTATTCGGCTTAATCAGGGATTGAGAGAACTAAGCAAATTAAAGGTGCGTTATGGCTACACACAATGCAACACATCAAATGAAAACCTTGTGTTCCACATGTTCTTTACGCGAGCTGTGTTTGCCTGTCGGACTGATGCCTAACGAATTTTCACAATTAGACGCGGTTATTCGTCAAAGCCGCCGTCTGAAAAAAGGTGAATACCTGTTCCGTGCCGGCGAGCCGTTTACCTCTTTGTTTGCCATCCGTGCGGGCTTCTTTAAGACAACAGTCGCCAGCCAAGATGGACGAGATCAGGTAACCGGCTTTTTTATGTCGGGCGAGCTGATCGGTATGGATGGGATTTGTTCCCATATTCACAGCTGTGATGCTGTGGCTTTGGAAGACAGCGAGGTATGCGAGCTTCCGTTTACACATATTGAAGAACTTGGACAGGATATTCCCAGTCTTCGTTCTCACTTTTTCCGCTTAATGAGTCGCGAAATTGTTCGAGATCAGGGCGTTATGTTGCTTTTGGGCAATATGCGCGCTGAAGAGCGATTGGCGGCATTCTTGCTCAACTTGTCCCAGCGTCTCTATTCACGAGGTTTTGCCGCTAATGATTTTATTTTGCGGATGTCGCGTGAGGAAATCGGCAGCTATTTGGGGCTGAAACTGGAAACAGTCAGCCGCACCTTGTCTAAATTCCATCATGAAGGCTTGATTTCGGTTGAACACAAGCACATCAAAATCTTAGATGCGACAACCTTGAAGAAAATGGTTTCCGGTTGTTCGCACGCTATCTGAATCTTAGGCCGTCTGAAATATTTCAGACGGCCTTTTTAACAAGAATTAAAGAATAATTGTTAAGTTACGCAAGTGATAGTCAGATATTAAATTGAAAAATCTTCAACAACCGGCGTGTACAGAATGCGGTTGACTACTTCTCTGGTCAGTTTCGGTGCAAACATCTGGATAAAGTCATACGCGTAACCGCGCAGGTAGGTATCGGTGCGTAAGGCTATCCAAGTGGGTGACGGTTCAAATAAGTGTGCCGCATCAATCAGCTGTAAATCTTGATCGACTGCGGGATCGTACGCCATTTTCGCCATTAACCCAACGCCCAAACCTAAGCGGACATACGTCTTCAATACATCTGTATCGGCAGCCGATAAGGCAACATCAGGTTGCTCAATATGCGCTTTATTAAATGTACGCGCAATGCTGCTGCCGGAATTAAAAGCAAATTCGTAAGTAACCAGCGGAAAAGAAGCCAAATCTTCAAGGCTTAAAGGATTGCGGCAGTCCAAAAGAGGGTGGTCATGCGGAACAATGACGGCATGGTTCCATTCATAGCAGGGCAGTTTGCCCAACTCAGGATGATCATCAATCTGTTCGGTAATAATTGCCAAATCAGCTTCGCCGCTGCTGACCATTTGCGCAATGGCAGAAGGGCTGCCTTGTTTGATGGTCAAATTGACCTTGGGGTAGTTTTTGACAAATTCCGCAACGATTTTGGGCAAGGCATAACGCGCCTGGGTATGCGTTGTCGCGATGGTCAGCGAGCCGCTGTCATGATCGGTAAACTCGCTGCCGATATTTTTAATGTTTTGTACATCGCGCAAAATTCGTTCCGAAATTTCTAACACGGCTTTGCCCGGTTGCGAAACGGAAACCACACGCTTGCCGCTGCGGATAAAAATTTGGATACCCAATTCTTCTTCAAGCAGGCGGATTTGTTTGGAAATGCCGGGTTGGGATGTAAAAAGCGCATCGGCAGCCTCGGAGACATTCAGATTGTGCCGGTAAACTTCAAGGGCGTAACGTAATTGTTGCAGTTTCATGGTAGCAGTATCGGATACGTTGTTATTGTGGATTTTGTGCGACAAACGGTCTGTAATTTAACATATTTTGCCCGGTTTTGCCCTGAGTTTTGAAAACGCTTGTTTTTAATGAAAATATCTTTTAATGATATGAAAACAGGAAATCTGTGAATGAAAGGGGGATGAAGTTTTGTTGTTTTTGTACAACTTGGAGCGGGTGAATTGGCTGATTTTGCCCTAAATTAATGACACAAGATTGATTTTTCGGCATGATTAACTACTAGGAAGCAGGCACTTCATAATTGTTTGAAGGCATCGAGTATTGACAGTTTGCCTTGCGCTTCTTTATAGTGCAACCTGATATATCCGATTTGCCGCTGTTTTGATACTGCGGCCTGTATATTGGTACTTTGCAGCGGTTGCTTTCCTAGTCCGCCGCATAACAATTTGATGAGGGAATAAAATGACCAAACAGCTGAAATTAAGCGCATTGTTCGTTGCCTTGGTTGCCTCTGGCACCGCTATGGCCAGCGAAGCGCATACCAAACACGGTTACACCGTAAGCAGCCAATCTCAAGAAATCGTCCGTAACAACTACGGCGAATGCTGGAAAAACAGCTACTTCGACAAAGCTACCCAAGGCCGTGTTGAATGTGGTGACCGCGAAGCAGTTGCTCCTGTACAACAAGCTCCTGAGTATGTTGATGAAACTGTTTCCCTGTCTTCTAAAACTCTGTTCGGCTTCGACAAAGACAACCTCCGTCCTGAAGCTCAAGAAAACCTCAACGCTTTGGCCCAACGCCTGAGCAACGAAAGCGTACAAACCGTACGTGTTGAAGGTCATACCGACTTCATGGGTTCTGAACAATACAACCAAGCTCTGTCTGAGCGTCGTGCCAACGTAGTTGCTAACTACTTGGTAGGCCGTGGCGTTGCTTCTAGCAAAATCTCTGCAGTAGGTCTGGGCGAATCTCAAGCTCAAATGACTGCTACTTGTGAAGCTGAAGTTGCTAAACTGGGCAAAAAAGTTTCTAAAGCTAAGAAACGTGCTGCTCTTATCGCTTGTATCGAACCTGACCGTCGCGTTGATGTTAAAATCCGCAGCGTTGTTACTCGTCAAGTTGCTCCAGGTCAAACTATCGAAGGTCAAGGCGAATTGCCTGCTACTGATGAAGGTTGGATCCCAGCTCCTTACAATGGCGTTCACGGTTACGCTAAACCTTAATTGGTTTGTGAAAAATGCCCTGCAATATGCAGGGCATTTTTTTTATGGCTTATATTTGAATAATCAGGAAATTCATGATTCAAAATAAAAGGCCGTCTGAAAGATTTATTTTCAGACGGCCTTTTATTAAAACAGCTTAGTTTGGCTTGGGCCATTTCCATACGCAAACAGCGGCGAGTATTGTGCAAATCAAAAAGATGATACTGGATAAGCCGTGCCAAACACCGAATGTTCCGCCTACTAGGGACAGCAGCCAGTTATCCAGCCCGTACTTGTGTGCCTCGATAACCGGCGTAACCAAAAGATGGTTGCAGGCTAAGAGTAGCTAAAGTACTAAGATCCACCAAGAAAGTGAGGCCAGCTGTTTTCTGAAAAAGGCATAGGCTGCGCCAAAAATAACTAGACCACATATCGCTGTAATAGCAAACAAAATGCCGGCAATTTCTCCTGCCTGCATTTTGGGCAGGAGGCGGAACAGGATCAGGGCAGTAACATAGCCTGCTGTCAGCTGCATACCAAGCCACATGGCGGCAGCGGTTTGGATAATTTTGTATAGTAGATTCATTATGCTTCTCCTGGGAAGATTTTATTTTCTTTAATTATGGTGTTTTTAGGTACAGCAAAAGGCCGTCTGAAAATGTTTTCAGACGGCCTTTTGTTTATTTAAATATATTGCACGGCAATGATGTCATATTCACGCACGCCACCGGGTGCTTGAACTTCTGCAATATCGCCTTCTTCTTTGCCGATTAGGGCACGGGCAATGGGGGAGCCAACGTAGATTTTGCGTTCTTTGATGTCTGCTTCATCTTCACCGACGATTTGGTAGGTAACTTGTTCTTCAGTTTCCAAATCTTCCAGTGTCACAGTTGTGCCGAATACGATTTTGCCTTCGGCGTGGATTTCGGCAGGGTTGATGATGTGCGCCATAGAGAGTTTGTGTTCCAACTCGGCGATGCGGCCTTCGATAAAGCCTTGACGCTCTTTGGCGGCTTCGTATTCTGCGTTTTCAGACAAGTCGCCGTGCGAACGTGCTTCGGCGATGGCTTCAATGACTTCTGGGCGTGCTACGCTTTTGAGGTGTTGAAGTTCTTGTTTCAACAATTCTGCACCACGGACGGTCAAAGGGATTTTTTGCATTGAGTTCTCCATGAAAGCATGATGATGCTTTTAAAATTTTATCCGGCCACGCGCGGTAGCCGGATTGGAAATAAAAATACAAGCCGCCAAAGCTTGGCGGCTTGATGAATAAATAAGTAATGCCTGTATTCTACCAAATTCTGCCGAAACCGCAATGATTAAAACGGATTTTCAGTAAAGTGTTGTTTTCTGTTCTATTTTGTTTTTTCAGACGGCCTGAAAACTAAATATTGAAGTATTTCAAAGCCTCATCGGAAAAACGGTTTCTTAAATGAATGTTTTTGATTAAAATGTCTGATGCTAATTCGTAATAATTAGTCTGCTTTAACTATATAAAGAGAATATATGGAAACAAAACCAACTTCCCAAAATGAACAACAGGCTAGCCGCCGTTATTTGACTGTTTGGCGATGGCATTTTTATGCCGGACTTTTGGTTGCGCCGTTTTTAACCCTGCTCGCTGTTACAGGGTTGGGAATGCTGCTATTTGCCAATATCACCGGTAAAGAGGGCGAACGCATACATGTTACGCCGCAGGCAGTGGTTCAGCCTTTGTCGGCTCAGGCTGAAGCTGCCAGACAGTTTGTGAATCCGGAAACTGCCTCTGTGGTGCAATATATTGCGCCGCGCGCAGATGATATGGTTGCCGTATTCCGCGTGAACAATGACGATAAAGCCACTATGGTTGCTGTTGATCCCTATACGGCAAAAGTCGTGAACACGATGCCGCGCGGTCAAGGCTGGTATCACACGATGGATGAAATCCACGGCGATATTATGATTGGGGCGACAGGGGACTACCTGTTGGAAACCGCTGCGTCGCTAACCATCATCATGATTGTGACCGGTATTTATTTGTGGTGGGTAAAACAGCGTAGTCTGAAGGCTGTTTTTTTGCCTAAAGCAGGCAAAGGTCGTTCTTGGTGGCGCAACCTACACGGTGCATTTGGCTCTTGGGTTTCTTTGATTTTGCTGCTGTTCTGTTTGTCTGGTATTGCTTGGGCAGGTATTTGGGGTGGTAAGGCTGTGCAGGCATGGAGTCAATTCCCAGCCGGCAAATGGGGTGTGGAGCCTAACCCGGTATCTTCCGTGCTAACCCATGGTGATGTGTTGAATGATGGCAAATCCAAAGAAGTGCCGTGGATTTTAGAGCTGACGCCTATGCCGGTTTCCGGTACGACACTGGGCGAAAACGGCATTAATCCAAGTGAACCGATGACTTTGGAAACGGTTGACCGCTTTGCACGCGAAATTGGCTTTAAAGGCCGCTATCAGTTGAACCTGCCTAAAGGCGAAACCGGCGTATGGACGCTGTCGCAAGACTCAATGAGCTACGATATGGTTAGTCCGACCGCCGACCGTACGGTACACATTGATCAATACAGTGGCAAAATCCTGGCTGATATTCATTTTGACGATTACAACTGGTTTGGCAAGTTCATGGCGGCAAGCATTGCTTTGCATATGGGTACGCTGGGTTGGTGGAGCGTGTTGGCGAATGTTGTGTTTTGCCTGGCGATTATTTTTATCTGTGTCAGCGGCTGTGTGATGTGGTGGAAACGCCGTCCTTCGGAAGCGCGAGGTTTAATTCCTCCTGCACAGAAAATCAAATTGCCGGTATGGTGGGCAATGGCTGTGCCACTGCTGATTTTGGCTGTGATTTTTCCAACAGCCATTGCCGCAATCGCTGTTATTTGGATTTTGGATACACTGTTGTTGTCGCGTATCCCGGCATTGGCGGGATGGTTTAAATAACTGTCTGATGTAATTCAAGGCCGTCTGAATCTTTTATTTCAGACGGCCTTTTTTATAAAGGTCAAAAGTAGGGGGTTATGATTCTGTTTAAGTTTATGCGTGAGATGGGAATTGTGATTGGCTTACAGGATTGTGTAAGAAAGACGAGGAGATCTTGTATAAAAACAAAAAACCCACTTCATTGAAGTGGGTTTTTGATAAAATTGATTAGCCTTTGCGAGCAGGCAATTTTTCTTTAATACGGGCTGCTTTACCGGTCAGGCCACGCAAGTAGTACAGTTTAGCGCGACGTACGTCACCACGGCGTTTAACTTCGATTTTTTCTACGGTAGGAGAGTACAGTTGGAAAGTACGTTCTACACCTTCGCCGCTAGAGATTTTGCGAACGATGAAGTTGCTGTTCAGGCCACGGTTGCGGCGGGCGATAACCACACCTTCGTATGCTTGCAGACGGCTGCGAGAACCCTCAACCACGCGTACAGATACGACAACGGTGTCGCCTGGAGCGAATTCAGGGATTTCTTTGTTCAAGCGAGCGATTTCTTCTTGCTCTAATTGTTGAATCAAGTTCATTTGTTTTTCCTAAGTTATGATTGGATTTCCTGTTGCTCTTGCAAGATTTCTTTTAAGAGGCGGGATTCCTTTGGGATTAAACTGCGCTTTTCCAGTAAATCGGGTCGGCGCTCTAAAGTGCGTCGCAGCGATTGTTTTAATCGCCACTCAGCAATCAAGCCATGATTTCCTGAGCGTAAGACCTTAGGAACCATCATGCCTTGGAATTCTACGGGTTTGGTGTAATGAGGACAGTCTAAAAGGCCGTCTGAAAATGAGTCTTGTTCGGCTGACTGTATATCGCCCAATACACCCGGTACCAATCTTAAGACGGCATCCATCAACATCATGGCGGGTAATTCACCGCCCGAAACAACAAAGTCGCCAATGCTGATTTCTTCGTCCACACTGCGTTGCAACAGTCTTTCATCTATGCCTTCATAGCGTCCGCATAGAAGGATAAGATGGGGCAGTTTGGCAAGTTCTGCAGCCTTTTTGTGTGTCAGCGGCTGACCTTGCGGACTGAGATAAATTACTTTGGCAGGTTTTTGCGAGTTTGTTTTAGCTTCTTCAATTGCCGCTTGAAGCGGCGGCGCCATCATAATCATTCCCGGGCCGCCTCCGAAGGGGCGATCATCGATATAGCCAAGTTTGTTGTCGGCAAATTTTCGGGGATTAATGGCTTGAAACTGCCAAAGGTTTTGTTTTCTTGCCCTGCCTGTAACGCCATATTCGACAATGCTGTCGAACATCTCTGGAAAAATGGTGATGGCTTGAATCAGCATCAGTAGTCCAAACCCCAGTCGGCGATAATGGTTTTGCTGTCGGTATCGACAGATTCGATATAGTTGGAGACGAAGGGAATCAGGATTTGCCCGTGTTCGCCTTTAATCATCAAAACATCATTGGCACCGGTTTCCATCAGGTTGCTGACTTTGCCGAGGACGATGTTTTCTTTGTTGATGACGGTCATGCCGACTAAATCTGCCCAGTAGTATTCGTCTTCCTCAGTAGGGGCGAATGACTCTCTGGGAATTTCGATGGTATAGCCGCGCAAGGCAAATGCTTGATCGCGATCGTCTATACCTTCAAATTTGACCTGAAGTTCGCCATTGACAATTTTACCTGCCTCAAGCGTGACATTCAGGGTTTTGCCATCCTTGCACAACTGCCACTCGGGGTAGTCCAGCAGGCTGTCGGTGTATTCGGTATTGGCGGCAATTTTAAGCCAGCCTTTAATGCCGAATACGCCTTTGATGTAGCCCATGGCTACCCGTTTTTGAGTGTCTGTCATGGTCGTTTCAGCTGATTAAGCAGCGATTTTTTGCTCTTTAATCAGTTTGGCAACTGCATCGCTAACCTTCGCGCCTTGAGCGACCCAGTGGTTGATGCGGTCAGCGTCGAAACGTACACGTTCTTGTTTTTCGTTGGCAACGGGGTTGTAGAAACCTACGCGCTCGATGAAGCGACCGTCACGACGGTTGCGAGAGTCAGTTACGACTACGTTGAAGAAAGGGCGGTGTTTTGAGCCGCCGCGAGCCAAACGGATAACTACCATTTTGAGTCCTTTTGAAAAATGCGGATATATAGAAACCGCTAATTTTAGGATATTTCACACGGGTTATGCAAGTTTTTATTTGTTTTTGTTGCTGTTTTGCCATGCGTTCAGATCGAGGCTTGCTTGATACAGTCCGCGGTCGGTTTCCGACGGGGCAACGGTAAATCCTGATTTTTCAGCGAGTTTGAGCATCGGTGTGTTTTCTTTGAGGATTTCCGCATTCATGGTTTGATAACCTTGTTGTGTGGCAGTTTGGATAATGAGGCTCATCATTTTGCCGGCCAAGCCGGTTTTGCGGGCTTCGGCAGCCAATGTAATGCCGAACTCGCATTCGTTGCGATTGATGCGGCTGTAACGGCTGACTGCGATGATACGGCCGTCTGAAGCGAAGGCGGCCCATGCGCATTCGTTATGGAAATCGGGGCGGGTCAGCCGTGCGAGTGTGGGCTGCGGCAATTCGTTGGTGTGGGTCATGAAGCGCGTATAGCGGTCGGCCGCGGGTAATTGACGGACAAATTTTTGTTTGGCTTCGGCATCTTCAGGCTCTAGTGCGCGAATGTGCAGGGTGTTGCCGTCGGGTAGAGTGAATGTGTCGGTTTGGTTCGGGTAGGGGGCGAGTACGTTTTGTATTTCGGGCGTTTCGGTTTTAGGATGCAGCAGTTCGGACGCGGCTTCGCCGGTGTTGCGTAGAAACTCGGCTGCGGCCGGATTTTTTTGTTGGAGGTAGGCGGCGGCACTTTGCATTTTGGCGGCGGCCTGTTCTAAGGTTTGGACGGCTTTTTTGGGGATTTTGGTTGTCGGCGCGGCTGGTTTTTCCACAATTTCGGGAATGATGGTGCTGCTGTATTGGCTGCCGTTGTAGTTGAGGATGATGTCGCCGATATGCTGATTGTTGTGGATAAGCGTGTTTAGGGAATGCAGGAATTGATTGAGAACGGAAGTATTGTCAAGTTTTGCAAATTGGCTTAAACGCTGGATATCGAGCGTGGTAAAGAGCGGTAATGCGGCTTGGGTTTGGCCGTTGTAATGGGCGGTAAGGATATTGCCGTAAATGGGATGACGGCTGAATCGGAATTGAACGGCATTATGCTTTTGGGTTTGGCACGGAGGCAGGTACAGGGCCTCTGCCATCAGCTCGGTTTGACCGGATGCAATGGCTTTATCGATACTTTTGTTTTTAGGCGTTTTCAGACGGCCTGTTTTGGCCGGGGCGGGGGTGTTTTGCGCTTGTTGCAAACAGGCGGTTTGATTGCGGAAATAAAGTGTCAGCAAGGCTTCTTCCGGGGTGTTGAACCGGGTCAGGCCGTCTGAAAAACGATGGCTGATGAGAATGGGCTTGCTGGTTTTTTGTGCTAAGTTATTCAGTGTTTGATGAATGCCGTACGCATCTGGTGTGTCCGGCGAAATAATGCCGAGCAGGGCTTGGGTGTGCGGATTTTGCAATTGTTCGAGTGCCAGGCGGTGGATGCGTGCGGGCGTGGGGTCGCTGCCGATGCAGCCTTGTTGGATGGATGGTGCGTCGGTTGGGAGGTTGAGGGTCAATTGGCAGGCATCGGCGGTGCTGCGCAGCCATTCTATCGGCGTATCGGACAAAATAGTGGGATGGGTAATGACGGGAATGCCGGAAAGATGGGCTTTTAAGGCTGCTTCGAGTTCGTTGATATTGAATACCGGCAGGAAGTTGCAATGGCGGCTGAGGCTGTGTAGGACGGCTTTGTCTGTGTCGTTGGTATGGTGTGTGGACAACAGGATAAGCGGGGTGTGGCGTGTAAAGTGTCGGATGGCGCTGAACAGCTCGCGTTGGTTTTCGGCCGGATTGTAGTGGATGACGGCAACTTTGGTATGGCGGTTGTGGCCGAAGCGGTTGAGCCAGTCGGCGGAGGTGGTGGGGCTTAGGTTGTAGTTGAGGCTGATGTGGCGCGATACGCCTTGATGCATTGTGTTCAGCAGGTGGTTGATGTTGCGGCTGACAGTGCTGTGGCCGGTAAGTAATGCGATATGGCCGGCCGGATAGTCGGCTTGGGTGCCGATATTGAGATTGAGTGAGGGAAGTTGGACGCCTGCGCTGTTACATACGCTAATGTTTAATTCGTCGCCGTGATATTTTTGAATGATGGAACGGGCGTTTTTGCAGGATTCGGGCGGCAGGTTTTCCCAATCTTGGATCAGGATAATGTGGCGCAGGCCTTTTTTGCGGCAGGCTTTGAACAGTGTGTCGTAATGGTCGTGCGGGATGACGGCGACAACTAAGTCGGCCTGGCCTGGAATTTTGCTGAGGCTGGAGTAGGAAGGGAGGCCGGCGACGCTGCTGTGGCGGAGATTGACGGGCGTGATTTTGCCTTGATATGAGGAACCGAGCAGGTGGCTGAAAATGCGTTCACCAAGGCTGTGCGGACGTTCGCTGGCGCCGACAAGGATGATGTGTTCGGGCATGAAGAAGTAGCCGGTTTGGACGGTTGCATTCATGATGGTTCCTTATTTGTGTTTTGGGCCGTCTGAAAAGTTTCAGACGGCCTTATTTTTAGGCTTCTTTTTTGTCTCCGGCTTTCTTTTTGGGAAGGATGAAACGCATCCTCAGGCCGTTGGGTTTGATATTTTCAGCAATGATTTTGCCGCAGTGCTGCTCCATGATGTGTTGCGTCAAGGCAAGTCCCAAGCCGGTACCGGGCTTGTGTGCGCTGGAGTCGGCACGATAAAAGGCGGTAAAAATATGCGGAAGCTGCATTTCATCGACCCCCGGGCCGTTGTCGGTAACATCGATAATCCAGTGTTTGCCGTCTTGTCCGATATGGGCCTGAATGGTACTGCCTTCCGGGCTGTAGTTGATGGCGTTGCGGATAACGTTGTCAAAGGCGCGGTACAGATAGCCTTCGTTGGCACTGATCACGGCATTTTCAGGGATTTTAGGGTCAATGCTCAGGGTAACGCTTTGATTGTTTTGGTGGGCAATGCTTTGGTTGTCCTCAATCAAGTTGGTCAGGAACGGAACGAGTTTGAGGTTTTCTTTTTCCAAAGGAATGTTGGAGGTCTCCAGGCGGGAGAGGGTCAATAATTCACCTACCAAAGTATCCATGCGCACCAGCTCGCCTTCAAGCCGCTTGAGGTATTGCTCTTGCTTTTGCGGCTGAGATTGAATCAGGCCGACAATCGCCTGCATACGCGCCAGCGGCGAGCGCATTTCATGAGAAACGTGGTGGAGCAAATGACGCTCTTTGGCCACAAGTTTTTCAAGCTTTTCGGCCATTTTGTCGAACTGTACGGCAAGGTGGGACAATTCGTCGTCACGGTCATCAACTTGTTGGGAAATGCGGGTTTCGAGTTCGCCGTTGGCTACTCTGTCCATGCCGCCGCCAAGAATTTTAATGGGCTTGGTGATGTTGTTGGCAAGGATATATGCCATCAAGAGGCCGACGATGATGATGAAAGACAGAATGATAAATTCGTGCCAAATAGGCGAGAGCGGCAGGCCGGGAATGAAGAGCGGGCTAGGGAGGCGTTGGGCTTGATGATTGTCCCAGCCTTTAATGAAGAAGAGGTATTCTTCGCCGAAACGGTCGTATTCGATGTGGGCTAAATCGGATTCGGGGTTGTTGATGGCAAAGATGCGGGCGCGTTCGATGGACAGGCTGTCGATATTGCGGCCTAAAATATCTTTTTTATCGTCGCCGGTAATCACATAAACGGCATTGGAAACCGGATTGTTTTTCCATTCCGAAAGAATTTCGCGCGCACCGCTGTCTCCGCGCGAGTTAAACGCGGAGATGATGCTGCTCATCAATGTGGTTTCGATGGTGCGGCGTTGGTTGAATTGGTTTTCGGCGAGGGTGTTTTGTACCAGCCAAAATGAAAAACTCGCCACAAAGATTGCGCAGACGATGACTGCGCAAAATGTGGCGAAGATGCGTTGAAACAGTTTCATTGATCTGTTTAATCTTTAGTTTTTAACAAACAGGTAGCCTAAGCCGCGTACGGTTTGAATCAAGGAGGCATCGCCCAATTTGTGGCGGATGCTGGAGATATGTACGTCGATGCTGCGGTCAAATTTAGCCAGTTTGCGGTCGAGTGCCTCAATAGACAGGGTCTCTTTGCTGACGACTTGTCCGGCGTGGCGCATTAAAACTTCGAGCAGGTTGAATTCGGTGCTGGTCAACTCGAGCGGAGTGTCTTTGATGCTGGCTTGGCGTTTGGCCGGGTACAAAACGACGTCGCTGACGGAAATGCTGTTAGGCGCGTTGTTTTGTTCGTTGCTGTGTTGCGCACGGCGCAGGATGGCGTTGATGCGGGCCAAGAGTTCGCGCGGTGTGCATGGTTTCGGTACGTAATCGTCCGCACCCATTTCCAGACCGATGATGCGGTCGATGTCGTCGCCTTTCGCGGTCAGCATGATGATGGGTACGGTGCTTTGGGTGCGTACGTTTTTCAGTACGTCCAAACCGTTCATTTTAGGCATCATGGAGTCTAATACGACGACATCGTATTGTCCGGTCAGAATTTCTTGAACGCCGGCTTCGCCGTCGGGAACGCTATGAACGTTGAGGCCTTCGGCAGTCAGGTATTCGGTCAGCAATTCGGTCAAGAGAGCATCGTCATCTACGAGTAATACGCGACTCATGGAATTTCCTTTTCGTGATTGTATGCGCCGCGGTACTAAATAGGCGGTGCGGCGCTTAAAATAGAGTTGTGTTCAATCTTAACATGCAATCTGCTTTTGTTGATAGCGTAATTTTCTGTGCTTTTGCGCTTTTTTGCATAGAAACTCGCTGCTCTTTACATTTTCAGACGGCCTGTAAGGACAAACTGACAATTGGGCGTGTTTTGTTCAGGGTTTGTCGCATGATTGGGCGGTTTGGTGTTTCGGTGCGTTGATGAAATCTTTGCAATCGGACAAAAGTTTGGGCAGCAAGGGAGCGAATGCCGGGTGACTGCGTATTTTGTCGGCGTAGAAATACATCATATAAGGATAATAATATTGCATTGCCTGCATCCATTGCGCACCTTCTTCTTTTTTGCCTTGTCGGTAGAGGTAGAGGCCGACTTGATAGGCGCTGGAGTAGGGGCGGTAGGTCAGGGCTTTGAGTGCGGCTTCTTCTGCCCACGGGCGGATGTAGGCATCGGTCGGGTCGGCACGTTTGCTCAAACTTAAATCGGCGTAATAGGCAAGCATGGGGCTTTCTTTGGAGAGCTGCCGCAAGCCGTCGATTTTATTTTGAACTGTTTGCTGATCATCGGTTTTCCCTACACGGCTATATTGGGTCAGATTTTGATATTCCCAGCTGAGGTTTGCCATGCCGATTAAAATCGATAAAGCGGCTATACCGCCTGCCCATTGTCTGATTCGGCTAGATAAAGGGCCGTCTGAAACATCTTTCGGATAAGAAGGTGTCAGAGACAGAATTAGGCTGAATACGGTAAGGAAGTAGATATACCAAAGTGGATATTCGAGCATGCTGTGACAGAGGCTGACGGCGGCGGCAGTCAGTAAAAACAGCGAGGCCGGTGTTTGGTTGCGTCCCGATAGTCGCCACACAGCTGTAAGCAGGGTTAAGGCTGCGAGCAAGGTGCCGGCAATGCCCATTTCGGACAATAACTGCATGACGATATTGTGCGAATGGGTAAATAGTACGCCGAGGATGTTGTTGGGGAAGTATTGTTGTTGGGCATTGATCAGGAAGGTTTGTTGGGCAAAACTGTTCCAGCCATGGCCGAACCAAGGTGCGGATTGAAAGGCAATCCATGCCTTGCTCCATTCGATTTGGCGCATGGAACCTTCAAAACCGCTGGTGCCTGCGCGTTCGACAGCGGTTTCGTATTTGACGTTGCCAAACAAGTCCAACAGGCTGCCCATACCGAATTGGAAAGCGGCGGCCAGGATGGCGGTCAGGAGAAAAATGCACAGTGCGCGTTTGTGTTGGAAATGGGTACGCCAAAACCATAACGGCGTAATCAGGAATAGGGCGGCAATGTAGCCTAAGATGGTGCGCGAGTTGACAAGGCCGAGGGTCGCAGTCAAAGCCAATACGAACAGAAAACCTGCTGCATTGGACATTTTGCGCTCCGTCCATAAGTAGGATGCCGCCAAAATGCCCCACATTAAATAATGTCCCAAATGGTTGCGTTGGCCGAGTTGGCCGTTTACGGTGCCGTTGCTTCGGGCAATGATGCCGTCCAACCATTCTACGTTGGACCAGCCTTTAAATTGCAGCCAGACGATAGCGGCCTGTATGGTTGCCCCTATCAATAAAGACCAAGCAAAGATGCTGACGATGCGTTCTTGTCCATAAGCTGCTACCCAGCCGCGAACCGACCATGCGCCCAGTGCCAAAATGACAAAGGTCCAGGCAGTGATGTCGCTCATACCGGGGTAGGTGGAATGCATGAAGCGCGCTTGGAGCGACCAAAATGCAGCCATGGCAAACAAACCGAGACTGAGTGCTGGAAGACGGATATTCAGCAGGCCTTTGTGTGCGCTAATCAATGTCAGTACCAATGAGCCGCTCAGTGAGATGGCTTCCAGATAAAAGCTGGGCAATGGGCCGACTCGGTAGAGTGAAAGAAAAGGGACGGCGCAAATCCAAAGAAAACTGAGCCATAAAGGCCAAAAGGGTTTTACTGAAGATTGGGTCAGGCCGTCTGAAAGTGTGTGGTAGGTCATTTTGATGTGTGTTTTTGTTGTTTGATAAATGCAAGGCAGCCAAGGAAAAAAGTAATGCACAATAATACGGAAACGGCGGCGCAAATCCGGCTGGCGACGGCTGTGTCTGCCAGGCGCATACAGGCTTCGGCAAAGTAAATCAGAATCAGCATGGAGCTGTATTGATAAGTGTAGATGCGTTTTTTCAAAATACCGGTCAACGGCAGGCACAGCGGCAGGGCTTTCAGTGCCAGCCATGAGCCGCCTTCGCGCAATGGTGCGATCCACAATTCCCATGACAAGGAAAGCAGAATCAGCAGGATAAGGCTTATGGAAGTTACAAGATACGGTAATGGGGAGCGTGTATTGTTCACAATATTGAGGGCGTAAAGCCGTACTGGAAAACTCAAAATTATACCGCTAAAAAGGCGGGAGAAGCCAAGAATATTGCTTAAAGATGCTGAAGAAAGGATTTATTGTTTTTCTTCAAACAAATGAAACTTTATCTTGTTTTATAGTCTTATTAATATATATATCTAGTAAAGATTGTGCTACTATTATAAACACTTTATCTCAGGAGGATAGAAAACCATGAATCGCGTTGCTGATGTTATCCGTGATGATATTAAAGTAATGACAGCCTATCAGGTTGCCGATTTTCCGGAAGGTTTTATTAAGTTGGACGCCATGGAGTGTCCGCATCATCCTTTCGCCGGGTATGAATCTTTATTGTCAGAATGGGCGGATTTGGCAAAGCAGGCACCGATTCATTTGTATCCCCATGCTGCCAAGAGCGGTATTTATGAAGAATTGAGGGAGGTTTTCGGTATTCCCGATAAGGCGGAAATCGCGTTGGGTAACGGCTCCGACGAGCTTATCCAATTTTTGACTATGCTGGTTGCCAAACCAAATGCGCGTGTATTGGGTATTGAGCCAAGTTTCGTTATGTATCGTCATAATGCCGCGCTTTATGGCATGGAATATGTCAGCGTTCCCTTAAATACGGATTTCACTTTAAATCTCCCTGCCGTTTTGTCCGCTATCGAGCAACATCAGCCGTCATTAATTTTTATTGCCTATCCCAATAATCCTACCGGCGTGTGCTTTAAACGAGAAGAAGTAGAGGAGGTCATTCGTGCGGCTACCGGCATTGTGGTTGTCGATGAGGCATATGGCGCGTTTCATCATGACAGTTTCCTTCCGTGGGCGGGCGAAGTCGAAAATCTGGTCGTAATGCGCACCATCAGTAAAATCGGTTTTGCAGGCTTGCGGATGGGATATGCGGCGGCAAGTCCAAGCATTATGGGTGAACTGGCTAAAATTCTTCCGCCTTACAACATGAATCAATTAAGCTTGGCGGCGGCAAAATTCTCATTGAAACATCATCAAATCATTCAGCAAAACATTGATACATTAAAAAATGAGCGTTCGCGCGTGATGAATGAATTGTTGAAATTAAACCGTTTGGAAGTTTTTCCGAGCGAAGCCAACTTTATTACCGTTTGCGTTCCTGATGCGAACGGGCTGTTTGAAACATTGAAGCAAAACCGCATACTGATTAAAAAACTGCATGGCAGCCATCCGCTTTTGGATCAGTGTGTCCGCATAACCATAGGCTCGGCAGCGCAAAATGATGCCGTCTTGGCTGTTATTAAAAACCTTTACCCCAATCTTTGATTTCAAGGAAACTACCATTATGAATAAAGCTCAATTGCATTTGACCAATTTTTTGTTACTGGTTGAAGAAGCCGGCTCATTGACCAAGCTTGCACGCGCATGCGGTTATGAAAACTCCGCCTCTTTGTCTCAGCTCAAACGCCGTTTGGAACAACAAGCAGGCGATGAGTCTGCTCGCGGCATTCGTCCGAGCCTGGCTGCGAAGTTGGAATCCGGCATGCACAAACGCAAAGGCTGGTTGAACCGTGATCACAGCAAAGACCAAGAAAAAGCAGCAGCGGTTGAAGCGGCGCGTTTGGAAAAACAAACTGTCGAAGCAGCCGAAGCTGGTGTTTCAACCGAAGGCCGTTTTGTTACCGTTACCCGTAATACCAGCGAAACCCAAATTACCGTCAGCCTCAATCTTGACGGTACCGGCAAATGCCGCTTGGATACCGGCGTTCCTTTCCTTGAACACATGCTTGCCCAAGTAGCGCGTCATGGTTTAATTGACTTGGATATTACCTGCAAAGGCGATTTGCACATTGACGACCATCACACGGTTGAAGACATCGGTATCGTATTGGGTCAGGCACTGAAACAAGCGCTTGGCAATAAAGCCGGCATTACCCGCTATGGCCATGCCTATGTTCCGCTGGATGAAGCGTTGAGCCGTGTAGTCATCGACCTTTCCGGCCGCCCCGGCTTGGTATACAACATCGACTTTACCCGCGCCCTGATCGGTCGTTTTGATGTTGATTTATTTGAAGAATTTTTCCATGGGCTTGTGAACCACAGCATGATGACTTTGCACATCGATAACTTGAGCGGTCGTAATGCACATCATCAAGCCGAGACTGTTTTCAAAGCCTTCGGCCGCGCATTGCGCATGGCGGTTGAATACGATCCGCGCATGATGGGTCAAACGCCTTCTACCAAAGGCACGCTGAGCGAAGAGTCTGTTCAGGAAGAAGCAGAAGCCGCATCTGAAGAATAAAGCATCGTGTGAATGAATAAAGGCCGTCTGAAACCGATCGGGATTTCAGACGGCCTTTATTATTTGTCTTGTATATCGACAATATTTTGTTTTAAACCATCTTTTGCTACAATCATTCTTATTATTATATTAATCATTAAATGTTTTCAGACGGCCTGAGGAGAAGCAATGAAAGTAGCGATTGTTGATTATGGAATGGGAAACCTGCACTCAGTATTGAAATCTGTTCAGGCGGCGCAGGTTTTGTCTAATCAAAATGCCGAGGTTTATCTGACTTCGCGGCCTGAAGAAGTGATGGCGGCGGATAAGGTAATCTTTCCGGGGCAGGGTGCCATGCCGGACTGTATGTCGGCGCTGAAGGCAAGCGGTTTGGGTGAGGCGGTTTCAGACGGCCTGAAAAACAAGCCGTTTTTTGGCATTTGCGTAGGTGCGCAATTATTGTTTGAACACAGCGAAGAAGGCGATACAGATGGTTTGGGTTGGTTTGAAGGGCAAGTAAAACGGTTTTTGCCCAATCAAACCGATGAGCAAGGAGGCCGTCTGAAAGTGCCGCATATGGGGTGGAATACAGTGCGCCAAACCCGTCCTCATCCTTTATTTCAAGACATTGGGCAGAACGAGTATTTTTATTTTGTTCACAGCTATTATTTTGCACCGAAAAATGAAGAGATTGTTTTAGGCGTCAGCGAATATCCGAATGAATTTGCCTGCATTGTCGGTAAGGACAATGTGTTTGCCACACAGTTCCACACGGAGAAAAGCCATCAGGCAGGATTGTTGCTGCTGCGTAATTTTTTAAATTGGCAGATTTGAGGCTTTTAACATAAATCTACTAAAAATCGCTAATTTGTGTAAAATATACTGAAATTGAAATATACTGAAACTGAATAGAGGAGAAAAAATGCTGTTGATACCTGCCATCGATTTGAAAGAAGGACGCTGTGTTCGCTTAAAACAAGGCTTGATGGAGCAGGCGACGGTGTTTTCCGATTCGCCGGCAGAGATGGCGTTGCATTGGCGCAATCAAGGCGCACGCCGTTTGCATTTGGTTGATTTAAACGGCGCATTTGCAGGCGTTCCTCAAAATTTTCCGGCGATTAAAGAAATTTTGGCCGCCGTGGCTAAAGATATTCCGGTACAGCTTGGCGGCGGTATCCGTGATTTGGGCACCATTGAAAAGTATTTGGATTTGGGTCTGACTGATGTGATTATCGGTACGGCCGCGGTAAAAAAACCTAAATTTGTGTGCGAAGCATGTAAGGCATTTCCAGGTCAGATTATCGTCGGCTTGGATGCCAAAGACGGTATGGTGGCGATAGACGGTTGGGCAACGGTAACGGAGCATCATGTTGTCGATTTGGCCAAGCGTTTTGAAGACGATGGCGTCAACAGCATTATTTATACCGATATCGGTCGCGACGGCATGATGAGCGGCGTGAATATCGAGGCTACCGTCAAATTGGCTCAATCAGTGAATATCCCGATTATCGCTTCCGGCGGCTTGACGAATTTGGACGATATCCACGCATTGTGTGCCGTTGAAAAAGAGGGTGTGAGCGGTGCGATTACCGGCCGCGCAATTTATGAGGGAAGTATTGATTTCGCACAGGCACAAAAACTGGCCGATTCTTTGGCTTAAGTGTGTCGGATTGTGCGGATAAGACCTTTCAGGCCATTAAAACGCAGCGGCTGACGCAGCACACAAAAATGCACTCAAAGGGATTGCCTGTATAGGTCATGCATGGGTTTGTATCTGTTTAAAATAATTATAAAAATAACCCAATCGATATTTTATTAAGGGATTAATATGCTTGAAGCGTTTGTTTTGGGTTTTTGGATTATCTGGTCATCCGATCGCGAAGTATATCCGCTAAGTGAAAGTTTGTGGTTTACACTGATTGCAGTGATATTGCGGCAGCTGACGGCGTTTGATTTGCCGATTATCGATACCTATTGGATGATTTTCAACGGGATAATATGGGCATTTGCCGGTTTGATTTTCGCCATTGTCGGCCGTATCGACAGCAATTTTATTATTTCCTGCGTGTTGGCGATGATGGCCGGTATCGGTTATTTTCAACTGTTGCAACATTTGCCGGATTGGTTGGGCAAATTTTTGGCCTGACGGTTTCAGACGGCCTGATAACAGATAAGAGGTATTGGGTATGGCATTGGCAAAACGAATTATTCCTTGTCTGGATGTAAAAGACGGCCGCGTGGTAAAAGGCGTCAACTTTTTGGGTTTGCGCGATGCAGGCAATCCGGTTGATGTTGCCAAACGCTACAACGATGAAGGCGCGGATGAGTTGACCTTTTTGGACATCACTGCCTCCAGCGACAATCGCGACACTATTTTGCACGTTATTGAGGCAGTTGCATCACAAGTTTTTATTCCATTGACGGTTGGCGGCGGTGTGCGTACGGTTGCCGATATCCGTCGTCTGCTTAATGCCGGTGCCGATAAGGCCAGCATCAATACGGCCGCTGTAACCAATCCTGATTTGGTAAACGAAGCGGCCGGTTTTTTTGGTTCGCAAGCGATTGTTGTTGCCGTGGATGCCAAAGCGGTCAACCCTGAAAACACCCGTTGGGAAATCTTTACCCACGGAGGACGTAATCCGACCGGTTTGGATGCGGTGGAATGGGCTGTCGAAATGCAGCGGCGCGGTGCAGGCGAGATTTTGCTGACCAGTATGGACCGAGACGGTACCAAACAAGGTTTCAACCTGCCTTTGACACGCGCGGTCAGCGAAGCGGTCGATATTCCGGTCATTGCTTCTGGCGGCGTCGGTTCGGTTCAACACTTGGTGGACGGCATTAAAGAAGGGAAAGCCGATGCGGTATTGGCCGCCAGTATTTTCCACTTTGGCGAAGCGAGTATCCGCGAAGCAAAACTGGCCATGCGCGAAGCAGGAATTGAAGTGCGTTTGTGATTGCTACCCAAAGGCCGTCTGAAAAATATGGGAGAAAAACGCGAATGTCGAATATAAACGAAACGCTGCTGAATGCCGTAAAATTTGATGAAAAAGGTTTGGTTTGCGCGATTGCCCAAGATTGGCAGACACGCCGTGTGCTGATGGTTGCCTGGATGAACGCCGAAGCCCTGCAAAAAACCGTAGAAACCGGTTTTGCCCACTATTACAGCCGTTCCCGCCAAAAACAATGGATGAAAGGCGAAGAGTCAGGGCATACACAAAAAGTACATGAATTGCGCCTGGATTGCGATGGCGACGCTGTGGTCATGCTGATTGAACAAAACGGCGGCATTGCCTGTCATACAGGGCGCGAAAGCTGTTTTTACAAAGTTTGGCAAGAGGGCGCATGGCAGGCAGTTGATGCCGTGTTGAAAGACGAAGAAGCGATTTACGGACATAAACATTCTTAAGGCCGTCTGAAAGAAAATAAGAGAAACCGACCATGACCGATACTATCCTTACCCAAATTCAAAACGTCATCGATTCGCGCAAAGGCGGCGATCCCGATGCTTCTTACGTTGCCCAACTGTTGCACAAAGGCGAAGACAAGATTTTGAAAAAAGTCATCGAGGAAGCGGGTGAAACCTTGATGGCCTCTAAAGATGGCGGCGGCGAGCATATGGTTTACGAAGTGGCGGATTTGTGGTTTCACACCATGGTTTTATTGGCGCATCACGGATTGCGCGCTGAAGATGTAGTAAACGAGCTTGCGCGCCGTCAAGGTTTGTCGGGATTAGTGGAAAAAGCTTCTCGCAAAGAATCTTGAATTTATATTACAATCCCGTATTTGACCTGTTTCAGAATCCGTCTCTTGGGGGAAAACGATTTCACTTTGTTTAGCGAAACCCGTTACGCCCGTTTTCAGACGGCCATTGGAGCCATTATGGATAATTGTATTTTCTGCAAAATAGCAACCAAAGATATTCCGGCACAAACTGTTTACGAAGACGATGAGATGCTTTGTTTCAAAGACATCCGTCCTGCCGCGCCGGTGCATCTGCTGCTGATTCCGAAAGTACACTTCGATTCACTGGCACACGCCACTGCCGAACATCAAACCCTGTTGGGGAAAATGATGTTGAAAGTTCCTCAAATTGCCCATGAGGCAGGTTTGACCGACGGTTTTAAAACCCTGATCAACACAGGTAAAGGCGGTGGACAGGAAGTCTTCCACCTGCATATCCATATCATGGGTACGCCCGCATAACTATTATCTATTTTTAACAAATTCAAGGATTTATCATGGGTAGCTTCTCTCTCTGGCACTGGATTATCGTACTGATTATCGTCGTTTTGGTATTCGGTACCAAAAAATTGCGCAACGTCGGCAAAGACCTCGGCGGTGCGGTACATGACTTCAAACAAGGCCTGAACGAAGGTACTGACGGCAAAGATGCCAAAAAAGACGAAGTCATCGAACACAAAAAAGACGAAGACAAAGCATAATCCATGTTTGATTTCGGTTTGGGCGAATTGCTGCTGGTCGGCGTTGTCGCCCTGATAGTGCTTGGCCCCGAACGTCTGCCGCAAGCCGCGCGCACAGCCGGGCGTTTGGTCGGTAAATTGCAAGGATTCGTCAATAACGTCAAGCAGGAACTCAACACTCAGGCTGAGTTGGACGAATTGCGCAAGGTAAAGCAGGAATTTGAAACCGCCGCATCTGAGTTTCGCGACGGTATCAAAGACTTGGGCAACGATGCACAAAAAAATCTGAGCGATATTTCAGACGGCCTCAAGCCGTGGGAACGCCTGCCCGAACAGAAAACGCCTGCTGATTTCGGTGTGGATGAGTTTGGCAATCCTCTGCCTGATTTGGCGCCAAGCAGCACTGAAAATGAAAGTGCGGCCCAAGTTCCTGAAGAGGGTGGGGCAGCGCAAACTCAAGAGCCTGTCGGGACTAAAAATGCCGAGTCCGAGCAAGACCGTGCTTGGCGTGAGTATTTGACGGCTTCAGTTTCCCCAGCTCCTGCGGTTGAAGTCAGCTATATTGAATCTCCTGTTGCCGATGTTCCTCCGCTGCATACGACTTCTTTGCGTAAGCAGGCGATGAGCCGCAAACGCGATATGCGCCCGAAATTCCACGCCAAGCCCAAACTGCGCGTCCGTAAGTAAAAAGTGAGTCAACCGGTGTCCGAACCTCAACACGAACAACCCGTCCAACCGCTTATCGAGCATCTTCTCGAGCTGCGTCGCCGCATGATGTGGATCGTCATCGGCATCGTCGTCTGCTTCTTGGGCATGATGCCGTTTGCCCAGCAGCTCTATACCTTTGTTGCCGAACCATTAATGGCCAATCTGCCTAAAGATACCAGCATGATTGCGACCGATGTGATCGCGCCGTTTTTTGTGCCGGTCAAGGTTACCTTGATGGCGGCGTTTCTGCTGTCGTTGCCGCACACGCTGTATCAAGTCTGGGCGTTTGTCGCCCCGGCTTTATACCAAAACGAAAAGCGTTTGATTACGCCGCTGGTGTTGTCCAGCGTAACGCTTTTCTTCGTCGGTATGGCGTTTGCCTATTTTCTGGTGTTTCCCGTTATTTTCAAATTCTTGGCCGGTGTAACCCCTGTCGGTGTCAATATGGCGACTGATATCGACAAATACCTGTCCTTTATTTTGGGCATGTTTGTCGCATTCGGTACGACGTTTGAAGTTCCTGTTGTTGTGGTGTTGCTTGCAAAAATGGGCATTGTTTCGACCGCTCAGCTTAAGAACGCCCGTCCGTATGTTATTGTGGGTGCGTTTATCGTGGCCGCAATCATCACTCCGCCTGACGTAATTTCCCAAACCCTGCTTGCCGTTCCGCTGATTCTGCTCTACGAAGCCGGTATTTGGTTCAGCCGTTTTGCCAAAGCGAAAACGCAGCAGGAAGATGAGGATACACCGCAACCACCGGCAGAAGTTTAAGAATCAAGGCCGTCTGAAGAATTTTTCAGACGGCCTTTGTATCATGGCACTTTCAGTTTTTAAGAAAAAGCATGATGGATGTTCGGTAAATCGTGCAAAAACGTTACAGCGCTAAATCTTTTAATGTGACTAAAAATTTCGACCGAGGATTTTGCCGAAATCGAAGCAGTAATGCGTAACAGTCCCTCATGCCTCAATGGTCTGTTGCTCTGAAGATGATTTCAATACCAAACTGCCGGAATTACGTTTGGAAAATGGGGTAATTTGTACCAAGGCATAAGCCGAAAATACTTGATTTTAGGTAATTGAAAAAATATTCGTTTCTATTTTATTAAAAAGTATGATGTCAGGCCGTCTGAAAATTAACTACTTTTCAGACGGCCTTTTTATTGTTCTTGTTTTTCTTTGTCCTCCTTATTTTCAAGCATCTTACAAAAAGGGTTTGGAAAAATAGGTGCTTATATTTTGGCCGGATTTAGCCGTACGATTTCATGGGTAAATGTGTTATCGTATTCATATATGTTAGAAAACATTAATAAATTTGTATTTTTCTTACAGAGAAAGGCTTCAAAATGGATGGATGGACTCAAACGTTGAGTGCCGGTACCTTGCTCGGTATCGCCGCCGCAGCGATTTTGCTGATCTTGATTTTGATTGTAAAACTGCGCGTTCATGCCTTGCTGACGTTGGTATTGGTCAGCCTGCTGACTGCTATCGTAACAGGCCTGCCTATGGGCAGTATCGTCAATGATGTGTTGGTCAAAAACTTTGGCGGCACGCTCGGCAGCGTAGCGTTGCTGGTAGGTTTGGGCGCAATGCTCGGCCGTTTAGTGGAAACTTCCGGCGGTGCCCAATCTTTGGCGGATGCGCTAATTCGGATTTTTGGTGAAAAACGTGCGCCGTTTGCCTTAGGCGTGGCTTCTTTGATTTTCGGTTTTCCGATTTTCTTTGATGCCGGTTTGGTGGTGATGTTGCCGATTGTGTTTGCAACAGCACGCCGCATGAAGCAAACTGTTTTGCCCTATGCGTTGGCATCTATTGGCGCATTTTCGGTCATGCACGTCTTCCTTCCGCCTCATCCCGGCCCGATTGCCGCTTCTGAATTTTATGGTGCAAATATTGGTCAACTGCTGATTTTGGGTTTGCCGGTTACCTTGATTACTTGGTATTTCAGCGGCTATTTATTGGGTAAAGTTTTGGGTCGCAGCATTCATGTGCCCGTTCCTGATCTGCTCAGCGGCGGTACGCAAGATAACGACCAACCGAAAGCGCCTGCAAAAGCATCTACAGTCATCGGCATTATGCTGATTCCTATGTTGTTGATTTTCTTGAATACTGGTTTGTCTACTCTGATCAGCGAGAAAATGGTCAGTGCGGATGAAGGCTGGGTGCAGTTTGCGCGAATGCTCGGTTCGACACCGATTGCTTTGCTGATTTCTGTTTTGGTGGCCCTGTATGTATTGGGTAGCAAACGTGGCGAAAAAGCCAGCGCTTTGGAGAAAACCATTGATGGCGCATTGGGCCCGGTTTGCTCGGTTATTTTGATTACCGGCGCAGGCGGTATGTTCGGCGGTGTATTGCGTGCCTCTGGTATCGGTAAGGCTTTGGCCGACAGCATGGCTGACTTGGGTATTCCTGTTTTACTGGGCTGTTTCTTGGTGGCTTTGGCTTTGCGTATTGCGCAAGGTTCTGCGACCGTTGCATTGACTACCGCTGCCGCATTGATGGCACCGGCCGTTGCGGCGGCAGGTTTCAGCGATTGGCAGATTACTTGCGTGGTATTGGCGACGGCGGCTGGTTCCGTTGGGTGCAGCCACTTTAACGACTCAGGCTTCTGGCTTGTCGGCCGTCTGTTGGATATGGATGTACCGACGACCTTGAAGACATGGACGGTCAACCAAACACTTATCGCACTCATCGGTTTTGCTTTATCGTCAGTATTGTTTATCTTGGTTTAATCGAAAACGGCCGGCGGATAGTGTTTTTGAGATAACACAATCCGCCTGTTTTCAAATACCGTTAAAATCCAGATAAACAAGGAGTAGAAAAATGACGACACATTTTGTCATGATGGGCGTGTGCGGTTGCGGTAAAACCACGGCCGCACTCTCATTGCAAAAATATCTTGATCAATGTCCCTATGCCGAAGGCGATGATTTCCATACCCAAGCCAACCGCGACAAGATGGGTGCCGGTATTCCGTTGACGGACGAAGACCGCTATCCTTGGCTGGGCAATTTGCGTGACTGGATGACGGAGCAGGCAAAAAACGGGGAAAAATATTCCATCGTTACTTGTTCCGCACTCAAGCATCACTATCGAGATATTCTGCGTTGTGCGGAAGGGAAGGTGGCTTTTATTCATCTGACTCCGCCTCAAGCAATCAATCTCGAACGTATGCTGTCGCGCCAGGGGCATTATATGAAAGCCGGAATGCTGGATTCGCAGCTGGAGATTTTGGAAGAGCTGGGTGCGGATGAGTACGGTGTCAAAATCGACAATCCGGGTACGCCTGAAGCCGTTGAGGCAGATATTGTGAATTGGGTAAAAGCGCAAGGCTTGATTTAATAATGAACAGAAATGAAAAGGCCGTCTGAAATCTTTCAGACGGCCTTTTTTGATGAGATTTAGAATGTTTTTTGCGAATCAAGCAATAAGGTAACCGGCCCGTCATTGCAAAGGGATACCTGCATATGGGTTTGGAATCTGCCGGTTTCGACAGTCAGTCCATGTTCGCGTAAAAGTTGCGCAGTATATTGATAGAGTTTATCCGCTTGTTCGGCAGGGGCAGCATTGGAGAAGGACGGACGGCGGCCGCTGCGCGCATCGGCGTAAAGAGTAAATTGGGAAACCAATAATATCGAGCCGCCGACATCTTTGAGCGATAAATTTAATTTGCCGTTTTCGTCTTCAAAGATACGCAGGTTGGCGGTTTTGTCCGCAATGTATTTGGCGTCTGCTTCTGTATCGGTATGGGTAACGCTGAGCAATATCATAAATCCGTTGTCGATTTTGCCGCAGGTTTCGCGGGAGTTTTCGGACAAAACGTCAACTTTGGCTTGGGTAACTTTTTGGATAACGGCGCGCATGATGTTTTTGGATATAAAGAAGTTTGTGAAAAAGAGCGTAAAAGACACGCCCTTTGGGTTGGAGTATGGTTTCAGACGGCCTGAAACCATTGAATCAATTTACGGATTAATGCCGTTTTCTTTTAAGATGCGTTCGATCTGATTATTAACTTTTTGCCGTTTGACAGCTTGGGCAATTTGGTTGCGTACCAGCTCGAAAGGTTCGGCATTCGGATCATGCTCTACTGCACTGAGTTTAAACAGATAAAAACGGTTTTCCATTTGAATCGGCTCGTGCGTTACATCGCCCCGGTTCATGTCGGCAAAAGCAACGGCCAGTTGGGGAGGGAGCTGTTGCGGAGAAATGAAGCCGTCAAATTCTTGTTCTGGGTTAGGATAGCGCTTCATCAGCTCTTCGAATGACAAGCCTTTTAGCAGCAGTTCTTGCGCGGCGCGTACTTCGTCGGCTGAGGCAAAGCTGACTTGTTGCAGCTTGATAATGCGTGTTTGCTGGTCGTAGAAACGGCGCAACTCGGCATCGTCAACTGCGGTTTGACGTTCTAGATAAGCAGCGTATTGGTTGGCATAGAACTCAGCTTCAACGTTTTTGAACTGATTCTGTACTTCCGCATCTTTGTCCAAACCAGCTTTGAAGGCTTCATTTTTCAATATTTCCAAAGTCTGCAAGCGTGTAACCACATCTTTGCGGATTGCCTGACCATCGGGTTTGGCAGTTTGGTTGGGATGCTGGTCGGCCTGTCTCAATACTTCGGCAACCATGCTGTCGATGCGGGCGGGATCGATATCAGGTGCTTTGGCGGTTGCCAAACCGATCGTCGACAGGGCGAGGATAGCCAAAACGGCAGTTTTGGGCTTGATGTTCATGTGAGTTCCTTTTGCCCGCCGCTATCACGGCGGGCACGTTATATTATTTGTTGACTTTGATGCTGGCTTTTTTCAGCAATGATTGAATGGCCGCATCAACACGGGCTGCCTGTAAGTCGCTGCCAATCTCGTTTTTAGCGGTTTCGTAAGAAGGCACGGTAACGTTACGACGGTCATTGACATAGAAAACGGCATACAAATTACCGTTTTGCAGCGGCGTTTTAGTGTGCGCACCTTTTTTCAGGTCTTTGACAGCAGCGTAAAGCGGAGGAGCTGATTCTTGCAAATCTTTAAGCGGAACATAAGCTTTAGGGATGCCGCCGGCTTTTTTGGCCGCTTCGTCAATTGAGTATTGGTTCAATACCGAAACAAAGCTTTTTTTCGCGTCCAAATCGGCAATGGCTTTTTGGGCATTGCTGCTGCTGTCGGTTAAGATTTCGCCCAGTTGGACTTCCTGAGTACCTTTATAGAAGTTGCTGAAGTCGTTGTAAGCGGCTTTGACATCTTTTTCTTGGACAGGATATTGACGGACGATATGCGCCGCGAAAGCTTGGCCTAACAAATCATTTTCGAAAACTGCCCATTCGGTTTTGAATGTGGCTTTTTTATCTGCGCCTTGCTTGGCGGCATCGGCACGCGCTTGCTCCAATGCAGTTTTGAATTCAGCGCTTTGATCCAGTTTTAATTTTTTAGCTTCTTGGGTAACAACAGTGCTGATAACTTGGCGTTCAG
The DNA here is from genome assembly GCF_002863305.2 of Neisseria perflava. Taxonomy (NCBI): domain Bacteria; kingdom Pseudomonadati; phylum Pseudomonadota; class Betaproteobacteria; order Neisseriales; family Neisseriaceae; genus Neisseria; species Neisseria perflava. The sequence continues at coordinate 183,414 of NZ_CP136962.1, forward strand.
TCAGCATTTGACGCAATTCAGGAGTGTCTTGAACGTTCGGGTTGCTGGCGCGTACGGAAGCAACTTGGTCATCGATAACGCTGCTGTCGATGGCTTGACCGTTGACGGTCACCAAAGTTTGGGCAAACAGGGTGCCGGTAGTCAGGGCAAGCATCAAGGCTGAAGCAAAGTAGGTTTTTTTCATCGTATTTCTCTTTTAAATAATGATTGGAAATAAATTAATGATTAGAAATCAAAGTTTAAGAGTAGTAATCTTAATGGAAGTATTCGTCCGGCGTGGCCGCTTTGATACTGAGTGCATGAATCAGGCCGTCTGAAAACAGGTCTTGTAAAAGCTGCTTAATCATACGTTGCCGCTGGAGTCGGCCAATGTTCTCAAATGCGTTGCTGACCACTACTATGGCGTAATGCCCTCCACCTTTATTACCGGCATGGCCGGCGTGCAGATGGCTTTCATCTTCAAAATCGAAGAACTCAGGCTCAAGCGCCTGCAGGCGTTCCTCGATAATTTGACGCATATTGCTCATTTGAACACGGCTTTAAAGGGTTTAATCAATACTTCTGCGTATACGCCGGCATCGACGTAAGGGTCTTGTTCAGCCCATTCTTGTGCAGCGTCCAAAGATTCAAATTGAGCCACGATCAGGCTGCCGGAAACGCGTTCCGGATTGTCTGGTAGAGGATTGGGGCCGGCAGTCAGCAGACGGCCTTGCGCTTTCAATTCTTCCAAGCGTGCCAAATGAGCAGGGCGGGCTGCCATGCGTGCTTCGTGGACATCTTCGGCATCAGTGGCCAAAAGCGTAAAATATTCCATTATTGATCCTCCTTAGGCTGGAAACGCATCAGATACATACCCTGTGCGATGGAAAAAATGATTGTGAAACCCAATGTGCCGAACAGTTTGTAATTGACCCATTGGTCTGGAAAATACGTAAAGACAAAGAGGTTGGCCGCACCCATAAAAATTAGGAAGCCAATCCATGCATAAGTCAGGCGTGTCCATACAAAATCAGGGAGTTGCATTTCTTTGCCCATGACGGCTTTAAGCCCGTTTTTACCGGCAAGATGGCTGAACAGCATGACGATCGCGCCGATCCAAAACAGAACGGTCGGTTTCCACATGATGAAGCGGTTATCTTTCAGTAAAATCGTTGCACCGCCAAAAAAGACAATCAAGATCAGGCTGATCCATTGCATGGTGTCCAGCTTGCGGTGTTTCCAAAAGGTCAGCGCAGCTTGGGCTATGCCGACTACAACCGCAACAGCCGTTGCGGTAATCATGTCTTTGGTGATGATGTATGTAATGAAAAATAAGAATACGGCGAATAAGTCGCTCAAAACCTTCATATGTTAATGATGAAACTAATTGAGTAAATGCTAATCATACAGGGAGATGTGTTTTTTTGCACCTTTCCCTATGACTTTAATACCACATATATCCATATGAAATATTTGTTTTGGGTTGGCGAAATTTGTAAAAAAGAAACACAAGCATGCAAAAGTAATAGATTTGCTAAGGAATTTTAGGCTGAATAACCTCTATTGCTTGGCAGGAATGGGTTAAAAATATATCATGACGTAATATCTAGTAAATATATGGTTAAATGCGCGCACATTGGTCAGTACCATAATTTCCGAACAGGGGATCAGTTTTGAAAAAACATCACAATATTAAATTAATTACAGCTTCTATTGCTTTAATGACATCGCTCAGTGCCTCTGCAGGTTTGGGTGGCTTGAACGTTCAATCTCATTTGGGTGAGCCTTTTACAGGCAGTATCACTGTGACTGGCGAGGAAGCTCAGGCTCTGCTTAATGGCGGTAAGGCCACTATTTCAAATGGCAATTTGCGCGCGGCAGTACGCAAATCAGGCGATAAGGCAGTCGTTACGATTCGTTCTTCCAAAGCCATTAAAGATCCTGTTTTGGTTTTCCAAGTAGGTGTCGGTGCGCAATCGCGTGAATACACCGCTATTATCGATCCGGCCGGATATGATTCTAAAGATGCTGCATCTGTTCGTACTCGTCCGGCTGCTGAATCTCAATCCTCCGAGCCGACGCGCAATGCCCAACAGCCTGCAACAAAAAACAATAAAGCATCAGGCAATCAGGTAGCTCAAGTGCGTAAAGATGCGCAACGTAAGGCTGAGAAAAAACAAGTTCAGACGGCCTCTGCTAAAAACGATACGGCCGTACGTTCAGGCAGACAGCATTTGGTACGTACGGGTGAAACCCTGATTGCCATTGCGTCCAGCATCCGTCCGCAAGGTATGACCTTGGATCAAACCATTCAAGCGTTGGTTAATGCTAATCCGGATGTGTTTATTGATAACAATGCCAACCGTATGTTGGCAGGTAAGGTGCTGAATATTCCAAACCGTAGCGAATTGCAACGTTTGGCTGCTTCTGCTCCTGTTAAAACTAATACGGCAACAGAAAAAGCCAATGAAACCGCTAATGCAACAGAGGCTAAAACAGAAAAACCTGTTGTTCAGCCTGAGGCTCAAACTGAAGCCCAGGTTAAAGATGCCGGCGCAAACCCTCCGCAACAGGAAGAAGTGAAACAAGCTTCAGCTGCGCAAACAGAGCAAGCAGCATCTGCGGCTGTCAATGAAAATGCGGCATCAGCAGCTCCTGCTTCCGATGTTCAAGATGTTATGGCTTCCGATAATCAAGAGAATGTATTGGCTTCGGAACCTGTTGCTACGACTGATTCTGCTGCAGAGCCGTCAGAGAGTGAATCAGATGGTAATTTGTGGAAATGGTTGTTGGCAGGCGGCGCAGCCCTTATTGCTGCTTGGTTGTTGTTGAGAGCTGCCGGTAAACGTAAAGACGAGCCGAAAGCCGCGTCTGCAAGCCGTAAGGATGAAGAAAAGCCTGTACAGAAAAGTGTTGCTGCTTCAGCCACCGCTGCGGTTGCCGCAAGCAAAGTAACGCCGTCTGAAAAAACTCAAGAAGGTTTGCTTGTCGAAGATGATTTTGAAGATGATGTCGTTATCAATGAAGTAGAAGAATCTTCCAATGTTGACGATGTCAAACTTGACTTAGGCAAGATTGACCATAGTCAGGCAGGCATTCTTTCCAGTGCGGTAACGCATGATGCAGAAACAGAGCAACGTCGTCATGCGGATTGGGACAATATCGAATCAACAGAAAGCGTGTACGAGCCTGAGCCGGAGAATCCGTATCAGCCGGTATCTGTTGTTATGCCTGAGCGAAATGAAGAGCCGCTAGAGTTTACAGTAGAAACGCCTGAAAATTCAGACGACCATGTGCCGCCATTCGATGTCAAGCAAGATCAGGACGTGCAAATTCAAGAAACCAAAGAAGAAGCAGAGAAAGAAGAAGCTGCTTCAGAGTTTGTGATTGAAGAAGGTGCATTGGAATGGGAAGCTGAAGATGTTTCAGTAGCTGCCGATAAAAGCAATAGCGAAAGAGGCTTTGTTTCAGAATCAGTCGGTATGACTGCTCCGCTCGAGGCTAAATATGATTTGGCCAAGATGTATATCGAGATCGGTGATCCTGAGGCAGCTCGCGAAACATTGCAAGGGCTGATTGAAGAAGCTGAAGGCGATATTCTATATAAAGCCCAAAAACTGATGAAAGAACTTGGCGCATAAGTGTCAGTCAAATGAAGATGCCGTTTCAGACGGCATCTTTTTTATGGTAAATTAAAAGATGAGATTTGGGCCGAATCCATTTTTAGATATGACAGTATTGCATGGCAGTTCTATGGTGGACGAAGATAAAGGCCGTCTGAAATATATGATGAGAGGCGTGTGATGATCACGCCTTTTAATATTTGTTATTTGAGCGTGGACAACAATATCCATTTATAAGAAGTATAAGAAATGACCGAACAAACGAATACAACAGGAAGTTCCATTCAGCGTTGGGCTTTAACCCTCTCTTATGACGGGAGCCGTTTTTATGGTTGGCAAAAACAGGCCGGAGACCTGCCGACTGTTCAGACGGCCTTAGAGCAGGCATTAACTTCAATAGCAGGAGAGCAGATTAATACGATTGTTGCAGGAAGGACGGATACGGGTGTGCATGCGACAGCTCAGGTCGTACACTTTGATACATCTGTAGGCCGTCCGGAGCAGGCGTGGGTGCGTGGAGTCAATGCGCATTTGCCTGACGGTGTGGCTGTATTACTTGCGCAAAAAGTTGCACCGCATTTCAATGCCCGATTTGATGCTTATGGCCGGCATTACCGTTACTTGCTGGAGTCATCTCCAGTTCGCTCTCCGTTGTTGGTCGGCAGGGTGGGGTGGACGCATTTGAAATTAGATTTAAATCTGATGAGGCAGGCTGCTGCTTTATTGGAGGGTGAACATGACTTCTCCAGCTTTCGTGCGGCAGAGTGCCAGGCAAAATCGCCTATAAAAACGCTGTATAGGTCAAGTATTAGTGGGACTCCTCGTTATTTGTGCCTTGATTTGCATGGAAATGCATTCTTGCATCATATGGTGCGCAATATTATGGGCGCATTGGTATATGTAGGAAGTGGCAGAATAAGTGTGGATGAATTTCAGTCAATCTTTCATGCAAGAAGCAGATTGAAAGCGCCTCCGACCTTTATGTCTGACGGTTTATATTTGACAGGCGTTGATTATCCTGATGAGTTTGGGGTGGTAAGACTGCCTCTGCCTGAGTGGATGAGTGTTTTGGGTAATGGTTTTCAGACGACCTGACTGCGGACTGTTGGTATAAAAGCAACAAAATAGCGTGATTGATGTGTAAATTGATAAAGTGTTGTAAAAATGCAAATCTTGGTTTTAAAGAAATTTATCATTGATTTTAAATAATAAATTTCCATTATTTGGGTTATCTCCACCTTTATTTGGTTTCTGCGGTAGCGGAGGTTGGTCGAATAAAGTTTGTTTTTTTAGAGAGGAGCAATTATAGTAACAGTCATGGAATCGCTGATTCCAGCGATAAAGTAAGCCTAAGCGGATTGTCCGGTCTGCTTAAGTTATTTCTTCACAATAGAAAAGGAATACAGCAATGAAAAAATCTCTGATTGCTCTGACTTTGGCAGCTCTGCCTGTTGCAGCTATGGCTGATGTGACTCTGTACGGTCAAGTTAAAGCCGGCGTTGAAATTTCTAAAGTAAAAGAAGGTAAGACTACTTCTAAAACTGCTACTGAGATTGCTGACTACGGTTCTCGCATCGGCTTCAAAGGCCACGAACACTTGGGTAGCAACTTGAATGCTATTTGGCAAGTTGAACAAAACACTTCTATCGCCGGTGGTGATTCTGGTTTCGCGACCCGTGAATCTTTCTTGGGCTTGGAAGGCGGTTTCGGTAAAGTTCGTGCTGGTAAATTGGATACTTCTCTGAAAAACAGCAGCGACAGCTTCGACCCTTGGGAATCTAGTAATGCTAACGCAGACGCTCTGCAATTGGGTAAAATCAAACGTGTAGATACTCGTAAAGTATCTGTACGTTACGACACTCCTGTGTTTGGTGGTTTCAGTGCAAGCGTACAATACCAACCTCGCGACAATGCTAACCCTAGCGACAAATACGATCACGCTGTGAAAAGCCGTGAATCTTACGACTTGGGCTTGAACTACGAAAATTCTGGTTTCTTCGGTCGCTACGCTGGTTCTTATGCTAAACGTGCTGACTTGACTTCTGGTTACCTGGATGCATTCAACCACAACACTACTTTGGCTGCCGGTACTTACAAAGATCACCAAGCTCACCGTCTGACTGCTGGTTACGATGCTAACAACCTGATGGTTGCTGTTGTAGGCCAATACGAAGGCTTTAAAGCTGACGTAGCTGGTGCTAAGAAAAACGAACGTACTGAAGTTGGTGCAACTGCTGCTTACCGCTTCGGCAACGTAACTCCTCGTGTTTCTTACGCTCACGGCTTCAAAGCTAAAGAAGAAGGCGTGAAACAAGAGAACAGCGCGTACAACCAAGTTATCGTTGGTGCTGACTACGACTTCTCTAAACGCACTTCTGCCCTGTTGTCTGCCGGCTGGTTGAAAGAAGGCAAAGGCGATGCTAAATACGAGAAAACTGCTGGTACTGTTGGCCTGCGTCACAAATTCTAATCTGATTTAAGATTAGTCTGAAAAAGAGCCTGTTTTATACAGGCTCTTTTTGTTTTCGTAGGGAGTGTATTTTGTTATTGCAGGAGCAGATTAAAGTATTTTCGATATTTTTTCAGACGGCCTATGGGAATCTAAACCGGGTTATATTCTATTAAATATATGCCAAACAAAATTTTGGAAATTGTTTTGAGTATTATTATAAATAAGTTAACAATATAAAGATGGTTATTGAATTAAGTTGATTTTCCTATATTTCATGTCTACTAATAAAAGATTTATTTTTATAGTTCTAAAGTATTATTAGCATGTAGAATTTGGTTTTAAGATTTGTAAATTTGATTTTAATCAAATTATTGCCGATAGATGATTCATATAATATAAGTGTTTAGAGTATCGATATATCGGGAATAGCCATGTCCTGTCTTGAAATGAAGTGCTTAAGTGGCATTTGGAAACGAATCCTTGTGCTGTTTGCTGTATTTTCTATGATGATAGTAAGCCTACCTGCTTACGCAGAGCGCTTGCCTGATTTCTTGGCAAAAATTCAGCCTTCTGAAATTTTTCCTGGTGCTGATCGTTACGGCAAACCTGAAGGTAAGCCTTTGGTTGCTCGTGTATATAAAGGCGAAGAGCAGCTTGGCTTGGTTTATATCACGACTGATGTGGTCAATACGCGTGGTTATTCGAGTAAGCCGATTGATACGATGGTCGCATTGGCCAATGATGGCACTATTGCGGGAGCAAAATTGGTTGAACACCATGAACCAATTATGCTGATTGGTATTCCGCAATCCCGTGTCGATAAATTCATTGATAAATATATTGGCTTAAATTTTATTAAAAATCCTCCTCAGCCAGGTGTGGCTCCTGCTGATATCATCAGCGGTGCGACTGTAACGTTGATGGTGATTAATGACAGTATTCAGCGTTCTGTCAAATCGGTTATTCATCAATATCATTTGGGTACGGATAAAGCGACTCAAGCCGGTGCTGCTGCCGCTTCTGGTGAGCAGGCTGCAAATGAGCCTGCGGTTCAAACCCGTCCCCGTCGTGCTGTGAATCCTGATAAACAAGACATTCAGTCTTGGAATGCGTTGTTAGAACAAAAAGCTGTTGGTCATCTGCATATTTCTGTTGACGATATCAACAAACTGTTTGAAAAAGGCGGTAAAGCCGGTGTTGCAGATCATGCAGAGCAGGGAGATGGTAACGATACATTCGTTGATTTATATGTTGCTTTGGTCAGCCAACCTTCTATCGGTAAAAGCCTTTTAGGTGAAGCCGGTTGGAATAATCTGCAAAAACGTTTGCAACCAGGTCAACAGGCAATTATGGTTGCCGGTGAAGGCCGATACTCTTGGAAAGGCTCAGGCTATGTGCGTGGCGGTATCTTCGACCGTATCGAAATGATTCAGGGCGATACCAGCTTCCGTTTTACCGATGCACAACATGAGCGTGTAGTTGCTTTGGCAGCGGAAGGTGCGCCTGCATTTAAAGAGGTTTCTTGGTTTACTATCCCTGAAGGTGTGGAATTTGATGCTGCCGAGCCATGGCGTTTACAACTGATGATTCAACGTGTGTTGAGCGTTAACGATAAAGCTTTCGTAACTGCAGATTTGGATTACGAATTGCCAAAAGGCTACTATGTCGATGATCCAAAAGCACCACCTGTTGAAATCAGCGCGCCGGTTGAGCAAGTTGCGGCTGCAGCTTCAGCACCTGAAAGTACGGGTATTGCCGAAGATGCGACTGCCGGTGATGATGGTGTTTCCAACCAACTTTGGAAACAAGTTTGGAAAGCCAAACAAGGTCAAATTATTGTTGTCGGTATTGCTTTGACAATTCTCCTGTTGGTATTCTTGTTCCAAGACTGGATTGTACGTTACGAAAAATGGTATGACCGTTTCCGCCTCTGCTTCCTGACATTTACCCTGGTTTATATTGGTTGGTATGCGCAAGCGCAATTATCGGTTGTCAATACATTAACCTTGTTCTCCGCAATTTTGACTGAATTCCACTGGGAATTCTTCCTGATGGATCCGCTGGTGTTCATTCTGTGGCTCTTTACAGCGGCAACTATGCTGTTGTGGAACAGGGGTACGTTCTGTGGCTGGCTGTGTCCTTTCGGTTCATTGCAGGAGTTGACCAATCGCCTTGCTAAAAAACTGGGCGTAAAACAAATTACTGTGCCACATCTGTTGCATACGCGCCTGACAGCCATTAAATATGTTATCTTCTTCGGTTTGCTGGCTATTTCCCTGTACGACTTGGGCACTGCTGAAAAATTTGCAGAAGTTGAACCTTTCAAAACTGCGATTATTTTGAAATTCATGCGTGAATGGTGGTTTGTTATGTTCGCCGCCGCTTTGCTGATTGCAGGCTTGTTCATCGAACGTTTCTTCTGCCGTTATCTGTGTCCTTTGGGTGCAGGTATTGCATTGCCGGGCCGCTTCCGTGTGTTTGATTGGCTGCGCCGTTATAAAATGTGCGGTAACCCATGCCAGATTTGTACACACGAATGTCCCGTACAGGCAATCGCACCTGAAGGCGACATTCATCCGAACGAATGTATCCAATGTCTGCATTGTCAGGTAATGTATCATCACGATACGCGTTGTCCTCAAGTAGTGGCAACGAATAAGAAAAAACAAAAACAAGCGGCGGCAAAAGCTGAACAGCATGATGCGGCAGCGACGCAAAATGCTCAAGAACAAGTCGTCCAGTTTGTTAAAAAAGAATCGGCAATCAGTGTCGACAAGTAGTAATTTATCAATAAAAAAGAGGGCTGTATCGGCAGCCCGACTTAGAAAATTTTTCATCGGCAGGCCGTCTGAAAAATCGGCCGCCAGATTTTATCCAAGGAGTGTCGTATGTCAGACGAAAAATTAGAACAAAACGGCTTAAGCCGTCGTTCATTCTTAGGTACTGCCGCTGCTTCCGGTGCAGGTATTGCCGGTGCCGGTTTGTTGGGCTTGGCCGGTTGCTCTAACGGCGAGGGTGATAAAGCTGCTGCTTCCGGTGCTGCACCTGCCGAAAAAGCCGCTGCTCATTCTGCCGAGCCGGGCAAACAAACTTCCGAAGTCGGTCCGGGCGAACTTGACCAATACTACGGTTTCTTGTCAGGCGGTCAATCAGGCGAAATGCGCTTGATCGGCGTACCTTCTATGCGTGAGTTGATGCGTATCCCTGTATTCAATATGGATAGCGCTACTGGTTGGGGTCGTACCAACGAGAGCCTGCGTATTTTGAATGAAAAAATTACGCCGGAAACCCGTAAATTCCTGCAAGACAGCGGTCTGCGCTGCTACCCTAACGGCGACTTGCACCACCCGCACTTGTCTTTTACCGATCAAACTTACGACGGCCGCTATGCATATGCCAACGATAAAGCAAATAACCGCGTTTGCCGTATCCGCTTGGATGTGATGAAAACCGATAAAATCGTTGAAATTCCAAACGTTTCAGGTGTTCACGGTCTGCGTCCTCAACGCTATCCGAAAACTGGCTACGTATTTGCCAACGGCGAGCATATCGTTCCTGTTGACGGCGTAGGCAAATGGGATGATCCTAAAACTTGGAATGCCGTTTATACTGCAGTTGACGGCGAAACCATGGACATCGCATGGCAAGTATTGGTAGACGGTAACTTGGATAATGGCGATGCCGACTACCAAGGTAAATACTCTTTCTCTACCTGCTATAACTCTGAACGCGCTCTGACTGTACAAGGTGCTTCTTCTAACGAGCAAGACTGGTGTGTGGTATTTAACCTGGCCGCCATCGAAGAAGGCATCAAAAAAGGCGACTTCAAAGAAGTTAACGGCGTGAAAATGTTGGACGGTCGTGCGGAAGCCAACTCTCCATACACTCGTTACATCCCGGTTCCTAACTCTCCTCACGGCTGTAATGCAAGCCCTGACGGCAAATACATCATGCTCAACGGTAAACTGTCTCCAACCGTTACCGTATTGGATGTCAGCAAACTGGATGACTTGTTTGCAGGTAAAATCAAAGAGCGCGATGTTGTCGTAGCCGAGCCTCAACTGGGTCTTGGCCCATTACACACTGCATTTGACGGTCGCGGCAATGCCTATACCACATTGTTTATCGACAGCCAAATGGTGAAATGGAACATCGACGATGCGATTAAAGCCTATAAAGGCGAGAAAATCGATCCGATCAAACAAAAACTCGACGTTCACTATCAACCTGGCCACAACCACACTACCATGGGCGAAACCAAAGAAGCCGACGGTAAATGGTTGGTATCTTTGAACAAGTTCTCTAAAGACCGCTTCTTGAATGCCGGTCCTTTGAAACCTGAGTGTGACCAATTGATCGACATCTCCGGCGACGAAATGCGTCTGGTGCATGACAATCCGACTTTTGCCGAACCACACGACTTGTGCTTGGTTGCCGCGTCTAAAGTAAACCCAAGTAAAACTTGGGACCGCAAAGACCCATGGTTCTGGCAAGAAGCTTTGGAACAAGCTCAAAAAGACGGTGTTGAGCTTGAAAAAGCTGCCAAAGTCGTACGTGAAGGCAACAAAGTACGCGTGTACATGACTGCCGTTGCGCCTGCTTACAGCGTTCCTCAATTTGAAGTGAATCAAGGCGACGAAGTTACCGTATATGTAACCAACGTTGAGACCATTGAAGACTTGACTCACGGCTTTACTTTGGAAGGTTATGGCATTGCTATGGAGATTGGCCCGCAAGCTACATCTTCTGTAACCTTCAAAGCTGTCCGTCCAGGTGTACACTGGTACTACTGCCAATGGTTCTGCCACGCATTGCACATGGAAATGTCTGGCCAAATGATTGTTAAACCAAAATAATTTCGGTTTGATGATTTAATTCTTCAGGCCGTCTGAAAAAACATTCTTTCAGACGGCCTTTATAGCAAAGTTGTTTGTCGGCCGATATGGCCACAAAATGAAAGCCATCATCAGACAGCTTTGCTATAACACCAAAATACCTGTTTCCGCATCGGTTTATCATGCGGCAAGCAGGCCGTCTGAAATAGAGATATGATTATGACGCACACACAAATCCATCGTTCCAAATGGCAACGTGCCGCACTCGTATTGCTGCTTGGCAGCATGGTTCAGACGGCCTTTGCCGCAGTCATCAACGTATCCACACAAGACAATCTCAATGATGCTTTGGCGCGCGCCCAAGCCGGCGATACGCTCAAGCTTGCCTCCGGTACATACAAAACCAAACTCTATATCGACAAACCCATTACCATCGAAGGCCCTGCCGACCGTTCCGCCAAGATTGTCGGCGACCGGAGCGGGAGGACGGTTGCCGTTCATGCGCCTGATGTAACTTTGCGCAATCTGACTGTTTCCCATTCCGGTATGAGTTTGCCGGCAATGGATGCCGGTATCTATTTAGAAGAGACGGCAACGCGCGCGCTGGTGGAGCATAACAACATCATTGACAATTCCGTCGGCGTGTATATTCACGGTGCGGCAGAATCCATGGTGCGGGAAAATAAAATCATCGGCGATGCAAACCTGCGCGTCAACGAACGCGGCAACGGCGTAACCGTCTGGAATGCGCCCGGTGCGCAAGTGGTCGATAACGATATTTCCAAAGGCCGTGACGGTATTTTTTCAAATACCAGTACTCATAATACCTACAAAGGCAACCGCTTTAGCGACTTGCGCTTTGCCGTCCATTATATGTACACCAATGACAGCGAAGTCAGCAACAATATCTCCGTCGGCAACAATATGGGTTATGTGCTGATGTTTTCCGAACGCCTGAAAGTGTATGGCAACATTGCCGTTGGCAGCCGCGACCAAGGCATTATGCTCAACTACGTCAATTATTCCGAAATTCACGATAATGTGATCAACAAGGCAGGCAAATGCGTGTTTGCCTACAATGCCAACTACAATAAAATTTTCGACAACCATTTTGAAAACTGTCAAATCGGTATTCACTTTACCGCGGCCATTGAAGGCACAAGCCTGTTCAATAATTCGTTTATCAACAACGAAAGCCAAGTCAAATACGTCAGCACCCGTTTCCTTGATTGGGGCGAGGGTGGTCGCGGCAACTATTGGAGCGATAACAGCGCCTTTGACCTTGACGGCGACGGCTTCGGCGACAGTGCCTACCGTCCCAATGGGATTATCGACCAAATCATCTGGCGCGCACCCGTCGCCCGGTTATTGATGAACAGCCCTGCCATCAGCATTGTCAAATGGGCGCAATCTCAATTTCCCGCCATCCTGCCCGGCGGCGTAATTGACAGCAAGCCTTTGATGAACCCTGTCCGCAATAAAACGACAACCAAATACGAAGCCATGAAGGACGAATTGCTGCATGAAGCAAAAACGCACCAATCCGAATGGGGTAATGCCGAAAACGGTGCGTTGACAGGCGGAAATGCCAATATGTAACCTTTCAGACGGCCCAATATCAAAGGCCGTCTGAAACATTCACTAGAGGAATATCCATGAGCAGTACCAACCACGTTGAATTAAGAAACGTGACCAAGCAGTTTGGCAGCCAAAAGGCCGTCAACCAAGTCGATCTGGTTCTCAAGGCTGGCGAGAGCGTCGGCATGGCAGGACACAACGGTGCAGGCAAATCTACCATTATGAAGCTGATACTCGGCCTGATTACGCCGACCGAGGGCGAAGTGATGCTTTTGGGAGAGCCGACCGGCAGTAAAGCAGGGGCGCAGCGTCGCAGCCAAATCGGTTACCTGCCTGAAACGGTTGCATTGCACCCTTCATTGACCGGTATCGAAACCATGGATTTCTATGCCAAACTAAAAAAACAGCCCCTGAGTAAAAACCGCGAATTGCTCGAGCGTGTCGGCATTTCCCAGGCCGCACGCCGCCGTGTCGGCACTTACTCTAAAGGTATGCGTCAACGCCTCGCTTTGGCACAAGCCTTGTTGGGCGAGCCTAAAGTTTTATTGTTTGACGAGCCAACTACCGGCCTTGATCCGGCTTCACGTCAAATGTTTTACGAAGTTGTGCGCGAACTCAATGGGCGCGGCGCAACCGTATTGCTCAGCACCCATGCACTGGCCGAGCTTGACGGCCACGCCGACCGCATCATCGTTATGAAAAACGGCGTGAAAGTTGCTGACGGCAGCATGGATGAGTTGCATGTTCAAAGCGGTCTACCGCTGACCGTCAACGTCCGCTTGAAAGAAGCGCGCCCGTTGAGCGAGCGTTGGCATCCGCTTTCAGACGGCCTGTCGTATAAAGCGCAATGTAAAGCCGAAGAGCGTATGGGACTTTTGAGCGAATTGGGTGATTTGGGCAGTCTTGCCTACATCGATATCCACACGCCAACACTTGATGATATGTACGCGCAATTCTTGAAGAGGGAAGACGTATGAACCCCGTTTGGATTATTACCGGCAAAGAAGTCCGAGACAGCCTGCGCAACCGTTGGGTTCTTGCCGCCGCACTTTTGCTTGCCGCATTGGCACTGTCATTAGGCTTTCTCGGCAGCTCGCCTACCGGTTCGGTCAAGGTTGATCCCTTGACGGTAACTGTAGTCAGTCTGTCCAGCCTGTCTATCTTCTTGATCCCGCTGATTGCGATGTTGCTCTCTTATGATGCACTGATCGGCGAAATCGAGCGCGGTACAATGGCGTTGTTGCTAAGTTACCCCATCTCGCGCAACCAAATCCTTGCCGGTAAATTTATCGGCCACCTCATCATTCTTGCCCTTGCTACCACCGCAGGCTACGGATTGGCAGGTATTACCCTTCAGCTTGCCAACGGCGGTTTTGATATTGCCGCATGGCAACCTTTCGCCCTTTTGATTGCTGCCAGCGTGATTCTTGGCGCAGCCTTTTTGTCCATGGGCTATTTGATCAGCGCAAAAGTTAAAGAACGCGGTACAGCCGCCGGTATCGCCATCGGCGTATGGCTGTTTTTTGTCGTTATTTTCGATATGGCGCTTTTGGGTGTTTTGGTTGCCGATACCGAACAAGTCATTACCGCGCCTGTAGTGGAAACCGTTCTTTTGTTCAACCCCGCAGACATTTACCGTCTGCTGAACCTGACGGGTTACGAAAATACAGCCATGTATGCCGGCATGGCAGGTTTGAGCGAACAAATCAGCCTGAGTATGCCTATTTTGCTGACGGCTCAGGTATTATGGGTTATCATTCCTTTGATTTTAGCCGCCTGGATTTTCGGAAAGCGACAAATATGAGAAAAATATTATTGACAACCTTCACACTCATCGCATTAGCAGCCTGCAGCAAGCAGGATAACAGCCCTCCGCCTGCGCCCCAACAAATCAGCGACAGCGCAGTCGGTCATTACTGCAGCATGAATTTGACTGAACACAACGGCCCTAAAGCGCAAATCTTCTTGAACGGCAAACCTGACAAACCGGTTTGGTTTTCCACTATCAAGCAGATGTTCGGTTACACCAAACTGCCCGAAGAGCCTAAAGGCATTCATGCCATCTATGTTACCGATATGGGTAAAGTCAAAGATTGGGAAAAACCCAATGCCGACACTGAATGGATAGATGCGAAAAAGGCCTATTACGTTATTGAAAGCAGCTTTATCGGCGGCATGGGTGCGGAAGATGCGCTTCCGTTTGCCGACAAGGCTCAGGCTGAAAAATTCGCCAAAGAAAAAGGCGGCAGAGTAGTCGGTTTTGCAGAGATGCCCGACGAATACATTTTCAAATAAAACAACCAATAAAGGCCGTCTGAAACAGTTTCAGACGGCCTTTGTGTTGGAAGCTGTCGATTGATGATTTAATGAATGCGGCTTTCAATATAAAGATAAAAAATCTAAGGAATACTTTATGTCCACCCCTTTAACGCGTCGCCGCTTCATTGCCATCGCCACCACACTTGCCGCCGGTGCCGGCATTCCCTTTGCCATCAGCCGAAAAACCAATCGGCCGACTCATTCAGCCGGCCCGAATCAAGAAGGGCAGCCTGTTATCTGGAAAGGGATTGCATTAGGCTCGGGTGCAGAATTGCGTTTGTTCGGTATTGGGCGCAGGCAGGCGGAAATATTGGTCAACAAAGTATTGGCGGAAGTTTTACGGTTGGAAAAAATCTTCAGCCTGTATCGGGACGACAGCCTAATCAGCCGTTTAAACCGAGAAGGCCGTCTGAAAAATCCGCCATCCGATTTTTTACAGCTGCTCAGTATCAGCCGAGATATCCATCAGCTGACGCAAGGTGCATTTGATCCTAGCATTCAGCCATTGTGGAATCTGTATGCCGATCATTTCAGGCGAAACCCAAAAACCGAAACGCCACCATCTGAGCGCAGTATCAAAGACACGCTTAAATTAGTGGATTTCAACAAAGTCGATTTTGATACCAAAGAAATCCGTTTTGCCCAAAAAGGCATGGGCTTGTCGCTCAACGGCATTGCGCAGGGCTATATCACTGATAAAGTAGTCGAGTTATTAAAGCAGCAAGGCGTTACCCAGGCATTGATTGATATGGGAGAGATTTACGGCTTTGATAATGCCAACCAGCGCGAGTGGAATGTCAGCATTCGCAATCCCGACCAAGAAGACCAAATCTTGACCACCATTGCCATGAAAAATCAAGCGTTTGCCACATCGGGCGGCTATGGCACGGTAATGGACGAGGCAGGCAAATTTACCCATCTGTTTGACCCGCGCACAGGCGGAAGCCAGCCGCGTTATAAAAGCATGAGTGTCATGGCGGAGAGTGCGGCGGTTGCCGATGCCTTTTCTACCGCATTCTCCATTATGGATGAGGCGGCCATCCGTACTGCGGCTCAAGTTAAAAAGGCACAGGTTTGGCTGGTGATGCCGAATAATGAATTGAAGAAGATTGGAGACTGAGGGAAGGGCGGCCTTGCCTGCAGTTTTGACTATGTGTATAGGGCAGGGAAGGCTTGATTGCTGAAAAAATAGAAGATAAAAAAGAAGGGCTGCCCAAGGGGGCAACCCTGAAACTCTTGCAGCTGGGAGTAATTAGCAAGAGATTACGACACTTAAAACAAAAATTCACTCATTTCAAAGCACGAAGCTTTAATATCTAAGCAAAACGGTATTTCGACCGCTCAAACCCCTTCGATACGGAGAAACACAACATAATATGGGAAAATCCGACAAAGTGGTTTGAAGCAATTCAGATGAACGGTCTGTAATGCGGACAACCGGATGTCTTTAGATGAGCGGTATAATATCAGGATAAGCGGAACATTACTAGTGAATATTATAAAAAAGTAGAATAATTCATTTAGTGATTGATTCTATTGAATAAAAACATGATTTCTTATTGAACTTTTTTACAACATATTGATTTGGTTTAAAAAGGGAATTATGTAAGTATTTGGCGTTAATCAAAAAACTTGTTTTGAGCTTTGAGAAGAGATAAGCAATAGAAAAAGGCCGTCTGAAGGTTCAGACGGCCTTTTTTCAAAAAGTTACTTATTTGGTTGCAGAAGCAGTAGAAGCAGCTTCGGCTTGAGCGCTTGCAGCTGCGTTTTCACCCCATGCAGCAGGATATTTGTAACCGGCAAAGCGTTTTTGTGAGTAAGCTTTGAACTCGTCAGAGTTGTAGGCTTCGGTTACATCTTTCAGCCATTGGCTGTCTTTGTCGGCAGTGCGGACGGCAGACCAGTTAACGTAGGCAAAGCTTGGCTCTTGGAACAGGGCTTCAGTCAGTTTCATGCCGCTGCTCATGGCGTAGTTGCCGTTAACGACGGCAAAGTCAACGTCGGCACGGCTGCGCGGCAGTTGGGCGGCTTCGAGTTCTACGATTTGGATGTTTTTAGGATTCTCGGCAATATCGTTTTTAGAAGCAGTCAGCGGATCAACGTCGGCTTTCAGTTTAATCCAGCCCAATTCGTTCAACATAACCAATGCACGGGCAAAGTTAGATGGGTCGTTAGGTGCAGAAACGCTGACGCCGTCTTTCACTTCGTCCAAAGATTTCAATTTGCCAGGATACAGGCCCAAAGGTGCGGTCGGTACTTGGAAGGCTTCAACGATGTCCAACTTGTGTTCCTTTTTGAAGTCATCCAGATAAGGTTTGTGTTGGAAGATGTTGATGTCCAACTCGCCTTCAGCCAAAGCAAGGTTGGGGCGTACATAGTCGGTGAACTCGATCAGTTTGACTTTATAGCCTTTTTTCTCCAAAGCCGGTTGGATTTGGTCTTTTACCATATCGCCGAAATCGCCGACGGTTGTACCGAAGACGATTTCTTTTTTCTCTGTACCGTTGTCGGCAGAAGATGTGGCAGAAGCAGCAGGCGTACTGTCTTTTTGACCGCCGCAGGCAGCCAGTACGATGGCCAGCGCAGCGGCTGAAAGGGTTTTGAAGAATGTGTTGGTTTTCATATTTTGCTCCTGATGGATGATAAAACGGTTTCAGACGGCCTCAAGCTGCCGCCGTTAAAAAAGAGGAATTGTAAATCTATTTTGGAAATATGAGGACGTTTTTTGTAAATTTATTTGGAATATATGCCCTAAATAGATAACAGGCCGTCTGAAAAATAGTAAGTCCATTTCAGACGGCCTGTTTGCTTAACGTTTATCCAGTTTGCGTGCCAATCTGTTGCCGATACCTTGAATAAGGATAACGAGTAAAACCAGGATGGCGACGATGAAGATGATGACTTCCATTTGATAGCGGTAGTAGCCGTAACGGATGGCAAGGTCACCCAAACCGCCACCGCCGATCATACCTGCCGCCGCGCTGTATGACAGAAGGCCGATAGCCAATACTGTAATGCTGGAAACCATACCAGCGCGTGCTTCATTCAAAAGCACTTTGCAGATGATGCTCATGGGGGAAGCACCCATTGCGGAGGCCGCTTCAATCACGCCTCTGGGTACTTCGCGCAGGTTTTGCTCGACCAGGCGGGCGAAGTAGAACAGGCCGGATACGCTCAATACCAATGAGGCGGCAACCGGGCCGATGGTCGTGCCGATGATGGCGCGTGTAACAGGAATCATGGCAATCATCAGGATGACGAAAGGGAATGCACGCATCAGGTTGACCAGGTTGTCTAAAAACAAATTCAGCTGTTTGTTGTAGTGCAACTGATGACTTGATGTCACAAACAGCAATACGCCCAAAACCGTACCGAAGATAACGGCGAAAGTAGTCGATAGGCCGACCATAATAAAGGTTTCGCCCAAGGCTTGGATAATTTCGCCCTTCATGCTGACGATGGTCGCAACAGCACTTTCAAATGTTAAATCTGCCATATTAGTCCTCTCGAATCAGCTCTTGCCCGATTTCGGATTGGGCATGGATTTGGTTGCCGTGTACTTCAACGATTTCCAGCAGACGGCCTTTGTCCAAGAGGGCGGCACGGTCGCACAGGCGGCGGATAACGCTCATTTCGTGGGTAACGATGACGATGGTTACGTTGAAACGTCGGTTGATGTCTTCCAAACACTTCAAAACGCTGCGCGTAGTGGCTGGGTCGAGGGCGGAAGTGGGTTCGTCGGCGAGGATGACTTGAGGTTGCGGCGCCAGCGCACGGGCAATGCCGACACGTTGTTTTTGACCGCCGGAAAGTTGGGACGGGTAATGGTTGGCGCGGTCTTGCAAGTCGACGATTTCCAAACATTCTTCAACACGCGCTTGGATTTTTTTAGACGGCCATTTGGCAATTTCTAAAGGAAAAGCGACGTTTTCGGCAACGGTACGGTTGCTCAATAGGTTGAACTGTTGGAATACCATGCCGATGTTTTGTCTGGCGTGGCGCAGTTGCGTGGCGTTGAGCGCGGTCAGCTCTTGGCCGTATACGCTGACGGTACCTGTATCCGGACGTTCCAATAAGTTAATCAGACGCAGTAGGGTGGATTTGCCTGCACCGGAGTAGCCCATCAGGCCAAAGATTTCACCCTGTTTGATTTCGAGGCTGGTCGGCTCGACAGCGACAAAGTCTTTTTTGTCGCGTGTTTGATAGTGTTTGGAGACGTGATCCAGAATAATCATGGTTTATCCGTGTTTTCTTTAATTCGTGTGGCCATCAGGGTGTGCAGACGGCGGTTGTCGGCGCGTGCGACGGTAAATTGCAGGCTGCCGATGATGACTTTTTCGCCGCGTACGGGCAGGTGCCCCAATTCTTGAATGACCAGGCCACCGATGGTGTCGGCTTCTTCGCTGCTATATTCCGTGCCGAAAAAGGCGTTGATGTCTTCGATTTCGGTTGCGGCGTGGATGCGCCAGCGTTCGGAAGAAACGGCGTGGATATTGTCGGCGCTGTCGTCTTCGTCAAACTCGTCTTCGATGTCGCCGACGATTTGCTCGATGATGTCTTCAAAGGTTACCAGGCCGGATGTGCCGCCGTATTCATCGATGACAATCGCCATGTGGTTGCGCTGTTCGCGGAACTCTTTTAAAAGGGAGGCCAGTGACTTGCCTTCGGGAACGAAAACGGCAGGGCGCAAGACGGATTTCAGGTGGAACTGCTCGGGGTTAAACATATATTTGAGCAGGTCTTTGGCATGCAAAATGCCCAAAACTTCGTCTTTGTCTTCGCCGATGACGGGGAAACGTGAATGGGCGGTTTCGATGATGTAGGCTGTGATGCGCTCGATGCTGTCGTTTTCTTTCAATACGTTCATGCGGCTGCGCGTAATCATGGCATCGCGCACTTCCAGCTCGGCAAAGTCCAATACTTTTTCCAGCCGGGTCAGTGTGTCGGCATCAAAAACTTCCTGTTCGTGCGCTTGGCGCAGTAGGGTCAATACGTCTTCGGCGGAGTCGGGCTCGCCGGCAAGTCGGGAGATCAGGCGTTCGAAAAACTTGGGTTTCGACTGCGTACCGTCCATTTTAATATTCGTCCTCTTGGTAGGGGTTGGGGAAGCCTGCTGCCAGCATCAGGCGGATTTCTTCGGCTTCCATTATTTCGGCTTCATCGTCTTCAATGTGGTCGTAGCCCATCAGGTGTAAAGTACCGTGTATGGTCAGGTGGGCAAAATGCTGCTCGGGTGTTTTGCCTTGTTCGGCGGCTTCTTTCAAAACCACTTGCGGGCAAATCACCAAATCGCCATACAGGCCGTCTGAAAACTGGTCGGGCAGGATTTCGCCTTCGTTGAGCGCGAAACTCAATACATTGGTGGCGTAATCTTTGCCGCGGTAGTCACGGTTGTAGGCGCGGGCTTCTTCTTCGTCCAGAAGAATCAGGCTGATGTCTGCGCGGCGGTATTCGTTTTTCAAGGCAGACCACGCCCAGCGGTAGAAGTCGTTCTCTGAAGGAAGGTTGGCGGCGGAAGAAGCGTTTTCAAAGTTCAGATGAAAACGTTGCCGCTGTAAGGATAAAAAAGGATATTGTTTGGCGCGTTTCATGTTGTCCCGAAAATTTGGTTTTTAGATGTAAATATAACATATTCCCCCTCATGCCGTCTGAAAAACCGCCCAAAATATGATAGACTTCATGCCGTTTTCCATCTTTCAGGCAACCATTATGAACCCGAAAAAACTCGTTATCGCCAGTCGCGAAAGCCTGCTTGCCATGTGGCAGGCAAAACATATCCAAGGCCGTCTGAAAGCCCTGTATCCCGATTGCGAAGTCGAGATTTTGGGCATGACCACGCGCGGCGACCAGATTTTGGACAGAACTTTGTCAAAGGTTGGCGGTAAAGGCTTGTTTGTCAAAGAGTTGGAACAGGCTTTGTATGACGGTCGGGCCGACTTGGCCGTGCACTCGATTAAAGATGTGCCGATGGATTTGCCTGAAGGTTTCGCGCTTGCGGCCATCGGCGAACGCGCCAATCCGTTTGACGCGTTTGTGTCCAACCAATACGCGCGTTTGGAAGAAATGCCCAAAGGCGCCGTCGTCGGTACATCCAGCCTGCGTCGCGAAGCCCAGTTGCGCGCGCGCTATCCACATTTGGTTATCAAACCTTTGCGCGGCAATGTGCAAACCCGTTTGTCCAAACTCGATAACGGCGAATACGACGCGATTATTTTGGCCGCCGCCGGTTTACAGCGTCTGGAATTGGACGAACGCATCCGCATGATTTTGACAGAATCCGACAGCCTGCCTGCCGCCGGACAAGGCGCATTGGGTATTGAAATTGCAGCGCATCGCGAAGATTTGTACGAAATCTTAAAGCCTTTGAGCCACGATACCACACACGCCTGCGTTACGGCCGAACGCGCTTTGGCGCGCGCTTTGGGCGGAAGCTGCCAAGTGCCGCTGGCCGCATATTGTACTGAAGAAAACGGCTTGCTGACCTTGCGCGGCTTGGTCGGCCATCCTGACGGTTCGGTTATTTTGCAGGCGGACGCGCAAGCCCCAGCCGAATACGCCGATGCCTTGGGTCGTGCAGTCGCCAAAAAACTGGCGGATGATGGTGCGGAAGAATTGATTGCCGCCGTATTGCAAGAACAGGCTTAAAACAACATAGATCATTTAAAAGGCCGTCTGAAACTTTCAGACGGCCTTTATTTTGTTGATGCTTAAGGATTCATAATCCGCGCAACCAAAGCTTTTTCTTTGCCCTGCATGTTAGGGATTTTGACCTGAATGCCGTTGCCTGGGGCAACATCGACAGGCTGGCCTTTGCGGGTCATTTGTTCCAATTTGATGGTTTGGTTGCCGCTCGGGTGGATGATTTCGAGTGAATCGCCGATGGCAAAGCGGTTTTTGACTTCGATGGTCGCCCAGCCGTTTTCATCGATTTCGGTAACGTGGCCGACATATTGGCTTTGTTTGGCGATGGAGTGGCCGGTCAGGTAGTTTTGGTAATCCTGAGTTTGGTGGCGCTCGAGGAAGCCGCTGGTGTAGCCACGGTTGGCAAGGCCTTCGAGTTCGCTCAACAAGCCGTAGTCAAACGGACGGCCTGCAACGGCATCGTCAATCGCTTTGCGGTAGGACTGGGCCACGCGTGCAACATAATAAAGTGATTTGGTGCGGCCTTCGACTTTGAGGCTGTCTACGCCGATTTTGGCCAGTTTTTCAACCACTTCAATGCCGCGAAGGTCTTTGGAGTTCATGATGTAGGTGCCGTGCTCGTCTTCCATAATCGGCATCATTTCGCCCGGGCGGTTGGACTCTTCAATCAGGAAAACTTTGTCAGCGTATGGGTGGCGTTTTTGACCATTGATGCCTTCAAAGTTTTGGTTGGCTTCTTCTTGGGCTTTTTCAAAGTTGAAACCTTGCAGAAGCTGGGCATCGCCTGCATCGCTTTCAGTGGCGTTGTGAACCTTGTAATCCCAACGGCAGGAGTTGGTGCAGGTGCCTTGGTTGGGATCGCGGTGGTTGAAGTAGCCGGAGAGCAGGCAGCGGCCGGAGTAGGCGATACACAATGCGCCGTGAATGAAGACTTCGAGTTCGATGTCGGGGCATTCTTGGCGGATTTCGGCGATTTCTTCCATGCTCAATTCGCGCGACAGAATAATGCGTTCGACACCGATGTTTTGCCAGAATTTTACGCCCCAGTAGTTGGTGGTGTTTGCTTGAACGGATAGGTGGATCGGCATTTCCGGCCATTTTTCGCGCACGGTCATGATCAAACCCGGATCCGCCATAATCAGCGCGTCAGGTTTCATGGCAATCAAGGGCTCCATATCGGAAACGAAGGTTTTGAGTTTGGAGTTGTGCGGTAGCGTATTGACGGTCAGGAAGAATTTTTTGTTGCGCTCGTGCGCTTCTTTAATGCCTTGCTCGAGAACGTCGAGTTTGGCAAATTCGTTGTTGCGGGCGCGCAGGGAGTAACGCGGGCTGCCGGCGTAAACGGCGTCTGCGCCGTAGTCGTAGGCGGCGCGCATACGTTCGAGGCCACCTGCAGGCAATAAGAGTTCGGGTGCTTTCATGTTTTATGCTTTTTAAAATGTTTTCAGACGGCCCTCAAGGAAAGAGGGAAGGCCGTCTGAAAGATGTTTGAAGAATGGGCGGATTATCCGCTGTTTTTGTGTTTCGGTCAATTTTGTGTCGGGTTTGCGCTTTGTTTTTTATACGGAAAATGTCCTGTATGGGCAAAGGAGAAAAGGGGCTGCAATTCATTGGAAATGTAAAAAAAGCAGAGTTTGGCGGAATAATTTAACAAAAAACCGTTCAAGCAATGTATTTTCTTGTAAAATATCAAGCTTAATTTTAAAAAATATTCGGATTAGTTACCGATTTTGACCGACGGAAGGTTTATGGATTTTCGTTTTGACATTATTTATGAATACCGCTGGATGTTTTTTTACGGCGTATTAGCAACGCTGGGAATTACAGTGGTTGCAACGATTGGCGGTTCGATTTTAGGTTTGCTGCTGGCATTGGCTCGTTTGGTTAATCCGGAAAAAGCCGGTGCGCCGATACGTGCCTTGGCTTGGGTGTTGCGTAAGATTTCTTTTGTGTATGTTGCGTTGTTCCGCGGTACGCCATTGCTTGCTCAAGTTATTATTTGGGCTTTTGTTATTTTCCCATTTTTTGTACATCCTACCGATGGTGCATTAATCAGCGGAGAATCTGCAATTAATTTTCGTCGCTCTTATGGTCCATTGATCGCAGGTGTAATGGCTTTGATTGCCAACTCGGGTGCATATGTTTGTGAGATTTTCCGTGCCGGTATCCAGTCGATTGATAAAGGCCAAATGGAAGCTGCGCGTTCTTTGGGTCTGACCTATACCCAGGCGATGCGTTATGTGATTTTGCCTCAGGCTCTTCGCCGTATGTTGCCGCCACTTGCAGGTGAATTTATCACACTTTTGAAAGATAGTTCTTTGCTGTCTGTTATTGCAGTTCCTGAACTTATGTCTGTTCAAAAAGCAATCACAGGTCAGTATTCGATATTCCAAGAGCCACTTTATACGGTTGCATTGATTTATCTTGTATTGACAAGTGTATTAGGATGGGTATTCTTACGTTTGGAACGTCGCTATAACGTAAAACTTCATTAATTAGGAAGACAAAAAAGGAAGACTTTTTCAAGTCTTCCTTTTTTATTTGCCGTCAATGTTTCAGACAGCCTTGAATCAGAATGCTTCGCCGACTTTGACACCGCCTGCGATGTCTTTTGGTGTTGCCAGTTTGGCAGTTGCTTGTTGGGCGGCTTGGAATGCTTCGGTTGCCATGATATCGGCAGCTTCTTGTACGGTCAATGTGTTGGCCATGTATTGCCAACGTGCTGCCAAGTCGGCGTTTGCCGGTGCGTGGAAACCGTCTCGCAATTCATCTACCAAATCAGGGCGGTTGCACACCAGTACAATATCGCAGCCTGCTTCAAAAGAAAGGCGGGCGCGTTCTTTAATACTGCCGACACCGCATGCGCCTTCCATGGTCAGGTCGTCTGAAAAGATAACGCCGTTAAATCCGATTTCTTGGCGCAGGATTTGTTTCAGCCATTTTTCGGAGAAGCCGGCAGGTTGGCTGTCGGTTTGCGGGTATACGACGTGGGCAGGCATGACTGCGGCCATGCCTGCTTGGCTCAATGCTCGGAAGGGGATAAGGTCTGCGGCTTCTAGCTCTTCGCGGCTGCGTTCGTCGCAAGGCAGGACGTGATGGCTGTCGCCTTCAACAAAGCCGTGGCCGGGGAAGTGTTTGCCGCAAGATTTCATGCCGCCTTTGTTCAGGCCTTTTTGCAGGGCAAGGGCAAGCTGGGTCACGATGTTGGCATCGCGGTGGAAGCTGCGGTTGCCGATGACGGCGCATTGACCCCAGTCCAAATCCAATACAGGCGTAAAGGATAGGTCGATACCGCAGGCGGAGAGTTCGGTTGCCAAAACCCAGCCGACTTGTTCTGCTTGGGTACAGGCGGCTTCTTCGCCTTCGTTATCCCAAATTTCGCCCAATACGTTCATGGCCGGCAGGCGGGTGAAGCCGTCAATAAAACGTTGAACCCGTCCGCCTTCGTGGTCGACGGCGATGATGAGTTCAGGTGTACGGACGGCTTTGATTTCTTGAACTAAAGCTTTGAGCTGGGAGACATTTTCAAAGTTGCGGCGGAACAAAATAACGCCACCGACGGCAGGGTCGAGCAGGCGTTGTTTTTCTTCTTCGGTCAGATGATAGGCGGCGACGTCGGCCATGACTGGGCCGCGTGGAAGATGAGGCGTATTCATTGTTTTGTCCTGAATAATGTATCTATTGGATAATCGTTATGTTCAGACGGCCTGAGAGTATAGGAATATCTCAGGCCGTCTGAATATTGGTTTTGAATTAGGTAGTTGCTTTTTTCTTGTCTTTTAAGATCAAAATCAACACAACCATCACGATGCCGGTTACCACAAAACCTAAAGGCGCAGAACCGGTCATGCCCAGTGCAAGGTAGCCTGAGGCAGCAGAGGCGGCAACGGTCAGCGCGTAAGGGAATTGCGAGGTAACGTGGTCGATGTGGTTACAGTGTGCGCCGGTAGAAGAGAGGATAGTGGTGTCGGAAATTGGCGAGCAGTGGTCGCCAAATACAGCACCGGCCATTACGGCAGACATGCAAGGGATAATCAGCGAAGGTTCGACTTTGACGGCCATGGCGGCGGCAATCGGTAACATGATGCCGAATGTGCCCCAGCTTGTGCCGGTAGCGAAGGCCATCACGCCTGCGAGCATAAACAAAATCACGGGCAGGAAGCCTGCGTGGATATTGTCTGCCACCAATGTGGAGAGGTATTCGCCGGTGTGCATCTCGCTGACAACGGTGCTGATGATCCATGCCAAAATCAAGATGGTAATGGCGCCTCGCATAGAGATGATGCCCTGCCAAATGGCTTTAGGATAATCGCTGGTTTTGATGGTACCGATGGTGCAGAGGATGACGGCCAAGACGCCGCAAGTGCCGCCGAACACGAGGGAAGTGTTTACATCGGTATTTTCAAATGCGCTGAGTAAAGAGAAGGTTTCAGAAGCTTGCGCGCCAGTGTAAATCATGGCGGAAACCGTGGCGACGATCAGTACCAAAACCGGCACAATCAGTGCAAATACACGGCCGTTGGGATGGCCTGTTTCAACGGTTTCATCATGAATTTCATTTAAAGCGGCGCGTTCCAAACTGGCCATGGAGCCGATATCGAAGGAGAACCAAGCCACGACAAACACCATAATCAATGCGAAGACGGCGTAGTAATTCATCAGGCTCATGGCCACGAATGCGCCCATTGGCGTGTAGTCTGTAATGTTGTAAGTTACCAAAAGGCCGGCCAAAGTAGCGATAATCGATGCGCCCCAGCTTGATACCGGCATCAAAACGCACATCGGTGCGGCAGTGGAGTCTAGGATATAAGCCAGTTTGGCGCGGGAAACTTTGAATTTGTCGGTTACAGGGCGGGCAATCGCACCGACGGCAAGACTGTGGAAATAGTCGTCAATAAAGGTAACGAATACCAGACAGGCGGTCAGCAGCTTCGCACCGCGACGGCCTTTGATGTGCTGTTTTGCCCAATCGGCAAATGCTTGGTTACTGCCGGAATGTGTCAGCAGGGAAGTGAAAATCCCCAAAAGCACCAAAAAGAGCAGGATTTTTGGTTTGCCCAAAGACCAATCGCCATCCGACCAAGTCAGGCTGACAGCCATGTCTTTTAAGTGAATCAAGGCATCAAGTGGATTACCGCCTACCAGCAGGAATGAGCCGACGATAATGCCGACACCCAAGGACAGCAATACACGGCGCGTAGCAATGGCCAGGGCAAGCGCGATGGCTGCCGGAACAATGGATAAAATAGAATTCGAATAATTAATAAGTTGCATAATTATATTGTATATAAGCGGTGAAATATTTTCAGACGGCCTAAACTGGAAGACGGATAACAAAATACCCACCGCCTCTGACAGATGGGTATTTTATCATTTAACGCATCATCATGCCGTCTGAAAATCTTGCTATTGCAGATTGAGTGCGAGGAACAAGGTATTGCCGTCGCGTTGCACCAGAAGCGGTACGTTTTTGCCTGCGCTTTCCAAGGCGCTGCGGAAGGTGGATTCGTCATTGACGCTGATTTGGCTGACGGCAATGATTTCGTCGCCGCGTTTGAGGCCGGCACGTTCGGCCGCACCGCTAACGCGCAGAACGATCAAGCGTTGTTTGCCGTCTGCGTTTTCAACCTGCAAAGTCAGGCCTGCGTTTTCAACGGCAAAGCCGTCATGGCCGCCTTCGTGTTGCGGCTGTTCGGTTTCTTTGGCCGATGTTTCCGTTTGTTCGGCTGCGCTGCCAAGTTTGACTTTGACATCGGTTTGTTTGCCGCCGCGCCAAATGCTCAAAGTAACTTCTTTACCCGGCATCATCGAGCCGACCATGACCGGCAAATCGCTGGAAGCGCGGACTTCTTCTCCGTTTACGCTGCGGACAATATCGCCAACTTGCAAACCGGCTTGTTGCGCTGCGCTGTTCGGCATGATTTTGGCAATCAACGCGCCGCTTGCTTTGTCCAAACCGAAAGATTTGGCCAAATCGTAAGAAACTTCTTGGATAACCACGCCCAATTGGCCGCGTTGGACTTTGCCGTTGGCTTTCAATTGGTCGGCCACATTCATGGCAACATCAATCGGAATGGCAAACGAAATACCCATGAAACCGCCGCTGCGGCTGTAAATTTGCGAGTTGATGCCGACTACTTGGCCGCGGAGGTTGAATAACGGGCCGCCTGAATTGCCGGGGTTGATGGCAACGTCGGTTTGGATGAACGGCGTGTAGTTTTCATTCGGCAGGCTGCGGCCTTTGGCGGAGACGATGCCTGAAGTTACGCTGTTGTCAAAGCCGAAAGGCGCGCCGATGGCGGCTACCCATTCGCCCGGTTTCAAATCTTTCGGATTGCCGATTTTGACAACCGGCAAGTCTTCTTGCGGCTCGATTTTTAAGAGGGCAACGTCGGATTGGGCGTCTGAGCCGACCAGTTTGGCCGTGTATTCGCGTTTGTCGTTGAGCAGGACTTTGATGTTGCCCATGCCGGCAACCACGTGGGTATTGGTCAGGATATAGCCGTCTTTGCTGATGATGAAGCCGGAGCCGAAATTCAAATCATCGCTTTCGGCCTCTTCTTGAGGCATGTCGGGCATATTGGGAACGAGGCGTTTGAAGAACTCGTAAAACGGGTCGTTGTCGGGGAATTGGCTCAGATCCATGCTGTGGTCGTCATCCGGTGTTGTAGTGCGTTTTGCCGGAGTTGCTTGAATATTGACGACGGCCTGTCCTTCGTTTTGTACCAATTGGGCGAAATCGGGCAACAGCATACCGACCTTACCGTCATCGGTATTGGTTTCTATGCGTTGGACGAGTTCTTTGCTTTCTTCTTTACCGAAAAAGGTGCTGACTTTGTCGCAACCTGAAAGAAGGGATGCTGAGAGGACAGCAAGGGCCAGATATGTGTTTGTTTTAATATTCACGAAAGTTCCTTTTGCCGGTGCCTATCGTATTGTCGGCATGCGTTTGAGCCGGCAGGCAGTTTTATTGTTTGAATGCTGTTTAAATGTATAAGGTAGGATTTTTACACTTTAACGGTTTTTTTTCAAGCATTTCATTTTAAATGAAAAAATGATAATTGGGATTTTATTGTTTGAAGGCCGTCTGAAAGCTTTGGAATATGACCTGTCGGTCGGTTCGCTTCTTTCAGACGGCCTTTAAATTGTGGTCAGTCATGTTGATCCAAATGGTAGATCTGCGCTACGGCATCGATTAATTCGCTGTTGTCCGAGCCCGCTTTATTGAGCGTGCGTGTCGGAGAGTGGAGCAGTTTGTTGGTCAACTGAATGGAGAGGCGTTCGAGGACATCTTCGGCGGACACTCCTTTTGCCAGTTGTTTCATGGCATTTTCCAGCACTTGGCGGCGTGCGCGTTCGCCTTCGTCGCGTAAGGCACGGATAAGCGGAACGCTTTGGCGGTTTTTCTGCTGGCGGATAAATTCGCTGACCTTTTCTTCCACCATGCTTTCAGCCGCCGCCGCTGCCTTTTTGCGCGCGTCTTTACCGCTTTGGACAATATCCATCATGTCGTCCACGGTATAGAGATATGCGTCTTCCAATTCGCCGACTTCGGCTTCAATGTCGCGCGGAACGGCCAAATCCAGCAGGAAAACAGGCATGTTGTGGCGCTTTTTCAATGCGCGTTCGACCATGCCTTTGCCGACGAGGGGCAGTTGGCTGGCGGTGGAAGAAACAACCACGTCGTAATCATGAAGAATATCGGGCAATTCATTCAGCAGGCAGGCTTCGGCGTTGACGCTGAGTTTGTCGCACAATTCCTGCGCACGCTGGTGTGTACGGTTGGCAACGGTGATGAGCTTGGGATTTTTGGCGGCAAAATAAGTGGCCACCAGCTCGATCATTTCGCCTGCGCCGATAAAGAGGACGTTAAGGTCGGAAATGGAAGGGAAGATTTGTTCTGCCATTTTGACCGATGCGGAAGCCATGGAGACGGAGTTTTCGCCGACAGCGGTATCGGTGCGCACTTCTTTGGCAACGGCAAAGGTTTTTTGAAACAGGGCGTTTAAGTGGGTATTGATGCTTTCTTGTTCTTGCGCAACGCGGACGGCATCTTTGATTTGACCGAGAATTTGCGGTTCGCCCAAGACCATGGAATCCAAGCCGCAGGCGACGCGGAAGGCGTGGCGGACGGTTTCGTTGTTATCTAGGGTATAGAGGTAGGGGCGGATTTCTTCGACAGGCAGATTGTGATATTTTGCCAACCAGTTGATGATTTTTTCGGATTCGCCGACGCAATAAAGCTCGGTACGGTTGCAGGTAGAAAGAATGACTGCTTCTTCCGCCGCCTCGCTGCGCGCGAGGTTGGATACGGCATCCGGCAAATTTGCAGCAGCAAATGCCAGTTTTTCGCGTATGCTCAAGGGCGCGGTTTGGTGGTTGAGTCCGACGACGGTAAGTTGCATGGTTATGGTATGACCGGGTAGTGTGTGTGGTGGCTATTATAGCTTAAGTGGGCTTTAAAATGAATGTGTTGGGGGGATAAGATACGATGAGGTTTGCCATCGAAAAGGCCGTCTGAAAAGATTCAGACGGCCTTTTTATCAAGAAAGGCTTAAACGGCTTCTGCTTCTTCTGCCAAGAAACCGCGCAGTTTTTGCATGGCTTTGGCTTCGATTTGGCGGATGCGTTCGGCAGATACGCCGTATTCGGCAGCCAATTCGTGCAGGGTCAAACCGCCATCGTCTTGCAACCAGCGGCTTTCAACGATACGGCGGCTGCGGTCGTCCAGTTGCGCCAAGGCGTTTTGCAGACCTTCGGTTTGCAGGGCGTAGTGGGCTTGTTTGGACAACTGACGGCTAGGCTCTGCATCGTGGTCGGCCAACCAGTCGATAGGGGCGAAGTTGTCCTCGTCATCGTTGTTTTCTGCCATGATGCCGATGTCGTGGCCGGTCATGCGTTGTTCCATTTCCAAGACTTCGGACAATTTGACGCCCAAATCGTCGGCGATTTCTTGCGCTTCTTTTGGAGACAAGGCATTCAGGTTTTTACGCATGCTGCGCAGGTTGAAGAACAGTTTGCGCTGCGATTTGGTTGTGGCAACGCGGACCAAACGCCAGTTGCGCAAAATGAATTCGTGGATTTCGGCTTTAATCCAATGCACGGCAAACGAAAACAGGCGCGCGCCGCGACTTGGTTCGTAGCGTTTGACGGCTTTCATCAGGCCGATATTGCCTTCTTGAATCAGGTCGGCTTGGTTGAGGCCGTAGCCGTCGTAACCGCGTGCAATGGATACGACGACGCGAAGATGGGACAGAATAAGCTGTTTGGCGGCGTTGAGGTCGCCTTTTTGTTGACGTTCGGCCAGTTGCGTTTCTTCTTCGGCAGTCAGCATGGGAATGCTGTTGACTGTATGAATGTATTGCTCGAGGCTACCGTTGCCGCTGTGGATAACGGGTAATGCAAAAGCTTTATTCATAAAGGATGCTCTCCTTGATTGAGCCGTCTGAAGACGGCTTTTTGTTTATTGTGTGACAAGCAGTATAACACTGCCTGTGGTTTGTTTTGTTATGGGTTGGATTTTTTCTGTAAATTAACGATAGATTCAATAGTTTTTACTGCTTAAATCGCAAGGGTTGATTGTCTTAGAAAATTTGAGTGATTTGCTAGGTTTTGGCTAAGTATATTACAAACATTTCTGTATGTAAATAGTTTTAGCAATAAAAAAGACCTTGTATAACAAGGCCTTAAAAATTTTATTCTGGTTTCTTCCGGCCAATCAGGATAAGGAATACGCTGATGGTGGCCAAAATACTGATAAGCCAGGTTGAGCCGCCTGCTTTCATGTAAGGCGTTTCGCCGATGTAGCCTTTGACGTGGCCTTCGAGGACGGTTTCTGTATCCGGCTGGGCTTCGGCAACAATCGTGCCTTTAGGGGAAATAATGGCGGTTGCGCCGGTATTGGTGGCGCGAACCATGTAGCGGCCCAGCTCCATTGCGCGTGCTTGGGACTGTTGAAGCTGCTGGTACATGGCATTGGATTTGCCGTACCACGCCATATTGCTGATGTTGGCAAGCAGGGTGGAGCGTTTGGCTGTTGCGATGAGTTCGTCGCCGAAACCGTCTTCATAGCAGATATTGAAGGCGACTTTTTGATCTTTCATTGTCAAAGGCGCTTGGTTGTCGCCGCCTTTTTGGAAGTCAGCCAAAGGCATATCCATCATTTTATAGAGGCGCTCGGTAATGATGGGCAATGGCTTGTATTCACCAAATGGAACGAGGTGGTTCTTGGCGTAGTAGGGGATGGTGTCGGAAGTGCTGTTGTGATAGTCGCTCAAATTGATGACGGCATTTTCGTAGCCGTTGCCGTCGGGCGTATATTGGCTGATGCCGATGGCCAATGCGCTGCCGTTGCTTTGTGCCTGTTCGGCGAATTGTTCCAAGATGCCTTCGGGCAGGTCCTGGCGCATCAGCGGCAGGGCGGTTTCAGGCAGGATGACGATGTCGGCACTGGTTTTGCTGATTTGTTCGTAGTATTTCTGAATGGTCGGAATGATTTGCTCTTCTTTCCATTTCAGATTTTGTTCGATATTGCCTTGAATCAGGGCGACGGTGCTGGTGCTGCCGTCGGGGCGGGTGTATTCGGTTTGTTGGGAAATGTAGCCGACGGAGCAGAGCGCAACGATAAGGAATAAGGCCAGAAGGCGGTGTTTCAGACGGCCGTGGTTGTCAATCAGCAACACCAGCCATGCGCTGAGGAAAGCGGTTGCCAGCGTAACCATATGAATGCCGCCCAACGGCGCGAAGCCTGCCAACGGGCTGTCTTTGATGATTTGGGAATAACCGATGGCGCCCCAGCCGAATCCGGTCAGGAAGCGTTCGCGGGCAAATTCTGCCAGCGTCCACAAAATCGGCAGCAGGAGGCCGGTTTTGGCCCAGCGAGCCAGGTTGCATTTTCTCCACACCCAAAAACAGATGGCCGGATAAAGCGCAAGAAATGCCGGCAGCAGGAAGGTGAGGGGGATGGCGTATGAATCCGGCAGCCCCGAAACATCATGCAAGGCAGTGTGTATCCAATAAAACTGCGCTGTATAACCGATTAATCCGAACAGATAGGCAGTCATGACGGCAAAGCGCGGCCGCAATTCAATCAGGCGTATCAGTGCGCCAAACAACAGCGGCATCAGCCAGAAATGATAATACGGGGCGAAAGTGAACGGCGTTGCGGCGGCAATCAAGATAACCAGCGGCCAGTACAGCAGCGGGTGTTGCCAGTATTGTTCGAGTTTACGGAAAATATTCATGCTTTAAATGGTATTGAGGCCGTCTGAAAAGTTTTCAGACGGCAGGGAAACAAAATCAATCTTTTTGAAACAATTTCATTGCAGGCAGGACGATTGCGCAAGCTAAGGCACCGGCGGCTACTCCGACCACCAGATTGGCGATATGTTCCATCATGCCGCTGTCCCAATGCTGCGCGTGGAGGAAATCGTGCAAAAAGCCAAGGTTGTGGGCGATTAGTCCGCCGCCGACCAAGAACATCGCCAGCGTGCCGACAATGCTCAAGCCACGCATAAACCAAGGCATAAATGAAATCAAACCGCGTCCGATGCCTTGTACGGCGGCGCTTTTTTGGCGCATCAACATCATACCGAGGTCGTCAAGTTTGACGATGATGCCGACCAAACCATAGACCAATGCAGTCATGCCGACACCGATGGCAGCCATAACCAAAGAACGCGTCATCAGGTCATATTTTTCAACAACACCCAGCGCGATAATGATGATTTCGGCGGAGAGGATGAAATCTGTACGGACCGCGCCTTTTACTTTTGTTTTTTCGTCTGTGACTTCAGGCTCGGCATCGTGTCCGTCTTCGTGTTCATTGCGGTGCAGAAATTTGTGCAACAGTTTTTCCACGCCTTCAAAACACAAATAAACACCGCCGATCATCAGCAAGGGCGTAATCAGCGCAGGCAGGAAAGCGGAAAGCAACAGCGCAAGCGGCACCAGAATCAGCTTGTTGACCAGAGAGCCTTTTGCCACCGCCCAAATAATCGGCAATTCGCGCTCGGCGGATACGCCGGTTACCTGATTGGCGTTGAGCGCCAAATCGTCACCAACCACGCCGGCAGTTTTTTTGGCGGCGACTTTGGTCATCATCGCTACGTCGTCCAAAACGGCGGTGATGTCGTCCAAAAGCGTAAAGAGAGAGGCGAAGGCCATAATGTTGTCCGGATAAAATCAAATAAACGCGCGATTATATATGAAAATTCAGTTGCTTGAATGTTTTTCAGACGGCCTTTGACGGAAATTAACCAAAGGCCGTCTGAAAATGCTATTTCGGCGTATAACGTCCCGCCATGGCTTTATACACCATATTTTCGTATTTTAAGGCTTCATAGCGTTGGTTCAGCAGGTTTTGAGCCGAGCTGTATTCTGAATTCAAAGCCTCCAGCCAGTCTTTCAACTCGTTTTTACCGTGTTGGTAGCGTACTTGATAGTAATGGCTGTTTTTCTTGTCCAACTGATAACGTTGTTCCTGATTGGCAAGACTGGCCTGCGCGTTTTTGTAGGCAAGGTAGTTGGTGTTGACCTCGTTAAGCGCGGTGGTCAGGGCTTTTTCAAAATTCAGCTTGGCACTGTCCATCTCCGCTTGTACGGTTTTGTCTTTCCATTTCATGGTCTGCCAGTTAAGGAAAGGCAGATTGATGGTGGCCGAGCCGCCCAACATGGGGATATTGAACGTACTTTTCGCTTTATCGGAAGACGTACTCAAACTTGCGCCCAAAGTAATCGACGGATACCAACTGCGTTTTTGCGCGTTGACCGATTGTTGCGACGCTTGCAGGCGGTATTCGGCGGCGCGCAGATCGGGGCGGTTGGCCAAAACGGTAATCGGTACGTCCAAGTTCACACCTTTGACCGGCAGTAGGCGGAATTGTGCCGGATCGGCGGCCATGTTTTCAGACGGCCTTAAATTCAACAAATTACGCAAAACCTGTTTTTGCGTATCCAAATTGTTTTGCAAAGACAACAGGCTGTTTTCCGCGCTCAGCAATGACTGTTTGGCTTGGGTCGGCTGGCTTGAGTCGGCACGACCGTAGCGGAACTTGGCATTCGCAATGCGGTTGATTTCCTGATATTGCTTCAGCGATTTTTGCGCCAACTCAATGGCTTCGTTCAGGTAGGCGATATTGAAATAGGCATCGGCAACATTATTAATCAAAGTCAGGCGTGTGTTGGCCATGTCCTCATGTGTGGCTTGGTATTCCCATACCTGCGCATCGGCAGTGGCGCTGAGTTTGCGCCACAAATCCAATTCGTAGCTTAAGCCAAGCTGGCTGCTGAAGGTATTGCCGTGGCTGCCGGTTTTCAGGTTTTTAGAAGCATTCGCACCCAACGAGCCGCTGAACGAAGGTACCAAATCCGCACCCAAAATATTGGCTTGGTACAAAGCCTTGTTGACGCTGATGGCCGCCTGTTTCAAATCGATATTGTTCGCCAGCGCCTGCTCCATCAGCGCATTAAGCTGCGGGCTTTGGTAGATTTCCCACCAGTTGCCGTTTACATCGTAGCGTTCGGCAGTTTCCGCTGCGCTCATGACTTGGCCGGTTGCTTCCAGTGTTAGATTCGGATTGGCTTTAGGTGCGGCGCACGCACTTAGGGCAAGGGCAACAGCCAATGATAAGGCTACTTGGGAAAAAGGTTTCGTCTTCATAAAAAATCTTTCGGGGAACAGCATTTCAGACGGCCCCAAGATAATAGGCCGTCTGAAACATAATCAATCTTGAGCTAAGGCATCAATCGGGTTGAGCTTGGAAGCCTTGTTGGCAGGCATAAAGCCGAATGCGACGCCGATGGCGGTGGAGCAGACGACTGCGCCGATGACGGAAGCCATGGAAATGCTCATCGGGAAATCGGTGACAAAATAGTTGAACACCAGGCTGATGCTTGCGGACAACAATACGCCCGACAGGCCGCCGATGATGCAGATTAAAACGGCTTCAATCAGAAACTGCTGCAAAATATTGTTGCGCCGCGCGCCGATTGCCATGCGCACGCCGATTTCTTTGGTGCGCTCGGTAACGGAAACCAACATGATGTTCATCACGCCGATGCCGCCGACCACCAAAGAGATGACTGCGATGGAAGAAATCAGCAGCGTCATGGTGCCGGTCGTGCTTTCAACCATTTCTTTGATGCTGTCGCTGTTGTTCATAAAGAAGTCTTCTGTACCGTGGCGTGCTTTCAGCAACTCGGTCAGGCTTTTTTCGGCAACTTGCGTGTTGGCATCGTCTTTGATTTTGACAACGATGGAATTGGTATGGCTTTCGCCGGTAATTTGGTGCATAACCGTTGTATAAGGCGACCAAAGCATCAGTGAGTCGGAATTGCCGAATGAGTTGTCATCCTTTTTCATAATGCCGATGACGGTTAGCGGGCGTTTTTTGAAGAGGATGGTTTTGCCTAAAGGATTGACGCCTTCGCCGAAGAGTTTGGTTTTGGTGTTTTGGTCGATAACGACGACTTGGGCATCGTTTTTTACATCGTCATCATCAAACAGACGGCCTTCTTCCAATTTCAAACCGCGCACGTCGAAATATTGTTCGCCTACGCCGTAAAGCGAGGCAGTCAGGTCGGTGTTGCGGTAGGTCAAGGTGCCGCTGGAGTTGGTTTGAGGGGTGGCGGAGGCGACGTAGCTTTGTTGGCTGATGGCTTTTGCGTCATTAATCGTCAGTGTCTTGATTCGTCCGCTGCGGCGGTCACCAAAACCACGGCCGGGGAAGATGCTGATGGTGTTTGTGCCCATCGAGTTGATGTCTTCCAAGATTTTTTGTTGCGAGCCATTACCCAAGGCCACTACCGATACCACCGAAGCGATACCGATGATAATCCCCAGCATGGTCAGCAGCGAACGCATTTTGTGCGCCATAATTGCCTGCACAGACATTTTGAATGCTTCCATAAATTGATCGTAATAAAACGACCAGGAAGCTTTTTCTTTAATCCTCTCCACTTTGCTTGGCGGAATATCCGGATTTTTAGACGTGTCTGAAATAATCTGACCGTCGCGGATTTCGATGACGCGGTTTGCGTTTGCCGCAATGCCCGGATCGTGGGTGACCATAATAACGGTATGCCCGTCTTCGTGCAGCTTGTGGATGATTTCCATCACGTTTTTACCGCTGGCGGTATCCAATGCGCCGGTCGGCTCGTCGGCAAAAATGATTTCGCCGCCGTTCATCAACGCGCGGGCAATCGAAACGCGTTGTTGCTGACCGCCGGAAAGTTCGCTGGGTTTGTTGCCTTCTTTATTTTGTAAGCCCAAATCGCCCAACAGTTTTTCCGCACGTTCCGCGCGCTCTTTGCTGTCCATGCCCATATATACGGCAGGCAGGGCGACGTTGTCTCGGGCAGTCAGCGAGCTTAACAGGTTGTAACGCTGGAAAATAAAGCCGAAACGCTCACGGCGCAAAGCCGCCAGCTCATCCGGCTGCATTTTCGATGTTTCGATGCCGTCGATTTGATAAGAGCCGGAGGTAGCGGTATCCAGACAGCCCAAGATATTCATCAGCGTCGATTTGCCTGAGCCGGACTGGCCGATAATTGCCACAAAGTCGCCTTTCTCAATAGAAAGGCTGACATCTTTCAATACGTGCACACGGTTTTCACCGCTACCGAAAAAACGGTTGATATTCTTACATTCGATTAAATTCATAATCTTTCCGGGCGAAAAATAGAAATACAGGAACTAAGGCCGTCTGAAACACAGCCAAACCTTTCAGACGGCCTTAATCAATCAGCGAGGAGGGCCGCCACCCATCATCGCGCGTTCGCTGCTCTTATTCTTTTCATCTGCGCTCATTTCAGAAACGATCACTTTTTCGCCTTCTTTCAAGCCGCTTTTGATTTCGGTATTCATGCTGTCTTTCAAACCGACGGTTACTTCGCGTTCTACCGCTTTATTGTCTGCGCCCAAAATGCTGACATAGGATTTGCCGTTATGCTTTTTCACAGTCAGTGTCGGTACCAGTAAGACGTTTTTCACGCCGTTGATTTCAATCGTGTTTTGAGTGGTCATGCCGATGGAAAGTTTGCCGTCGGAATTTGGCACCAAGGCGCGGGCATAGTAGTAAATCGCATTGGAAGTCGTGTCCGTGCTGCTGGTGTAGCTGCCCAAAGACATGGTGGTCAGGCCGGGGTCGACGCTGTCCAATTTCGCTTTAATCGGGGTGTCCGGTTCGGACAAAATGGTGAACGAAATATCCTGACCGGCTTTGACTTTAGTAATATCGCCTTCGGCAATCTGCATTTTGTTTAACATGGTTTCCAGATTGGCCAGTTGGATAATGGTCGGCGTAGATTGCGCCGCATTGACGGATTGGCCTTCCTCAACAGGAATGGCGACTACGGTGCCGTCCATGGTGGCGGTAATCCGCGTGTGTCCCAGTTCGGATTCGGCTGTATTGATGGAGATTTTGGATTGTTTGATGGAGGCCTTCAGTTCGGCGACATTGGCTTTGGCTGCGGCTAAAGAGTCTTGTGCAGATTCCAAATCTTCTTTGGAAGTGGCCTGTTCTTTCCATAAGGCAAGTTCGCGTTTATATTTTTTCTCCGCACTGGAAAGCGCAATTTCGGCAGAAACCAATTTTGCCTGATAAGTTTCCAGTTTGGATTTTTCGGTATTTAAGGTATTGAGCTGATTGGTTGAGTCGATTTCTGCAATCAAATCGCC
Source organism: Neisseria perflava (assembly GCF_002863305.2). Classification (NCBI taxonomy): domain Bacteria; kingdom Pseudomonadati; phylum Pseudomonadota; class Betaproteobacteria; order Neisseriales; family Neisseriaceae; genus Neisseria; species Neisseria perflava. Next base: position 221,520 of record NZ_CP136962.1, read on the forward strand.
TTTTTTCACTTGTTGGCCCAGTTTCACATACAATTTTTTAATCTGACCCGAAGCTTCCGCGCCTACGGATACCAAATTGGAAGGCGAGATTTCGCCGGTTGCCGATACGGTTTGACGGATATCGCCGCGTTTGACCACTTCCGTAATAAAAGAAGACTGAGGCTCAGGCTTCATCAAAGACCAGCCGCCGAAAGCCGCAGCCACGATAACAGCCGTACCGGCCGCCCACTTGAAAACTTTAGACATATAAAAGGAACCAATTCAATAAAATAACGTCGCAGACAAGCAACAAATGTATTGATAGAAACAAAAAAACAACTGGATTTTACTGTAAAGACCAAGGCCAACCAAGAGACGGTCGGTTTAAATTGAAGTTTAACTTATTGAAATAGAAAATAAAGGGCTGGAAACATTTTTCAGAACTTGCACCTCATTTACATAAATTCCCAAACTCCCTCCGAATCTGAACATTTAAGCCGCAAGAAATACTATAATATCCACGTCTTATTCTAATTATTCACGACATAAATACAATGAAACATCAACAAGGCTTCACGCTTATCGAGCTGCTGATAGTCATTGTGATTGCAGCCATTCTTGCTACCATCGCATATCCGTCTTATCAAAACTACATCCGCCAAACGCGCCTTGCCGCCGTCCGCACGCAGATGCTGCATAACGCCCAACAGCTCGAACGCTACTACACTCAAAAAAGTACATTTGAAGGGTTTTCTGATGAAAATTTACAGCAGAATCAATATTTCAATATTAGTTTTTCCGAAGGTACGGCTTCTATGCCTAATCCTTCCGATTCAGGTTATATTTTGAAGGCTGAACCCAATAAAGAAACCAACGCTAATGAAACCTGTACCGTTTATTACAACGACAGCGGTATTACCTGGGCAAAAAACAGCAATAAACAAAACTGTCCCGGCTATGAAACGCTCACAGATGAGAAATAAACAAAGGCCGTCTGAATTTCAGACGGCCTTTTTGATGGTTTGGCTGTATAAGCAGATGAGCCTAAACAGGGCAAAGATCAGTAATTTTGACCTGATGTGAAGTCAATCTTAGCCTTTGCGGCGCGGTTCGTCAGGGCGGATACGGGAAGCCAGTTGGTCGAGGATGCCGTTGACGAATTTATGGCCATCGGTACCGCCGAAAGTTTTAGTAACTTCGATGGCTTCGTTGATGATGACAGGATAGGGGGTCTCAGGCATAGTGCTCAGCTCATGGCAGGCAACCAGCAAAACGGCGCGTTCGATAGGGCTGAGGTCTTTTTCGTCGCGGTCGAGCAGGGGGCTGATTTTTTCCATGTATTCTTCGGCATGGGTTTGTGCGCCGAAAAACAGTTTGTTGAACAGCTCTTCATCCATATTGGATGTTTGGGACAGTTCGTGGATGTTTTTAGCGATTTCAGGAGCGGCGGTTTTGTTGATGCCTGCTTGATAAATGGCTTGTACGGCAAGCTCGCGTGCGCGGCGGCGTGGGCTTTTCATGGGTATTCCTTGTGAAGAGAGTGCCGATGGTTGTCGGCTGAATATTGAATGATTCAGACGGCCTCAATATCATGATTGAGAGGCCGTCTGAAAATATGCGGTATTCAATACGGGGAGAAGTTTATTCTTCGTCGTCTTCGTATTGTTCTGACAAAAGATGGTTGACCAAGTTGGCACATTCTACGGCAACTTTGGCTGCATCGGAGGCTTTTTCTTCGATACGTGCAACGGCTTGTTCGTCGTTTTCAGTCGTCAGGATGGCGTTGGCGATAGGGATGTTGTAGTCAAGGGCAACGCGGCTGACACCTGCACCGGACTCATTGGATACCAATTCAAAGTGGTAGGTTTCGCCACGAATGACAACGCCGATGGCAATCAGGGCATCGAATTGTTCGGATGAAGCGAGGTTCATCAGCGCGATAGGCACTTCAAGCGCGCCGGGAACGGTGGCAAGCGTGATGTTGTCTTCGGATACGCCCAATTCTTTTAGGGTGCGGCAGCAAACTTTGACCATTTCGCTGCCGATTTCGTTGGTGAAGCGGGCTTGAACGATGCCGATGCGCAGGTTGGTGCCATCGAGGCGTGGTTCGATAATGTTCATGATGATTCCTTCAATATTTGTGAAATAGGGATTCGGCTCGGTTTCAGACGGCCTTGTTATAAAGAAGGCCGTCTGAAACGAAATGGGGATGGATTATTCTTGCGGCTGCCAATCGGCAACGGCTTGGAACTCGCCGTCTTCGTTCAATTCCCACGCGCTGCCTTCTGCCTGAGTTAGCAGGGGCGCGATGTCGGGATTGTCTGCGGTAATGGCGGAGAGGCTGACAATGCTGAAATTGTCGGGATTGTCGGTGTATTCGTCGGTTTCGTCGCCGCTGAAAATACGCCAGCCGCTGTCGTTTTCAAACACGGGGGCTTCGCGGTAGAGGAAGCCGACGGGCTCGCCTTGTTCGGCGACGGTGTTGGTAACGATGCAGCGGTCGAGCGCTGCGGCCAATGCTTGGGCAAATTTGTTCATGGAGTTGACAAAGAGATGATTTGGCATGATTTTACACGATTCGCCGCTTTTCCGCACGGATGTGTGCAGGGGCGGTTTGATGGTACAATGTCGGCAAGTGCCGTCAGGTTTGAACATGACGGCTTTTGATTGTTTATCGGCTTGAGGGACGCAAGAAACAATGAGCCAAAATAAAAAAGTTGCCGGTGTAGCCTTTTTATTTTGTTTCACTGCGGATGAGGCGTGCTTTCCGGCTGTTTTTTTGAAAGTATGGAATGAAACCTGATTTGCTCAAACAGCAGGCGCATCGAGCGATTCAAAAGCGTCTGGGCTATGAGTTCCGCAATATGGAGCTGCTTCAGCAGGCTTTGACCCACCGCAGCTACAATGCCAAACACAATGAGCGTTTTGAATTTGTCGGCGATTCGATTTTGAACTATTCTGTGGCGCGGATGTTGTTTGACGCGTTTCCGAAATTGTCGGAAGGCGAGTTGTCGCGGATGCGCGCGGCTTTGGTAAATGAAGGCGTGTTAGCTGAAATCGCGTTGGAAATGAATGTCGGCGACGGTTTGTATTTGGGTGCCGGCGAGTTGAAGAGCGGCGGTTTCAGACGGCCTTCGATTTTGGCCGACGCGATGGAAGCAATGTTTGCGGCGGTCAGCTTTGATGCTGATTTTTCTGCGGCGGAAAAAGTGGTTCGCCATTTGTTTGCGGAACGCGTGAAGCGTGCGGATTTGAATATCGGCAAGAAAGACAGTAAAACCGCTTTGCAGGAAGCCTTGCAGGCACGCCGCTTTGCCCTGCCGAAATACCGAATCGAAGAGCAGGCGGAGCAGACGGCTGATGCGATGTTTGTGATTTCCTGCGATTTGGGCGAACTTGGTTTCATCTGCAATGCACGCGGCAGCAGCCGGAAAGTAGCCGAGCAAAAAGCGGCATGTGAAGCCTTGGAGTGGTTGGAACAGAAGTTTCCTTTGAAAAAAGCTAAAAAATAATATTTCAGACGGCCTTTGAGAAAATGCAAAGGCCGTCTGAAACAATCAAGAAAGTCATATATAAATGGATATCGAAACCTTTTTGCAAAACGAGTCGCAACACCCGACGGATTATCGTTGCGGCTTTGTGGCCATCGTGGGTCGCCCGAATGTCGGCAAATCCACGCTGATGAACCATTTAATCGGTCAGAAAATCAGTATTACCAGTAAAAAAGCACAAACCACGCGCAACCGTGTAACCGGTATTTACACCGACGACACGGCGCAATTTGTGTTTGTCGATACGCCGGGTTTTCAAACCAATCACCGCAATGCCTTGAATGACCGTCTTAATCAAAACGTAACCGAAGCGTTGAGCGGCGTGGACGTAGTGGTTTTTGTGGTGGAAGCCATGCGCTTTACCGATGCCGACCGCGTGGTGTTGAAGCAGTTGCCTAAGCATACGCCCGTGGTATTGGTGGTCAATAAAATCGACAAAGATAAAGCCAAAGACAAATTTGCACTTGAGGCGTTTATCAATGAAGTGCGCCAAGAGTTTGAGTTTGCCGCCAGCGAGGCAGTCAGCGCGAAACATGGTTTGCGTATTGCCAATCTGCTGGAGCTGCTCAAGCCGTATCTGCCGGAAAGTATCCCGATGTATCCGGAAGATATGGTCACGGACAAATCCAGCCGATTCCTGGCGATGGAAATTGTGCGTGAAAAACTGTTCCGTTATTTGGGCGAAGAGTTGCCGTATGCGATGAATGTTGAAGTGGAGCAGTTTGAGGAAGAGGAAAGCGGATTGTTCCGCATTTATATCGCGGTGTTGGTCGATAAAGACAGCCAAAAGGCGATTTTGATTGGCAAGGGTGGGGAGAAGTTGAAGAAAATTTCTACTGAAGCCCGCCTTGATATGGAAAAATTGTTTGATACCAAAGTCTTTTTGAAGATTTGGGTGAAAGTGAAATCCGGTTGGGCAGACGATATTCGTTTTCTGCGCGAATTGGGTTTGTGATTTAATGTGTTTGAACAAAGGCCGTCTGAAAAATTTTCAGACGGCCTTTTGTTTTTTTGTTTTATCAAGACAACAATTCAGCCAAGCGTTTGACGATTTCATCCGCGGCTTCGCGTTTGGATGTTTCCGGAAATGAGGTTTCGGCAAGGTCATCAATAATGGTAATTTGGTTGGTTGGCTTGGCCATGGAAACGGAGACTTGGTTGGCCACCAGCATCGGTACGTTTTTGCGCAAACGTTTTGCCCGGGCAAATTCCAAAACCTGATGGCTTTCCGCAGCAAAGCCGACGCAGAATGGTGGAGAAGGCAGGGTGGCAACGGATGCAAGAATATCCGGATTTTCCGTCAGTTCGATAACCGGGGGGTGATTGCCGTTTTTCTTCAGTTTCTCGTTGCTGCTGTTTTTGACTTTATAGTCTGCAACGGCTGAAACGGAAATAAAAACATCTTGTTCATGGATATGGCGGTGAACTGCCTGATACATGGCTTCTGCGCTGACAGCCTGTTCGGAATGAGCCAAGCCTGCGGGTAAGGCCGTCTGAATTTGACCGTAAATCAGCGTGACTTTCGCTCCGGCAGCACGGCATGCACGTGCTAAAGCCATGCCCATTTGTCCGCTGGAAATATTGGTAATACCGCGGACAGGATCGATGGCTTCAAACGTTGCGCCGGCTGTAATCAGAACTTTTTTGCCGCTCAGCAGCTTGGGTGTCCATAAATCCTCTAGCAAATCAGCCAGATCGACCGCTTCGACCATCCTGCCAGTGCCTGTTTCACCGCAAGCCTGTTCGCCGCTGTTTGGGTCAAACACGGTAATGCCGTCTGAAACCAGCTGCTCAATATTGCGCAGGTTGGCAGGGTTGTTCCACATTTCGACATTCATTGCAGGCGCAACGGCCAAAGGACATTTTCTGGCTGCAGCCAAAGTAGTCAGCAGGTTGTCGGCCAATCCGTTGGCAATTTTGGCAATCGTATTGGCAGTTGCAGGCGCAATAAGAAATGCGTCGGCTTCTCGCGTCAGATTGATGTGCGCCATGCCATTATTGGAAGCACCTGAATAGGTATCCGATAAAACAGGATTGCCGGTTAAAGCTTGGAAAGTCAGCGGGGAGACAAATTCTGTCGCAGAATCTGTCATCACCACTGATACAGAATGTCCTTGCTTTTTCAGTAGTCTGACCAGTTCGCAAGATTTATACGCCGCAATACCGCCGGTAATGCCGAGGAGAATGTGTTTGCTCATAAATAACGGGTTCATTAAATGAGATATATTAGGAATCAAATCAAATTAGATTTGTTCGATGTTGATTCTGGCCAGCTTTGCTTTAATCGCATTACCATATCTCTTCGGCAAAAATGCTGAAACCACCCCGTTTTTCACTTCAGTCACATAACTGCAGACTTTAAATTCAGGAACAACATTGAGCGAGTAGTCCGGATTGACCAAAGGTGAAGCGCTGGAGTACAGCGTCCATCTTGCCAGACTGCCATCTTCATAATCAGTCGTTGCGTTAAAGCTGGTAACCCCTTCGCTGAAAGCGATTTGATAATTAGAGTAGAACTCTCCGGGAATTTCGTGTGCATTACAGAAATCAAATAATCTGTCATGTGCAAACAGATTCTGACGGATATAGGCCCACAATTCTTTTTCTAGAAAATCTTGGTCGGCAAAATGTCTGGAAGGGTAGCCTTCGTCGACAAAGTTTTGAATTCTTTCCTGCATATCTGGGACTGCACCCGCTTTAGCCCCCCACATACCCGCAAGAATCAGGGCAGTATGCGAGCCTGAGTCGCGAATAGTGTGGAATAGGGTGCCACTTTTTATCCATTCGGATACGGCCGCTGCATCACGATAACAAATAATAGAATCTGCATCACGGAAAATAACGTATTCAACCTCGGGATCATTGATGGCAAGAAAGCGCCACATCGTACCCGGCCAGTTGTCCAATGGAGCGCCAACCTTAATCACTTCTGCACCGTTATTTCTAAATCGTTGAATAGCTTCAGCCGATACAGAATCGTCGACATAAAAACGACATGTCCAACCAGGGAAAAGCACAGGCGCAAGCTGGGTATTTAATACGGCAGGCTCAATATATTTGGAATTATTGCCAAATAAAGAAAAGGAGATAATCCGTTTGCCGTTTTTTGGAGCTGGTGTTGGAATGATTTCATGTTCTAGGTCTGGGATGGCTTTATCTTTTAGAACCAAAGCCTGATGACCGTAAAATCCGGTTTTTTCCCAATTATCTAGAGCGCCATAAGCATGGGCAAGTAAATCCAAAGCAGGAATATAGGTGCTATCCAGCTCTAACGTTTTCATTTCAGCCTCAATGGCTTTTTCCCATTTCAATTGCTTCAGATAGGCATAAGCAACTTTATGATGAAATTCTGCAGATTGCGGATTGAGAAGGCAAAGAATCTCGGCACGTTTTAGCGCTTCCTCGTAATTTTCCTCTTCGATAAAAGAGTGATATGCTTGTTCAAATTTTTGTTGAATCTTTTCGTTACTCATAATAGGGACTATTCTAAATTTATGATTGTTTTATTGGAGAAAGTATAGATTGTAAGAGTAGATAGGGCTAAAGCGCCAGTAATAATAGAGATATAGAGTGTTTGAATGTGGCAATTAAGAGTAAAGCCGCAGGACTATTTATCTTTGGGTATCTGTTTTATCTATCGAACGATAAAATCCAATAAATTTTAAATTATTTAAATACAGATAGTTGTGAAAAATTTTTTAATTTTTTTAAAATCGGGTGTTGACTGGTTTTGTTGGGAGGCGTATAGTTCGGTTCTTCGCTGCTGACGCGGTGAAGAAAACGAAGCAGACAGTATAACACAGTTAGTTAGAATTTTCGATAATTTTAGTTGACATTTGCTAAATGTACTGTATAATTCGATTCGCTCTTTAAAAAACAGATTACCGATAAGTGTGAGTGCATTAGGCCTCACACTGTTTAAAAGACAGACAAGATAATGTTTTAGACATTGTCCTGTCGGTTTCTTTGAAGCAGACCAGAAGTTATAAGTTAGAGATTGAACATAAGAGTTTGATCCTGGCTCAGATTGAACGCTGGCGGCATGCTTTACACATGCAAGTCGGACGGCAGCACAGAGAAGCTTGCTTCTTGGGTGGCGAGTGGCGAACGGGTGAGTAATATATCGGAACGTACCGAGTAATGGGGGATAACTAATCGAAAGATTAGCTAATACCGCATATTCTCTGAGGAGGAAAGCAGGGGACCTTCGGGCCTTGCGTTATTCGAGCGGCCGATATCTGATTAGCTAGTTGGTGGGGTAAAGGCCTACCAAGGCGACGATCAGTAGCGGGTCTGAGAGGATGATCCGCCACACTGGGACTGAGACACGGCCCAGACTCCTACGGGAGGCAGCAGTGGGGAATTTTGGACAATGGGCGCAAGCCTGATCCAGCCATGCCGCGTGTCTGAAGAAGGCCTTCGGGTTGTAAAGGACTTTTGTCAGGGAAGAAAAGGCTGTTGCTAATACCGACAGCTGATGACGGTACCTGAAGAATAAGCACCGGCTAACTACGTGCCAGCAGCCGCGGTAATACGTAGGGTGCGAGCGTTAATCGGAATTACTGGGCGTAAAGCGAGCGCAGACGGTTACTTAAGCAGGATGTGAAATCCCCGGGCTCAACCTGGGAACTGCGTTCTGAACTGGGTGACTAGAGTGTGTCAGAGGGAGGTAGAATTCCACGTGTAGCAGTGAAATGCGTAGAGATGTGGAGGAATACCGATGGCGAAGGCAGCCTCCTGGGATAACACTGACGTTCATGCTCGAAAGCGTGGGTAGCAAACAGGATTAGATACCCTGGTAGTCCACGCCCTAAACGATGTCAATTAGCTGTTGGGCAACTTGATTGCTTAGTAGCGTAGCTAACGCGTGAAATTGACCGCCTGGGGAGTACGGTCGCAAGATTAAAACTCAAAGGAATTGACGGGGACCCGCACAAGCGGTGGATGATGTGGATTAATTCGATGCAACGCGAAGAACCTTACCTGGTCTTGACATGTACGGAATCCTCCAGAGACGGAGGAGTGCCTTCGGGAACCGTAACACAGGTGCTGCATGGCTGTCGTCAGCTCGTGTCGTGAGATGTTGGGTTAAGTCCCGCAACGAGCGCAACCCTTGTCATTAGTTGCCATCATTTAGTTGGGCACTCTAATGAGACTGCCGGTGACAAGCCGGAGGAAGGTGGGGATGACGTCAAGTCCTCATGGCCCTTATGACCAGGGCTTCACACGTCATACAATGGTCGGTACAGAGGGTAGCCAAGCCGCGAGGTGGAGCCAATCTCACAAAACCGATCGTAGTCCGGATTGCACTCTGCAACTCGAGTGCATGAAGTCGGAATCGCTAGTAATCGCAGGTCAGCATACTGCGGTGAATACGTTCCCGGGTCTTGTACACACCGCCCGTCACACCATGGGAGTGGGGGATACCAGAAGTAGGTAGGGTAACCGCAAGGAGCCCGCTTACCACGGTATGCTTCATGACTGGGGTGAAGTCGTAACAAGGTAGCCGTAGGGGAACCTGCGGCTGGATCACCTCCTTTCTAGAGAAAGAAGAGGTCTGATGCATTCACACTTATCGGTAAACTGTAAAAGATGCGGAAGAGAAAAGCTTGAGTGAAGACAAGATTCGCTTAAGAAGAGAATCCGGGTTTGTAGCTCAGCTGGTTAGAGCACACGCTTGATAAGCGTGGGGTCGGAGGTTCAAGTCCTCCCAGACCCACCAAGAACGGGGGCATAGCTCAGTTGGTAGAGCACCTGCTTTGCAAGCAGGGGGTCATCGGTTCGATCCCGTTTGCCTCCACCAAGAACTTTACAAATCAAAGGAAGCCTGCTATACTTAGCAGCTTATTTTGATTTGCGAAGTGAAATATCGACGCATCGATCTTTAACAAATTGGAAAGCCGAAATCAACAAACAAAGACAATGAGTTTGTTTTGATTTTTTGTTCTTTGCAAAGGATAAAAAATCTCTCGCAAGAGAAAAGAAAACAAACACAGTATTTGGGTGATGATTGTATCGACTTAATCCTGAAACACAAAAGGCAGGATTAAGACACAACAAAGTAGTAAGCTTTATCAAAGTAGGAATTTCAAGTTTGCTTCCCTAGTCAACGGGTAGGCAAACGAAGTCAAAGAGGTTCTTGAAATGATAGAGTCAAGTGAATAAGTGCATCAGGTGGATGCCTTGGCGATGATAGGCGACGAAGGACGTGTAAGCCTGCGAAAAGCGTGGGGGAGCTGGCAATAAAGCTATGATCCCGCGATGTCCGAATGGGGAAACCCACCTCTTAGGAGGTATCCTTATCTGAATACATAGGATAAGCGAAGCGAACCCGGAGAACTGAACCATCTAAGTACCCGGAGGAAAAGAAATCAACCGAGATTCCGCAAGTAGTGGCGAGCGAACGCGGAGGAGCCTGTACGTAATAACTGTCGAGATAGAAGAACAAGCTGGGAAGCTTGACCATAGTGGGTGATAGTCCCGTATTCGAAATCTCAACAGTGGTACTAAGCGTACGAAAAGTAGGGCGGGACACGTGAAATCCTGTCTGAATATGGGGGGACCATCCTCCAAGGCTAAATACTCATCATCGACCGATAGTGAACCAGTACCGTGAGGGAAAGGCGAAAAGAACCCCGGGAGGGGAGTGAAATAGAACCTGAAACCTGATGCATACAAACAGTGGGAGCACCCTTGTGGTGTGACTGCGTACCTTTTGTATAATGGGTCAACGACTTACATTCAGTAGCGAGCTTAACCGAATAGGGGAGGCGTAGGGAAACCGAGTCTTAATAGGGCGAACAGTTGCTGGGTGTAGACCCGAAACCGAGTGATCTATCCATGGCCAGGTTGAAGGTGCCGTAACAGGTACTGGAGGACCGAACCCACGCATGTTGCAAAATGCGGGGATGAGCTGTGGATAGGGGTGAAAGGCTAAACAAACTCGGAGATAGCTGGTTCTCCCCGAAAACTATTTAGGTAGTGCCTCGAGCAAGACACTGATGGGGGTAAAGCACTGTTATGGCTAGGGGGTTATTGCAACTTACCAACCCATGGCAAACTAAGAATACCATCAAGTGGTTCCTCGGGAGACAGACAGCGGGTGCTAACGTCCGTTGTCAAGAGGGAAACAACCCAGACCGCCAGCTAAGGTCCCAAATGATAGATTAAGTGGTAAACGAAGTGGGAAGGCCCAGACAGCCAGGATGTTGGCTTAGAAGCAGCCATCATTTAAAGAAAGCGTAATAGCTCACTGGTCGAGTCGTCCTGCGCGGAAGATGTAACGGGGCTCAAATCTATAACCGAAGCTGCGGATGCCAGTTTACTGGCATGGTAGGGGAGCGTTCTGTAGGCCGATGAAGGTGCATTGTAAAGTGTGCTGGAGGTATCAGAAGTGCGAATGTTGACATGAGTAGCGATAAAGCGGGTGAAAAGCCCGCTCGCCGAAAGCCCAAGGTTTCCTACGCAACGTTCATCGGCGTAGGGTGAGTCGGCCCCTAAGGCGAGGCAGAAATGCGTAGTCGATGGGAAACAGGTTAATATTCCTGTACTTGATTCAAATGCGATGTGGGGACGGAGAAGGTTAGGTTAGCAAGCTGTTGGAATAGCTTGTTTAAGCCGGTAGGTGGAAGACTTAGGCAAATCCGGGTCTTCTTAACACCGAGAAGTGACGACGAGTGTCTACGGACATGAAGTAACCGATACCACGCTTCCAGGAAAAGCCACTAAGCTTCAGTTTGAATTGAACCGTACCGCAAACCGACACAGGTGGGCAGGATGAGAATTCTAAGGCGCTTGAGAGAACTCGGGAGAAGGAACTCGGCAAATTGATACCGTAACTTCGGGAGAAGGTATGCCCTCTAAGGTTAAGGACTTGCTCCGTAAGCCCTGGAGGGTCGCAGAGAATAGGTGGCTGCGACTGTTTATTAAAAACACAGCACTCTGCTAACACGAAAGTGGACGTATAGGGTGTGACGCCTGCCCGGTGCTGGAAGGTTAATTGAAGATGTGCAAGCATCGGATCGAAGCCCCAGTAAACGGCGGCCGTAACTATAACGGTCCTAAGGTAGCGAAATTCCTTGTCGGGTAAGTTCCGACCCGCACGAATGGCGTAACGATGGCCACACTGTCTCCTCCCGAGACTCAGCGAAGTTGAAGTGGTTGTGAAGATGCAATCTACCCGCTGCTAGACGGAAAGACCCCGTGAACCTTTACTGTAGCTTTGCATTGGACTTTGAAGTCACTTGTGTAGGATAGGTGGGAGGCTTTGAAGCAGAGACGCCAGTCTCTGTGGAGCCGTCCTTGAAATACCACCCTGGTGTCTTTGAGGTTCTAACCCAGACCCGTAATCCGGGTCGGGGACCGTGCATGGTAGGCAGTTTGACTGGGGCGGTCTCCTCCCAAAGAGTAACGGAGGAGTTCGAAGGTTACCTAGGTCCGGTCGGAAATCGGACTGATAGTGCAATGGCAAAAGGTAGCTTAACTGCGAGACCGACAAGTCGAGCAGGTGCGAAAGCAGGACATAGTGATCCGGTGGTTCTGTATGGAAGGGCCATCGCTCAACGGATAAAAGGTACTCCGGGGATAACAGGCTGATTCCGCCCAAGAGTTCATATCGACGGCGGAGTTTGGCACCTCGATGTCGGCTCATCACATCCTGGGGCTGTAGTCGGTCCCAAGGGTATGGCTGTTCGCCATTTAAAGTGGTACGTGAGCTGGGTTTAAAACGTCGTGAGACAGTTTGGTCCCTATCTGCAGTGGGCGTTGGAAGTTTGACGGGGGCTGCTCCTAGTACGAGAGGACCGGAGTGGACGAACCTCTGGTGTACCGGTTGTAACGCCAGTTGCATAGCCGGGTAGCTAAGTTCGGAAGAGATAAGCGCTGAAAGCATCTAAGCGCGAAACTCGCCTGAAGATGAGACTTCCCTTGTGGTTTAACCACACTAAAGAGTCGTTCGAGACCAGGACGTTGATAGGTGGGGTGTGGAAGCGCGGTAACGCGTGAAGCTAACCCATACTAATTGCTCGTGAGGCTTGACTCTATCATTTGAAGAACTTCAAAGATAAAAGCTTACTGACTGATTCAGTCATCACCATTTATACTGATTAAGGCTTTACCGATTTGTAACAGTTTAAGTTTGGCGGCCATAGCGAGTTGGTCCCACGCCTTCCCATCCCGAACAGGACCGTGAAACGACTCAGCGCCGATGATAGTGTGGTTCTTCCATGTGAAAGTAGGTCACCGCCAAACACCCATTCCGAAGCCCCCGACTGATGTCGGGGGCTTTTTACATGCCTGTCGTTTCTGTCGGTTTGGCGGCAGAATTGGGGTAACAGGTGTTGGGACCAAACATTGGGGTAGTGATGTGCCGGTGTTTATGGAGTAGTCGTGCATCTTGGTATTGGAATCGGAAATATTTACCCTGTTGTTATTCTTGCACAAAAGTACCGAAAGTTACGGTTAACCGTTTGGAATATTTGAAATTAAACGGTATTTGCGTTATTATGTCGTATGCATTTATATGGAGTAGGGCCGTGTTCTACTGTCGTGTGGCAGTGTCTGCGGGGAAGTAAAACCGTCCTGCAGCCGGCCCGGTTGATTCAATCCAACACGTTATAGGAAAACCCTGATGAAGAAATTTTTATTTGGTGTCTTTGCCGCCGTGTGTACGGCATTCTCTTTGGCTGCCGTGAATGTCAATACGGCCTCTTCTGCCGAGCTGGAGGCATTGCCGGGTATCGGCCCGGCTAAGGCGAAAGCGATTGTGGAATACCGTCAGAAGAACGGTGCGTTCAAATCGGTGGAGGAGCTGAAAAACGTGAAGGGCATCGGTGATGCGGTGCTGAACAAGTTGAAGGCGGAGGCGACGGTTTCTTCTGCCGCGCCTAAGGCTGCACAGCCTGCCGTGAAAAAATAAGCCGGACTCTGCCTATATGCCGCCCTGCGGCCGAACCGTTTGCCGGTTGGGCCACGGGGCGGCTTTGTTTGGGGGTGGCAATGAGAGCTTGGACCACTGGGGGCTTTATATTGGGTAAAGGGATAAACGGATAAGGTGCCTCTTGTTGGATAGGGATATAAAAGATAAAGGGAATTAAAGATATGTACTTAAAAACATTTGTTGGCAAACGGAATGGAGCAACTGTGCAGAGGGGGTACTCTTTGATACAGCTGTTGGTGGTGATACTGCTGGTTTCGATCTTGGCGACGTAAGATATTAGGCCGTCTGAAAGATACTTAAAATTAGCTTTCAGACGGCCTTGTTGTAAGATGAGTTTTTGATATTGGCGTACTTTTTTAAATACAGATAAAATCCCTGCTAATTATTTATAACGATATTTTTAGGATACACAGTGCTTGCTTTGGATTATTGTCACCAAAAGGCTGCAGAAAGCCATTCCAGTTTTTTATCCGGCTTTCGTTTTTTATCGGTAGAAAAACGGAATGCGATCACTGTTTTATATGCTTTTTGTCGCGAACTAGATGATGTGGTTGATGGTTGTACCGATCTAAATGTAGCTCAGATAACGTTGAACTGGTGGCGCAGTGATTTGGAGAAAGTATTCAACAATGAGATGCCTGAGCATCCCGTTCATCAAGCTTTAAAAGATATTCGGGCAAGTTTTGATTTGCCGAAGAATGAATTTGAAGCTTTGATTGATGGCATGCAGATGGATTTGGAGCAGGCTCGTTATGGTAGTTTTGATGAATTAAAACTGTATTGTCATCGTGTTGCTGGAGTAGTGGGGTGTCTTATTGCACGGATTTTAGGTTTTTCAAATCCCCAAACTTTGGAATATGCGGACAAAATGGGCTTGGCTTTGCAGTTGACGAACATTATTCGTGATGTGGGCGAAGATGCGCGGCAGGGAAGAATTTATCTGCCGATAGAGGAAATGCAGAAATTTGATGTGCCTGCCAACGTCATTATGCAGTGCAAACCGACAGACAATTTTGCGAAATTAATGCAGTTTCAAGTGGATAGGGCGCGTGAAACTTATCGTGAGGCTATGTTGCTTTTGCCGGCTGCGGATAAGAAATCGCAAAAAGTCGGTCTGATTATGGCGGCTATTTATTATGCGTTGTTAAATGAAATCGACCGCGATGGTGTGCAAAATGTGTTGACTTACAAAATTGCGATTCCTTCTCCCCGTAAAAAACGTATTGCTTTGAAAACTTGGCTGTTTGGATTTAAACCATGAATACTCAGCGTCCAAAAATTGCTGTGATTGGTGCCGGTTGGGCAGGTCTGTCTGCGGCGGTTTCTCTGATTCATCGAGCTGATATTGCTTTGTTTGAGGCTGGGAGACAGGCTGGCGGTAGAGCGCGTGCCTTAGCCGGGAAAAATGATGGATTCAGCTTTTTGGATAATGGGCAGCATATCTTGTTGGGCGCGTATCATGGTGTTCAAACTTTGATGCAACATATTGGCGTTCAACCCGAGTCAGCCTTTTTACGCCAGCCTTTGCAATGGTACATCCATGAAGGATTACAGTTTCAGACGGCCTCTCTGCCTGCGCCTTGGCATTTGCTTGTCGGCATCCTACGTGTGAAAAATCTTTCTTTTTCATTGAAAATCAAATTGCTGTCGGATATGTCGGCATTGCGACGTTGGGCAGCTCATCATAAAACCGATTTGACGGTTGCAAAGTGGTTGAGAACACGAAATGTTCCGCGCAGCCTGCTTGGCCAATTTTGGCAACCTTTGGTTTGGAGTGCTTTAAATACACCGTTAGAACAGGCATCGTTGCGCATTTTATGTAATGTATTGAATGATGGTGTGTGGTCTGAAAAGGCGAACAGTGATTATCTTTTGCCTAAGCAGGATTTAGGGCGGATCGTAGCCGAACCGGCTTTGGATTTTCTGCACAAGCATGGTGCAAAGATACATCTTGAAACTCGTGTTTCCCATTTAAACCATCATATTGATGGACGAATTGAAATCAATGGCGAAGTATTTGATGCGGTTGTTTTGGCTGTTGCGCCATATCATGTTGACGCGCTTTTGCCTGAAGATACGCCTGACTATATTCAGACGGCCTATCAATCGTTGCATTACCATGCGATTACTACGGTTTATTTGCGTTATGCCCAAACAGTCAAACTACCTGCGCCTTTAACCGGTCTTGACGATGGTACGGCGCAATGGGTGCTGCATCGGGGGGCATTGGGTTTGCCGGATAATGAAGTCGCGGTTGTCATCAGCGTTTCCGATTACACCGAGGCTTGGAAGGATAAAGATTTAGCCGAGAAAATTCATGCGGACATTAAGCGGGTTTGTCCGGATTTGGATAAACCCGAAGCCGTACGCATTATTACGGAAAAACGCGCGACTACGGCGGCAACGGTTGATTTTGTACAACCTGATTTCTCATGGCTGCACCATCGCCGTATTTATCCGGCCGGCGACTACCTCCATCCGCGCTATCCTGCAACATTGGAAGCGGCGGTTCAGTCAGGTTTTGCCGCGGCTGAAAAGCTTATGCTGGATTTGCGGTTTGAATAAACTGAGGCCGTCTGAATGTTCAGACGGCCTTTTTGACTTTACAAAACTTACCAAGCCGATACAATATCCGAAACCATAAAGTTCAAGGAAAAGTCATGACGACATTAGCGGACAAAACCATCTTGGTTACCGGCGCATCCCAAGGCTTGGGCGAGCAGGTTGCCAAAGCCTATGCGGCGGCCGGAGCGACTGTCATTTTGGTGGCGCGTCATCAAAAGCGTTTGGAAAAAGTATATGATGCCATTGTGGCTGCGGGCAGCCCAGAGCCGTTTGCCATCTGCTTTGATTTGATGAGCGCTGAGGAAAAAGAATTTAAACAGTTTGCGGAAACCATTGATGAAGCTACCGGCGGAAAATTGGATGGCGTGGTGCATTGCGCCAGCTATTTCTATGCCTTGTCGCCATTGGATTTCCAAACCGTATCGGAATGGGTCAACCAATACCGTATCAATACCGTTGCGCCTATGGGCCTGACCCGTGCGCTGTTCCCATTGTTGAAGCAATCCGAAGACGCTTCTGTGATTTTTGTCGGCGAAAGCCACGGCGAAAAACCGCAAGCCTATTGGGGCGGTTTCGGAGCTTCTAAAGCCGCGCTTAATTATTTGTGTAAAGTGGCCGCGGACGAGTGGGAACGTTTTGACAATCTGCGTGCCAATGTTTTGGTGCCGGGGGCCATCAATTCGCCGCAACGTATCAAATCCCATCCGGGCGAATCGAAAAGCGAACGTAAAAACTACGAAGATGTCCTGCCGCAATTTATTTGGTGGGCAAGTCGAGAGAGCAGGGGGCGGACAGGCGAAATCGTCTATCTGTAAATCTACCTGCTCAGAGTGGTTTGAGAACATGAGGCCGTCTGAAATCTGTATTTTCAGACGGCCTTTAACTTATTGAGTTTTATATCTAAATAATATGGAAGTTTGATGTTTGACGTTTTAGCAGGCAAACATTAGGCTGGCACAAAATTAGATATAGTAATCTAAGTTATAGTTATATTGGATAAATATGACGGAATTTGACTTTATCAGACAATATTTGCAGCGACAAAAATCGGAAGGTTTGATTTTGGGCATAGGCGATGATGCCGCTATTATTCGCCCAAGTAACGGATTTGATTTATGTTTTAGCGCTGATATGTTGGTTAAGGGTAGACATTTTTTTGAAGATGTTTTGCCCGAAGATTTGGCATGGAAAATGCTTGCAGTAAATTTGTCCGATATGGCCGCAATGGGTGCCAAGCCACGTTGGGTGTTGCTCAGTGCTGCCTTGCCTGAATTGAATCAAGACTGGCTCAAACGTTTTTGCGATAGCTTTTTTGCTTTGGCCGCGCGTTTTGATACGGTGTTGATTGGTGGCGATACCACTAAAGGTGATTTGGTCTTTAATGTAACGATAGTAGGTGAAGTTCCGACAGGGCGTGCCCTGCGGCGTGATGCGGCCGAAGTCGGCGACGATATTTGGGTATCGGGTCGGTTGGGTTTGGCTGCTGCTGCGTTGAACAAACATCTTGGGCATTATCAATTGCCGTCTGAAATCATGGCAGTTTGCGATGATAAATTGCTCCGTCCGGAGCCGCGCGTTTCATTGGGTCAGGCATTGTTGCCGTTTGCCCATGCCGCGCAAGATGTTTCAGACGGCCTGGCTCAAGATGTGGGGCATATTTTAAAAGCCTCTGCTGTCGGTGCAGAAATATTTGCCGATTGTGTGCCGTCGTTGCCTGAATTGAAAAACGTTTTGTCGCGCGAACAATGGTTGTCGGCAGTATTGGCCGGCGGCGATGATTATGAACTGATTTTTACTGCTGCTCCAAAAGACAGTGAACGCGTTTGTCAGGCAGCGGAACAAAGTGGCGTACCGGTTGCCCGAATTGGTAAAATTACTGACTCAGGCCGTCTGAATATTTTGGATGCCAAAGGCGGCGTATTGGAACTGACTTCTTTAGGATTTGATCATTTTGGCTGAACGTAAACCTACTTTTTCTTGGCTGTTGCACAAACCATTGTGTTTTTTAGGATTCGGTTTCGGCAGCGGCTTGTCGCCGGTTGCGCCGGGTACGGCCGGAACGCTGGCAGCATTACCTCTGGCTTTTGTATTGTGCCTGTTGGGCATAGACGGCTGGATATTGCTTTTATTGTGTATCGCCTTGTTTTTCTGGGGTATCCGCATTTGCGGTTATACCGAGAGGGAACTGGGTATTCAGGATTACGGCGGTATCGTCTGGGATGAAATTGTCGCGATGCTGCTGGTGCTGTCGCTGATTCCTTTTAAATGGAGCTGGTGGCTGGCGGCTTTTGTTATTTTCCGCTTGTTTGATGCGTTGAAACCATGGCCGATCAAATGGTTTGACCGGCGGATTCATGGAGGTTTGGGCATTATGCTTGATGATTTGATTGCGGCTGCGATGACCTTGATGGTCTTGGGCCTGTTTTATTGGATCGCGTGATGCGCTTTAAGTGTTTCGACCCTTTGCAAAAATAGGGCGGGCACGCCGGAATTATCCGGATTGAAATAAAATAAATACCATACGGGGTAAACAATTATGAATGAAATCGAGATTAACGTGGAGCCGCGTTATATGGCCGGTCAGAGCGACGTCTATCGCGACCGCTATGCCTTCAATTATCTGATTACCATCTGCAACCGCAGTGATGAAATCATTACTTTGCGTCAGCGTTTTTGGGAAATCACCGACGGACACGGTGAGACAGAGCAGGTTGGTCATGCCGGCCTGATTGAAGAGCAACCTGTTTTGTACCCGGGCGAAGCCTATGAGTACAACAGTGGTTCGCAAATCAGCACGCCTTGGGGCAGCATCGAAGGCGCGTATGAGTTTGAAGACAGCATCGGCAAACGTTTCGTTATCGGGGTGCCGAAGCTTGAATTCAAAGCAGGCTTTACTTTGCAATAGGCCGTCTGAAAAATGAAAAACCGGAACATGGGAAATGTTCCGGTTTTGTTTTTTCAGACGGCCTCATCAGTCTTTGCAAGGCTGTACCAATACCCACGGCGCCACGACAACCGCCCACATTTCTTGCTTATCCGCTAAAAATGTGCGCGCCATATCATCGCTGATGGCACCGAATTTGCCTTGTTCCATCCATTGTTTCAATGGCGCGGCTTCATCTTCGGCAACATGGTGGGCGACGGCAATCAAATCCAAATCGGGCGCAACATAGACGGCGGCACCGCGTGCGAAGTGGGGTTGCAGCTCTTCCCATGAAATGCGGGCGGTTTCGGTATTGAGTTTTTCGTTTAAGAGTGGAATAGACATAGGACAATCATAAAATAAAAAATGGATTGTAACCGATATTCGGCCTTTTGCCCGATGCCGTCTGAAAACGAAAGAAATTTACAGGGTTAACGTTATACAGTATCATTTTAATGTTTTAATTTTCTTTCAGACGGCCTGTAGTCCGTATTCGGGCAAGGGCGGTTTTAGGCTTATGAATTCTGTATTGTTGACCGGATTGCTGCAAAGGCTGCTGATTGCGCTTGTCGCATTGGCGGCGTTGTGGGCTGTATATTTTTGGGCGGTGTCGCCATGAGTATCGTGGTGGAAAATCTGACGGTCAGCTATCAGCGCAGGCCGGTAGTGCACCATGTGGATATGGTGTTTGAAGATGGCAAGATGTGGACGATTTTCGGGCCGAACGGCGCGGGTAAATCGACTTTGCTCAAAGCCATTATGGGCTTGCAGAAGACGGACACGGGCAGCGTGCGCTATGAAAATATGGCGCGCAAGGACATTGCCTATCTGCCGCAGCAGTCGGACATTGACCGCAGCCAGCCGATGACGGTGTTTGAACTGGCGGCGATGGGGCTGTGGTATGAAATCGGCTTTTTCGGGCGTGTGAACGCGGCGCAGAAAAAGCGTGTGATGGCGGCTTTGGAACGCGTGGAAATGCAGGATTTTGCCACGCGCCAAATCGCGCACTTGTCCAATGGTCAGTTTCAACGCGTATTGTTTGCGCGGATGCTGGTGCAGAATGCCAAATTTTTGCTGCTGGATGAGCCGTTTAACGCGGTGGATGCGCGGACGACTTATGCGCTGTTGGAAGTTTTGCGCCAGTGCCATCAGGACGGTCAGGCAGTGATTGCCGTGTTGCATGATTACGAGCAGGTGCGGGCATATTTTGCCAACACGCTGCTTTTGGCGCGTGAAAAAGTGACTGCCGGTGCGACGGAAAATGTGTTGACCGATGAATTTTTGGCACAGGCAAACCGAATGATGCAGAAACAGGAAGCGGCCGATTGGTGCGCGGTTTAATGGACAAGGCCGTCTGAAAGTAAGTGTTTTTCAGACGGCCTAAGGCTTTCAGAGATTAATAAAAAAGCGATAAAACATGGATTTATATGATTTGGTCGTCGCGCCGTTTGCCGAATTTGACTTTATGCGCTATGCCTTGGCGTCGATTTTCTGCCTGGCATTGAGCGCGGCGCCTGTCGGTGTGTTTTTGGTGATGCGCCGCATGAGTTTGGTGGGCGATGCCTTGAGCCATGCGGTTTTGCCCGGTGCGGCCATTGGCTATATGTTTGCCGGTTTGAGTTTGCCTGCGATGAGTGTCGGCGGTTTTGCGGCCGGTTTGCTGATGGCTTTGCTGGCAGGTTTGGTCAGCCGGTTTACTTCATTGAAAGAAGATGCGAACTTTGCCGCATTTTATTTGAGCAGCCTTGCCATCGGTGTGGTTTTGGTCAGCAAAAACGGCAGCAGCGTCGATTTGCTGCATTTGCTGTTTGGCTCGGTGTTGGCGGTGGATATTCCGGCTTTGCAGCTGATTGCCGTTTCTGCGAGTGTGACTATTTTGCTGATGGCTGTGATGTTCCGTCCGCTGGTGTTGGAAAGCATAGACCCTTTGTTCCTCAAGGCTGTTGGCGGTAAGGGCGGCTTTTGGCATGTATTGTTTTTGGTGCTGGTCGTGATGAATCTTGTTGCCGGTTTTCAGGCATTGGGTACGCTGATGTCGGTAGGATTGATGATGTTGCCGGCGATTACCGCCAGACTGTGGGCAAAAAGCATGGGTTGGCTGATGATTTTGTCTGTCGCATTGGCTTTGCTTTGCGGCTTGGCAGGACTGTTGTTTTCCTACCATATCGAAATCCCGTCCGGCCCGGCGATTATTTTATGCTGCGGCACGCTTTACCTGATTTCCGTTGTGTTCGGTTGGGAAGGCGGCATTTTGGCAAAATGGCTGCGCCGCAAGAAACACCGCACGGCATGATTTTTCAGACGGCCGCTTGAATAATCAGGCGGTCTGTTTTATGATGATGTTAATGTTACGTTATATCACTGGAGAGAATATGAAACATTGGAAACTCGGCATCGTTGCCGCATTATTGACTGGTGCAGCTTATGCCGCTCCGCTGCCTGTTGTCACCAGCTTCAGTATTTTGGGCGACGTGGCCAAACAGATTGGTGGCGACCGTGTGGCCGTTCAAAGCTTGGTGGGCCCT
The DNA here is from genome assembly GCF_002863305.2 of Neisseria perflava. Lineage (NCBI taxonomy): Bacteria > Pseudomonadati > Pseudomonadota > Betaproteobacteria > Neisseriales > Neisseriaceae > Neisseria > Neisseria perflava. The sequence continues at coordinate 243,000 of NZ_CP136962.1, forward strand.
AACCAAGACAGCCATGCCTACCACATGACCAGTGGCGACATCAAAAAAATCCGCAGTGCCAAATTGGTATTGCTCAACGGTTTGGGCTTGGAAGCCGCCGATGTACAGCGTGCAGTCAAACAGAGTAAAGTTCCTTTCGCCGAAGCGACCAAAGGCATTCAGGCTTTGAAATCAGAAGAGGGCGGCCATCATCATGACCACGATCACGAAGGCCATCATCACGATCACGGCGAGTTTGACCCGCACGTTTGGACCGACCCCGTCCTGATGGGTACTTATGCGCAAAACGTTGCCAATGCGCTGATTCAAGCCGACCCTGAAGGCAAAACCTACTATCAGCAACGTTTGGGCAACTATCAAATGCAGCTGAAAAAACTGCACAGTGATGCGCAGGCTGCCTTTAATGCCGTACCTGCCGCCAAGCGAAAAGTCTTGACCGGACACGATGCGTTCTCTTACATGGGCAAACGCTACAATATTGAATTTATCGCCCCTCAAGGCGTGAGCAGCGAAGCCGAGCCGTCTGCCAAACAAGTGGCTTCCATTATCCGCCAAATCAAACGCGAGGGTATTAAAGCCGTCTTTACTGAAAACATCAAAGACACGCGCATGATTGACCGTATTGCCAAAGAAACCGGCGTCAATGTCAGCGGCCGCCTGTATTCTGATGCATTGGGTGGCGCACCGGCCAACAGCTACATCGGCATGTACCGCTACAATGTCAAAGTTATGACCGATGCCATGAAAAAATAAAGCGGCTTAAGGATAAAGGTCGTCTGAAACCTTAAAAACAAGGTTTCAGACGGCCTTTTATATGCTTATTTTTAAAATAAACCGTCAAATTTAGAATATAAAAATAAAATTTATGCTATTGAAAGTTTAATTATCAAAAATTCATGCTAATTTGCTTGGTAAGTACGCACCATCCGTGCGAATTACTTATCGACTGTCTGCCAGCCACTCACGGCTTGACTTCACCCTGTTACAATTCGGCATCTTCACGTTTCTTAATATTACATCATGAGCAACCATTCATCTTGGTCATCTAAAATCGGCTTTGTGCTTGCTGCGGCAGGCTCGGCCATCGGTTTGGGTGCAATTTGGAAATTCCCTTATACAGCCGGTACCAACGGCGGCGCCGTATTTTTTCTTTTGTTTTTGATTTTCACTATTTTGGTAGCCTTGCCGGTTCAATTGGCCGAGTTTTACATCGGCCGTACGGGCGGTAAAAACGCCATCGATTCCTTCAAAGCATTGCGCCCGGGTTCGCAGTGGCCGTGGGTCGGCCGCATGGGTGTGGCCGCGTGTTTTATTTTGCTGTCGTTTTACAGCGTGGTCGGCGGTTGGGTATTGAACTACGTCGTACACAGCTTTACCGGCGAAATTCATGCCGGTGCAGACTTTGAAGCTTTGTTCGGCAAAACGATTTCTTCGCCGTTTGGTTCGCTGTTTTACCAAGGCTTGTTCATGCTGATTACCATTTGGGTGGTCAAAGGCGGCGTTTCAGACGGCATTGAAAAGGCAAACCGCGTGTTGATGCCGGGTTTGTTTATCCTCTTTATCGCGCTGGCTATCCGTTCGCTGACCTTGCCCGGCGCAATGGAGGGCGTGGCATTCTTGTTAAAACCGGATTGGTCGTATTTGAAACCGGGTACGATGCTGACTGCTTTGGGGCAGGCGTTTTTTGCTTTGAGTATCGGCGTGTCCGCGATGATTACCTATGCCTCGTATTTGGGTAAGGATCAGGATATGTTCCGTTCCGGCCATATGATTATGTGGATGAACCTGTTTGTGTCGCTGCTGGCCGGATTGGTGATTTTCCCTGCGGTATTTGCTTTCGGTTTTGAACCCGGTCAGGGCCCAGGTTTGATTTTTGTCGTATTGCCTGCGGTATTCATGAAAATGCCGATGGGTACATATTTGTTTGCCGTGTTTATGCTGTTGGTTGTCTTTGCGACGCTGACTTCCGCGTTTTCCATGCTGGAAACCGTGATCGCGGCAACCATCCGTCAAGACGAGAAAAAGCGCAGCAGCCACGCTTGGGTAACCGGCATTGCGATTTTCATAGTCGGTATCCCTTCGGCGCTGTCATTTGGCGTTTGGGGCGAGTTTAAAATTTTCGGCAAAACCATTTTTGATTTGTGGGACTTCATTATTTCCGCCGTCATCATGCCGATTGGCGCATTGAGCGTTGCTGTGTTTACGTCATGGGTTCAGGACAAACAGTCTGTTTTACGTGATGCGGGCATGGGTAGCACCATTCCGAAACAGTTGCTTTACCTGTGGCTGGGTGCGCTTCGCTATCTTGCGCCGATTGCGATTATTGTGGTGTTCATCAACTCTTTGGGTTTGATTTAATCTGATAGTGAGCAAACAGTCTGGCGTTGCATTGCTTCGCCGGACTGTTTGTTTAAAAACATCCTTAAAAATATTAAGGCCGTCTGAAAATTTTTCAGACGGCCTTTTTATATACGCGCGAGGCTGATTAGAACTTCGCTTGCAGTCTCAACCATGCAGTACGGCCGGGTTCGTTCACGCGCATGGTTTGAGTACCGGCAGACGGGTCGCCGCCGCGGCTGACGAATTCAGCATAGGTTTTGTTGAATACGTTGTCCACGCCGCCTTGCAATGTGGCGTATTTGCTGAATTTCCAACCGGCGTTGAGCGAGAGTACGCCAAAGCCTGAAGAGGCACCGATGTCTTGACCGACGATATTGCCTTGGCCTTTGCTGTAACGGTTTTGTTTGGCTACGACGCGCCATAATGCGCCCGCGCTGAATTTGCCGTTGTCAAAGGCGAGGGTGTTGTTCCACTCGAGCGGCGGAGTTTGTGCCAAAGGTTTACCGTCGGTACGGTTTTTGCCGTGGGTGTAGGCGAGGCTGGTGCCGACTTCCCAGTTAGGCGCAAATGTCCATTTGACTTCGGCTTCGCCGCCAAAGCGAGAAGCGTTTATGTTGCGTACGTTGAAATTCATCATGCCTTGGCGCTCCATCATGATGAAGTCTTTGATGTTGCTGCCGAATACGGATACAGATGCGTGGAGGTTAGGACGTTTCCAGATTACACCAGCATCGATTTGGCGGTTTTGCTCTGCGCGGATGGCTTTGTTTTCAGAGCGCAGGCGTTCCCAATAGTCAGGTGCGCGTTCGGCAATACCGAAGCCGGCATAGTATTTTAGGCCGTTGTCCGTATTTCTTTCCCAGCGCAGGAAGCCTGAGTTCAAATTGAATTTTTGATGTTTCAAAACGGGGTCGGTAACGCGCGCGGTATCATAATGCGCTTTGACTTGGTCATGGCGCAAACCTGCTACCCAGCGTTGATTGTCGGTTTGCTGCCAAGAAGCTTCGGTGAAAATACCCCATTGTTTGAAACTTTGGTTGGGCATATAAGGCTTGTGGCTGTAGCCGTCGCCACCACGCTCATGACGCGCGACGTGGACGTCATCCAAATAATCCAAACCGGTTTGCAGGTTGAGCTTGTCCCAGTCGAAAGTGGCTTTCAGACGGCCTGTATCGGTATTGCGTTTAGGGTTGTTGGCATTTTTAATCTGCTTGCCGGCAGGATTGTAGATGGTACGCAGGCTGTATGTGTCCATCACGTGGTCGATTTCGCTTTTACCGTAGCGCAGTTCCAACTCGCTGAACCATGGTGTGAGGTTGCGTTGGGTAAAACGGATATTCCACGCATCACGGTCGAATTTGCTGCCGTCCATCATGCGGTCGGCGTAGGCAACCTTGGCTCTGCTGCGCTCGTATGTGCCGGCAATGGTGGTATTTTCTGTCGGGGTAACACCCAGTTGCAACATTTGGCTGTCGCGTTTGAAGTTGGAGTGAATGCGGTTGCCGTCGCCGTCTTTGTAATCGTCGGCTTTGTTATGGGAGATATTGGTACGGACATAGCCGTATTTGCCGCCGAACTCGGCTTCCAGCGAGCCGTCAAGACGGTCGTTGCTGCCTGCCGTCAGGGTTGCGTTGATGTTGTAAGGTTTTTCAGTGAAATCAGGATCTTTACGGATAAATTGCACCGAGCCGCTGACCAAACCCATGCCTTGGGTAACGGTTTGCGGGCCTTTGGTGACCACGACTTTGTCAAATGAATTTGGGTGAATATAGGCAGTCGGCGGGTCCATGCGCATACCGCAACCACCATAAATAAACTGATCGTCGGCATTGACGGAGAGGCGCGAGCCGCCCAAGCCACGGAACAGCGGATCGCCCGAGCTGCCGCCTTTGCGGATGATGCTCATGTTGGGCACGGATTGTAAAAGGTCTGCCCCGTCTCCGGCAGGGAGGGGTTGCAAAGCAGCTTTGGGGTTGAAAGTAACGCGATTGGCTTTTTCTTGTTGTGTGCCGGTGACGGTGACGGTGACAGGGGAAAGGGTAACCGTTTCTTCAGGTGTAGGATCGGTATCTGCCCATGCTTGGGATACGGCTAAGGCAATGGGTAAGATAAGTAATGGTGGGTATTTCATATCGTTTCTCTCTATTATTAGGAATTATGTTAACTAATACCTAAGTATTATATATAAAGTCTAGTTAAATAGAAGCAGTGGGATTTTAATCTAAATCAATATTTTCAGATTTTGGGCGCATAGGTTGTTTATTAAGATTGGTCATACCAAAATATTGATTTGAAGGCATTGGTGAGGTTACTTGATAAAAATGAATGTGTTTGAATTAAACTGCTTGCGATGGAGAGAATGGCATTTCTTGACGAAAAAATAGGGGATTGATTAGAATGGGCGGCCAATTGGTCAATCCAATTTATGGCCGTTTGAATACAACTGTCCTTCAATCATCAGGAATACAACATGACGAAATTGGTTCGTCCGCAAAAAATCAGCGATCAGGTCTTAGCCGTTTTGGAAGAACGTATCGCGACCGGCATTTATGAAGAAGGCAGTAAATTGCCTCCCGAACGTACGCTTGCGGAAGAATTCGGCGTATCGCGTCCGTCAGTCAGGGTGGCATTGAATATCTTGATTGCCAAGCAGGTTTTGGAAGCGCGGCAGGGCGATGGCTATTATGTTTCCGTCAAGCCGCAGCAGGATTTTTTACAAAGCTGGCAGGAGTTGCTCGGCAAACATACCAATTGGGAAACAGACGTTTTCGATTTCAGCTGTCACGTTGAGGGCTGTATGGCGGCACTAGCTGCCGAAAGACGGACTGACACCGATTTGAAACGCATTGATTTCTGGCGGCAGAAGTTTGAAACGGCCTGTGAAAGCGGAAATTTGGAGCATCAAGCCGAAGCAGACGTCAGCTTCCATCAAACCATTGCCGATGCCGCACACAATATCCTGTTCAGCCACCTTTCCAGCAGCCTGTTGAAAATGCTTTATCAGCAAACACGCAGCGGCATTATCTATATCCATCAAACCGAAGACCCGCGCCCGACACTGATTGCACAGCACCGCGCTATTTTTGAAGCCATTGCCCAGGCAAAACCGGCCGAGGCGGCGGAAGCGGCCAAACTGCATTTAAATTATGTCGCCCGCCGCATTTTGCAGGACAGGGAATATCAAAGCCGCAGTGAGCATGCGGACGTATTGGCGCAAAATGATTTGAAACGGGTAGATTGGTAGTGTTTAAAAATAATCAGGCCGTCTGAATTTTTCAGACGGCCTGATTTTGCAAATAAGACCTTTTAGTGCCACAATCTTCATCAATTCTGTCTGAAAACAAAGGAAGCACCATGTACTGTCATGTCGAGTATTATCCGGGCGACCCGATTTTGAGTTTGGTTGAAACTTTCAAACGCGACGAGCGTCCTGAAAAAGTCAATTTGAGCATAGGTATTTATTTTGATGACGAAGGCAAAATGCCGGTTTTGGAATCTGTCCGCCGGGCAGAAGCAGAGCGTGCGGCTGTACCGCGCCCATCTCCTTATCTGCCAATGGAAGGTTTGGACACTTATCGGAGTGCCGTTCAGCGTTTGTTGTTTGGCAAGGATAATCCGGTATTGGCAGAAGGGCGCGTTGCGACCGTACAGACTTTAGGCGGATCGGGGGCATTGAAAGTCGGTGCCGACTTTTTGCACCGTTGGTTCCCCGATGCAAAAGCCTATGTCAGCGATCCGACTTGGGACAACCATAAAGGCATTTTTGAAGGGGCAGGTTTTGAAGTGGGGACGTATCCTTATTACAACTCTAAAACCGTTGGCGTGAAATTTGAAGAGATGACTGCGTTTTTCAAAACATTGCCGGAAAACAGCGTCTTGATTTTACATCCATGCTGTCAAAACCCGACCGGCGTAGATATGTCGCAAGCGCAATGGGATGAAGTGTTGGACATCATTAAAACGCACAAGCTGATTCCGTTTATGGATATTGCCTATCAAGGTTTCGGCGAAGATTTAGACAGCGATGCCTATGCAATCCGCAAAGCGGTCGAAATTGGTTTGCCTTTGTTTGTCAGCAACTCTTTCTCGAAGAACCTGTCGCTGTACGGCGAGCGCGTCGGTGGTTTGAGCGTAGTGTGTCCCAATAAGGAAGAAGCAGAGCTGGTGTTCGGACAGTTGAAATTTACCGTCCGCCGCATTTATTCCAGCCCTGCCGCGCATGGTGCATATATTGCGTCTGATGTGATGAACAGCGATGATTTGCGTGCTTTGTGGGAACACGAGGTTTATGCCATGCGCGACCGCATCCGTGCCATGCGTCAGAAACTTTATGATGTTTTGACGGCCAAAATCCCTAATCGCGATTTCAGTTATTTCATCAAACAGCGCGGCATGTTCAGCTATACAGGCCTGACCGTAGAGCAGGTACACCGCCTGCGCGACGAGTTTGCCGTTTATCTGCTGGATTCGGGCAGGATGTGTGTGGCAGGATTGAATGCATCGAATATCGATTATGTGGCCGAAGCATTTGCCAAAGTGTTGCAATAGCCGTTCAATCTGAAATTGAATGTAGTTTTATTTGAAGTAAATCAAAAGGCCGTCTGAAAAATTTTCATCTTTCAGACGGCCTCTTTATAATTGGCGCACCCAACAGGGATCGAACCTGTGACCTCCAGCTTCGGAAACTGACACTCTTCCAACTGAGCTATGGGTGCGGAAGCCGTAAGGTTAACGCATATTGGCTTTATTGGCAAAGTTTATCTTGAAAGTGTCTGAAAGTGGCATTGGCGGTCACTTTTTTGTATGGCTGGAATAATCAATTAACTACAAAGGCTTAGCAGAATTCAGATGGCCTTTTGAGGATTTTTGCGTATCTTTTTCTCAAGATGGATTGGAAAGCCTTTGCGAATTCAGTATAATCCAGCAAAATATTGTTAACTGCGTTTAACACATAAACTATAACTTACAGCACAACCTAACCTAACGGCGAGGCCTACCAAATGAAACAACTCCGCGACCACAAAGCCCAAGGCTCTGCATTGTTCACCCTTGTGAGCGGTATCGTTATTGTCATTGCAGTGATTTACTTCCTGATCAAACTGGCGGGAAGCGGTTCATTCGGCGATGTTGCCGAAACAACCGAAGCTGCGACTCAAACCCGTATCCAGCCAGTCGGCCAACTCAAAATGGGCGACGGTATTCCTGTCGGCGAACGTCAAGGCGACCAGATTTTCAACAAAATCTGTATCCAATGTCACGCGGCGGACAGCATCGTTCCTAATGCGCCTAAATTTGAAAACAAAGGCGATTGGGCTCCTCGTATCGCCCAAGGCTTTGATACCTTGTTCCAACACGCTTTGAACGGTTTCAACGCAATGCCTGCCAAAGGCGGTGCGGCTGATTTGACCGATCAAGAATTGAAACGCGCCATTACTTACATGGCCAACAAAGCCGGCGGTACTTTCCCTGATCCTGATGCCGCAGCTCCTGCCGATGCAGCCGCTTCCGGTGAAGCCGCTTCAGCTCCGGCGGCTGAAGGTGCAGCTCCTGCAGAAGCCCCTAAAGCAGATGCGGCCAAAGCAGATAACAAAGGTGTGGCAGCTCCAGCAGCCGGCGGTGCAGACGGCAAAAAAGTTTACGAAGCCAACTGCCAAGCATGTCACGGCGGCGCAGTTCCAGGTGTTCCCCATGTAGGTAAAAAAGAAGACTGGGCTCCTCGTATCAAACAAGGTAAAGACACCCTACACAAACACGCACTCGAAGGCTTTAACGCAATGCCTGCCAAAGGTGGTAACGGTAGCCTGAGCGATGATGAAGTGAAAGCTGCAGTTGATTACATGGCTAATCAGTCTGGTGCTAAATTCTAAGATTTGATTTTGAATCTCGAATAGGAAGCGCATTCTGCAAAAGGATGTGCTTTTTTTGTGCAGGAAATCCGGATCTTGCTATAATACTGAAGTAGTAAATTATTCTCATGATCAAGGGTCGTCTGAAAGATTCAGACGGCTTTCGAATACAATCAAGATTCTTTTAAAGAAGTTCAACAATATTCACATACGACAAAACAATCACGGAGTTATCTCATGGCAAAAAAATATTTCGGTACTGACGGTGTGCGTGGCGAAGTCGGTCAGTTTCCTATCAATCCTGATTTTGTCCTGAAATTAGGCTATGCGGCAGGTCAGGTTTTGGTGCAGCACGAAGGCGAAATCAAACCGACCGTCTTGATCGGTAAAGACACGCGTATTTCAGGCTATATGCTGGAAGCTGCGCTGATTGCCGGTTTTACCGCCGCCGGTGTTAATGTTATTCAAACAGGCCCTCTGCCGACTCCGGGCGTGGCGTATTTGACCCGTGCTTTGCGTTTGTCTGCCGGTGTGATGATTTCTGCTTCCCACAATGTTTATTCCGATAACGGCATTAAATTCTTTGCCGAAGGCGGTGTGAAGTTGAGCGATGAAATTGAGTTGGAAATCGAAGCCAAAATCGATGAGGAAATGAAAACCCAGCCGTCCAGCCGTCTTGGCCGCGCGCGCCGGATTAATGGTGCGGATGACCGCTATATCGAGTTCTGTAAATCCACTTTCCCAAGTCATTTAGACTTGCGCGGTCTGAAATTGGTGGTCGATACCGCCAATGGTGCAGGCTATGCAGTTGCGCCTAAAGTATTCCACGAGTTGGGCGCGCAAGTGGTCAGTATCGGTGATGAGCCAAACGGTTACAACATCAATGAGAAATGTGGTGCGACCCATCCGAAAGCTTTGCAAGCGGCTGTGTTGCAAAATGAAGCTGATTACGGCATTGCCTTGGATGGCGATGGTGATCGTTTGATGATGGTTGACCGCAATGGCAAAGTGTATGACGGCGACAGCCTGATTTATGTGATTGCCAAAGCACGCGCACACGAAGGCGTGGAAATCGGCGGCGTAGTGGGTACAGTGATGACCAATATGGCGATGGAAATTGCTTTGAAAGAGCAGGGCGTTGATTTCTGCCGCGCCAAAGTGGGCGACCGCTATGTGTTGGAACAGCTCCACCAACGCGGTTGGTCGATTGGCGGCGAAGCCAGCGGTCATATTTTGTGTATGGACAAACACAATACCGGCGACGGCATCATTTCCGCGCTGCAAGTTTTGGCGGCATTGCAAACCTTGAATCAAGACCTTGCCACTGTTTGCGCCGATTGGCAGCCGTATCCGCAAACCATGATCAACGTCCGCATCAAAAAAGGCCAAAACTGGCAGGACGCTTCCAAAGAGGCTTTGGCTGAAGTGGAAAAAGAACTCGAAGGCAAAGGCCGCGTAGTCTTGCGTGCATCCGGTACCGAGCCTGTCGTACGCGTGATGGTGGAAGCCAAGCAGGCAGACTGGGCGAAAAAAGGCGCAGAAAAAATTGCCGCTGCCATTCAAGGTCAAAAGTAACAGTATGTTTGATGTTGAATTGAACTAAATAAAAGGCCGTCTGTTGTTCAGACGGCCTTTGTGTTTTATTAGAAGCTTAGTTGCTCAAGACATCAACGCCTTTAGGAGGCGTGAATTTGAACATACCGCTGGAAAGGTTAGGCTTGGTGTTCAAACCGCTGAAGCTGATACTGGTTTGGTTGCCGAAGCTGTCTTTCAGCTGCATGGCGGCGAGGTTGTCGCCTTTGAAGCCGATGCGGATGTATTGATAGCCGGCGTTGTTTTTCTTAGGCGTAGCCAAAACGTAGTCAATACCGTTGGCTGAACCGTCTTCTTTCAGCGTGTAGCTGCTGTCCAATGCGGTTTTATTGGAGAGGATGGCGGCAGGGCTGTCGCCGATGGTTTGGTCTTGTGAGGACTTGGTTACTTGCGCCAAATCTACGTCATAGAGCCAAATGGTTTTGCCGTCGCCGACGATGGTTTGTTTGTAGGGTTTGGTGTATTCCCATTTGAACAAACCAGGGCGCAGGATTTTGAATGTACCGTGTGTGGTTTGGGTTTTCTTTTTGCTGTGAACGGTTTGGCTGAAGTTGCCGCTGATACCGTCGGCGTCATTATTGAATTTTTTCAGAGCGTCCACTGCGCCGGCTTGTGCAAAGCCGATGGCTGAAGAAAGCAGCGCGGCAGCGGTCAGGGTGAACAGTCGGGTAGTTTTCATGTTTTGGTTCCTTGTTCGGAGAGATGGGTTCAGTATAGACGTTATGGTGTAACAGGCAAGGGGCTGAATGGAGGGTTTAATTTGTGTAAATATGAAAAATCCAAGCAAGTATCTGAAATAATTTCATTTCTTCAGACGGCCTGCATTTGGTTTTGACGTTTTTTTAATGAAACGCATAAGGGCTTGGTGTGGTATTTAATGTCATTTTACGGAAAGCTTGAAATTATAGTCTTTCTGTTTGCTTTTTAAAACGGTTATAATATTTGTCTTTTTAAAACAATGATTTTGTATGTATCTAAATCCTTATCCTTTATTGGAACAGGCTTTGTTGTCGGACAATCCGGATGAAAAGGGAAGATTGACGCAGGCCTTGTTTGCGCAGTTGGGCGAGGCGGAAGGTTTGACGGTTGATGAGTCAAAACCTGTGGATTGTCGTTTTGCCGGACATCCGCCCCGTCCGCGTTTGGTTGCGCCTTCGGAAGTTACGCCGCGCAAGATGAATACGGTCGAAGGCTATGCGGCGATGTTGCACGCGATTGCGCACATTGAATTTAATGCGATTAATCTGGCTTTGGATGCAGCGTATCGTTTTCGCAATATGCCGTTTCAGTTTGTACGCGATTGGGTAAGGGTGGCGAAAGAAGAAGTGTTTCACTTCGGCTTGATGTGTGGCCGTCTGAACAGCTTGGGCTACGATTACGGCGATTTTGAAGCGCATGGGCATTTGTGGGATATGGCGTATAAAACCGCTTACGATCCTTTATTGCGCATGGCTTTGGTGCCGCGGGTATTGGAAGCGCGCGGTTTGGATGTCACGCCGGGTATTCGTGCAAAAGTGGCGCAGCGTGGCGATGTGGAAACCTGCGATGTGTTGGATATTATTTATCGCGATGAAGTAGGGCATGTCGCCATCGGCAATCATTGGTATCAGCATCTTTGCCGTGAGCGCGGTTTGGAACCGGTTGCCTTGTTCCGCAGCCTGATTGCGCGTTACGATATGTTTATCTTCCGCGGCTACGTCAATATCGAAGCACGGGAACGCGCAGGATTCAGCCGTTTTGAGCTGGATATGTTGGAAGATTTTGAGAAAAGTTTGAAACAGGATAAAAAGGCCGTCTGAAACGGTAAAATCATTATGGCACATCATCACGATCATTCGCACGCGCACACGCATACCGCTAATAAGCAGGTATTGCGTATTTCCTTTTTCGTCATTGCCGGATTTATGCTGGTTGAAGCGGTCGGCGGTTGGCTGACCAACTCTTTGGCCCTACTTTCCGATGCGGGGCATATGTTCAGCGATGCGTTTTCGCTGGGCGTAGCATTGTGGGCATTCAAACTTGGCGAGAAACAGACCACGCTGCAAAAGACATTCGGTTACAAGCGTTTTGAAATTTTTACGGCGATGTTTAACGGATTGTCGCTGGTGTTGATTGCGGCGATGATTTTTTATGAAGCAGTTAAACGATTGTTTTATCCGCCGGAAATTTTGACGGGCGGCATGTTGGTGGTCAGTATCATCGGTTTGCTGGTCAACATCGGCGTCGCCGTTTATATGTTGAAAAATGGCGATACCGAAGAAAACGTCAATATGCGCAGCGCGTATCTGCACGTAATCAGCGATTTATTCGGCTCGATAGGGGCGATTGTCGCAGCGGTACTGATGATGGCGTATGGTTGGCAATGGGCGGATACGGTTGCCAGCGTATTGGTGGCGGCTTTGGTAGGGCGCAGTGGCTGGAAGCTGTTTAAACAGACTTTGCACATTTTGATGGAAGGCGCGCCGGAAAACATCCATACCGATGAGTTGCTCAGCGTGATCCGCAATACGGAGGGCGTAAAGTCCGTTCACGACTTGCATGTTTGGACGATTACCAGCAATATCCACGTTTTGTCCTGCCATATTGTCGTAGATGGCAACATGACGGTTGCAGAGTCCGAACAAATCGCCTACCGTATCGAACATGGATTGGCGCATCACAACATCGGGCATTGTACGATTCAGATTGAAAGCGAACAGCATCCGCATAAAGATGAAGTGTTGTGTTTGCAGGAAATGCACGAACATCATCACCATTAACCATATTCAGGCCGTCTGAAACTTGTTGGATTGTTCAGACGGCCTTCTAAAATCATCAAAGGAACACTTATGACCCAAGCCGTATTATTCGACCTTGACGGCACGCTTGCCGATACCGCACTTGATTTGGGTGGCGCGCTCAACACGGTATTGCGCCGACACGGTTTGCCAGAAAAAAGCATGGATGAAATCCGTCCGCAGGCCAGCCACGGTGCGAGCGGTTTGCTCAAGCTTGGTGCAGGCATTACGCCCGACCATCCGGACTATATGCAATGGCGCAAAGAGTTTTTGGATGAATATAGCCGCTGTTATGCCGATCAAACCATCTTGTTCGACGGCGTAAACGAAATGCTTGAAGCCTTAGTCCAACGCGGTATCCAATGGGGCATTATCACCAATAAGCCCATGCGTTTTACCGATGTCCTCGTGCCTAAGCTCGGGTTTACCGTGCCTCCTGCCGTCATTGTCAGCGGCGATACTTGCGATGAACCCAAGCCCAGCGTGAAGCCTATGTTTTATGCGTGCGAACAGATTGGCGTTGAGGCGCAGCGATGTTTTTATGTCGGTGATGCAGAGCGTGATATGCAGGCAGGCAAGAATGCAGGCATGACGACCGTGCTTGCCGATTGGGGCTATATTTCTGCCGAAGACCAAACTGAAAACTGGCTTGCCGATTTCCGTATTGCCACGCCTTTGGATTTGTTGGCAATCTTGCGTTAAAACCCTGTAATAATCCGTTTTCAGACGGCCTGAAACGGCGTAAAATCGTACTAAGTTTGTATTTTTTCAACCGTTTTACACTTGTAAAGAGAAAAATCATGTTCTTCAAGCATATCGAAGCTGCTCCTGCTGATCCGATTTTAGGTTTGGGCGAGGCGTTTAAAGCCGAAACCCGTCCGGAGAAAGTCAATCTCGGTATCGGCGTGTACAAAGACGCATCCGGCGCGACGCCTATTGTCAAAGCCGTCAAAGAGGCTGAAAAACGCCTGTTGGAAAGCGAAACAACTAAAAACTACCTGACCATCGACGGCGTTGCCGATTACAACGAACAAACCCAAATTCTGCTGTTTGGCAAAGACCACGAAATCATTGCCAGCCGTCGCGCAAAAACAGCACAAAGCCTTGGCGGTACAGGTGCATTGCGCATTGCGGCCGAGTTTGCCAAGCGTCAGTTGAACGCGCAAACCATCTGGATTTCCAATCCGACTTGGCCAAACCACAACGCCATCGCCAAAGCGGTCGGTATCCAAGATAAACCTTATCGTTACTATGATGCCGCCAAACACGGTTTGGATTGGGACGGCATGATTGAAGACTTGAGCCAAGCGCAAAAAGGCGACATCGTCCTGCTGCACGGCTGCTGCCACAACCCTACCGGTATCGACCCTACGCCCGAACAATGGGAAACTTTGGCAAAACTTTCTGCCGAAAAAGGCTGGTTGCCGCTGTTTGACTTTGCTTACCAAGGCTTCGGCAATGGTTTGGAAGAAGATGCCTACGGCTTGCGCGTGTTCTTGAAACACAATACAGAATTGCTGATTGCCAGTTCCTATTCCAAAAACTTCGGTATGTACAACGAGCGCGTCGGCGCGTTCACTTTGGTGGCCGAAGATGAAGAAACAGCAGCCCGCGCCCACAGCCAAGTCAAAACCATCATCCGTACCTTGTATTCCAACCCGGCTTCACACGGCGCGAACACCATTGCGCTGGTGTTGAAAAATGATGATTTGAAAGCACAATGGATTGCCGAACTCGATGAAATGCGCGGCCGCATCAAAGCCATGCGTCAAAAATTTGTCGAGTTGCTCAAAGCCAAAGGTGCAACCCAAGACTTTGATTTCATTATCGAACAAAACGGCATGTTCTCTTTCAGCGGCTTGACTCCCGAACAAGTTGACCGTTTGAAAAACGAGTTTGCCATTTATGCCGTCCGTTCCGGCCGCATTAATGTTGCCGGCATTACTGATGACAACATCGATTATTTGTGCGAGAGCATTGTGAAAGTTTTGTAATTGTCGAATTAAAGGCAAAAGGCCGTCTGAATTGTTCAGACGGCCTTTATTTTTGACTGTCGAAACTTATCCGGCAACTATGTTCATCCCCCAATAAATCATGGCATAGCGCAGCAGTTTGCCTGTAATCAGAATGATGGCGCAATGCAAGGCATTAAGCTTGAGCCAGCCTGCGGCAAGGGGGAGGGCATCGCCGATAATCGGCAACCATGCAAATAATAGCGGCCAAATTCCCCATCTTTGTATACGCGCCAATACTTTTTCAGACGGCCTTTTCTTGGCCGGAAACATTCTGCCCATGTAATACGAAACCATACTGCCCAAGCCATTTGCCAAACCGGCACACAAACATGCACTGAGGGCATGTTGAGGGTATTGGTACACAAATGCGGCGTATGCTGCCTCGGATGTACCCGGAAGTAGTGTGGCTGAAGTGAAGGCAGAAGCAATCAGGGCAAGGTAAGCGTAAAGAGGGGGCATGTTTTGAGTTACATCAAGTGATATTGTAAAAAAGAAATAACAGGCTTAATAAGAGGATTATGCCTTTATTTTTTAATCTAATAAAAGATAAATCCAATATTATTGAAATTTTTAAAATTAAACGACTGAAGGATAATGTAGTCGGCTGTTAGAAAATAGTTTTCAAAGTGACGGATTATCAGTATGATACGGGCGGCTGTTAATGGGTGTTAAGTTTAATGAACTGATTTAAGCTCATTTTTCCAGCAAATCTTAACAAAACGAAAGGCAAATCATGTCTGCGCATTCACAACAAAATCATACTCCTGCGCTGGTTGTCCTAACCACACTCTTTTTCATGATGGGTTTCATTACCTGCATGAACGATATTTTGATTCCGCATCTGCAGAAAATTTTCACGCTAACCAATTTTCAGGCGATGCTGGTTCAGTTCTGCTTCTTTACCGCCTATGCCATCATGTCGATTCCGATGGGTTTTCTCGTTGGTAAAATCGGCTATAAAAATGGCGTCATCAGCGGCTTCTTGCTGACCGCCGTCGGATGCTTGTTGTTTTATCCTGCCGCAGACAGCCAATCTTATCCTACTTTCTTGGGCGCGCTCTTCATTCTTGCTTCGGGCGTAACCCTGTTGCAGGTTTCGGGTAATCCGTATGTGACCCTGCTGGCGAAACCGGGCAAAGAATCTGCAACGCTGACTTTGGTGCAGGCATTCAATTCATTGGGTACGACTATTGCTCCGAAAATCGGTGCACTTCTCATTTTTACAGATGCGGCTCAGAAAGCTAGCAAAGCCGAGCAAATTGCTTCCGTCCAAATCCCTTATTTAGGTTTGGCGGGATTGTTGATCCTCCTTGCCGTCTTCGTGAAAATGATTCGCCTGCCTGATGCACGCAAAATTGCTGTTGAGGAAAGCGAATATAATCACGACGGCAAACACAGCGTGTGGCAATACAAACACCTTGTTTTCGGTATGGCCGGCATTTTCTGCTACGTTGGCGCGGAAGTATCCATCGGCGCTTTCATGGTCAATATTTTGGGCTTCCTGAAAGGATTGAGTCATTCTGAAGGTGCAGATATGCTGACGTACTACTGGGGTGGTGCAATGTTCGGACGCTTCCTCGGTTCGGCAGTTATGACTCGAGTCGCGCCAAACCGCTACCTTGCCTTTAATGCCTCAGTTGCTACTGCTTTGCTCGTCATTGCCATCATGGTTGGTAAAGGTAATGCCGACGTCGCCATGTGGGCGCTGATTGCCATCGGTTTTTTCAACTCCATTATGTTCCCGACCATCTTCTCGCTGGCAACCAAAAATCTTGGTAAATTCACCAATTCTGCTTCAGGTATTCTTTGTACAGCCATCGTTGGTGGCGCGCTGATTCCTTTATTGCAAGGTAAGATTGCTGATGATTTCGGTATGATGATTTCTTATGTTGCACCTGCCGTGTGCTA
The DNA here is from genome assembly GCF_002863305.2 of Neisseria perflava. Taxonomy (NCBI): domain Bacteria; kingdom Pseudomonadati; phylum Pseudomonadota; class Betaproteobacteria; order Neisseriales; family Neisseriaceae; genus Neisseria; species Neisseria perflava. The sequence continues at coordinate 259,479 of NZ_CP136962.1, forward strand.
CCTCTACATCGTCTTCTTTGCCCTCAAAGGTTATAAAGCCGACGAGTAAGCATGGTTTGAACAGAAGGTTGTCTGAAAACTTGGAAATCAGGTTTTCAGACGGCCTTTTTACTTTGTGGCATAATGATTTAAATGACAGGAGGAAAAAATGGCCAAAATCATTTTGCTGCATGGCTTGCACATGCATTCATGGGTAATGAAACCTCTGGCGTATTTGCTGGAACAAGAAGGTTTTGAAGTTGTGCTGTTCGATTATTGCAGTGTGTTGCACTCAATGAATCGGCATGTTGAGGACTTGGCGCGATGGATTGATGAGAACCATGCTGATGAAACGCTGCACTTTGTCGGCCATAGTTTGGGCGGGCTGGTCTTACGCAATTTTGCAGCGGCATATCCGGATAAAGTCAGCGGCCGTATCGTTACCATGGGTACGCCGCATCAAGGCAGCCGTGCCGCGCAACGTGTGCTCAATTTGGGTTTGCAAAAGCCGGTATTGGGCGGCTCTTACAAAGGGGCATTGGACGGCAGTATGCCTGAGTTGCCAGAGGGTGTTGAGCTGGGCAGTATCGCCGGTAACAAACCGTATGGTCTGGGCCGTGTTTTAGGTTTGCATGGCGAACATGATGGTACGGTTTTGGTCAGCGAAACGCATTGTCCGAATATGCGCGATCATGTCGTTTTACCTGTCAGCCATAGCGGTATGCTGTTCAACCGTAAAACGGTCGAACAAGTAGTGGCATTTTTACATGATGGACGTTTTAAAAAGCAATAAAATTCCATTTATTTTAATTAAAAAATATTTTATTTTAAATAATTCGTTTATTTTAAAGAAAATGGCAAGGATTTGTGAGCGTTGTTTTCGTAAAATAATCAACAGGCCGTCTGAAACCGGTTTTTCAGACGGCCTGTTATGCTAAAATCTGTTAAATACTTATTAAAAAGGCAAAGAACAATGTTTGCTTTCAAATCCTTACTTAATATGCCGCGCTTTGAGGCCATCGCTGTGGCCTTGGCTTTGGTGGCGGCAATGGGTTATACGATTATTTCGCTTGAATGGCTGCCGCATATGTCGATTGTGACGGCGATCGTGGTCTTGCTTTTGTACGGTTTGATGCGTGGCTTGAAATATCAAGACATGCAAAACGGTATGATCGGCGCGGTCGGGCAGGGCATGGGCGCGATTTATCTGTTTTTCTTTATCGGCCTGATGGTCAGCGCGCTAATGATGAGTGGTGCGATTCCGACGCTGATGTATTACGGTTTCGGATTGATTTCGCCGACTTATTTTTATTTCTCGGCGTTTGCGCTTTGCTCGATCATCGGTATTTCCATCGGCAGTAGTTTGACGACTTGTGCGACTGTCGGCGTGGCATTTATGGGTATGGCTGCTGCGTTTCATGCCGATATGGCGATGACGGCAGGTGCGATTGTGTCGGGTGCGTTCTTTGGCGATAAAATGTCGCCACTTTCCGATACGACCGGTATTTCCGCTTCGATTGTCGGCATTGATTTGTTCGAACACATCAAAAATATGATGTACACCACTGTGCCTGCGTGGTTGATCAGTGCGGCATTGATGTTGTGGCTCTTGCCCAATGTTGCCGCGCATGACATGAATAGCGTCGAGGCTTTCCGCGCGCAATTGGAAGCAACCGGTTTGGTGCATGCCTACTCGCTGATTCCGTTTGCTTTATTGGTTGTCCTCGCCCTGATGCGCGTCAATGCCATTGTGGCCATGTTGTTTACCGTTGTGGTGGCGCTGATTGTGACTTACTTCCATAGTACGCCTGATTTGAAACAGCTGGGCGCGTGGTTTTACGGCGGATACAAACTCGAAGGCGAAGCATTTAAAGACATTGCCCGTTTGATTTCTCGCGGTGGCTTAGAAAGCATGTTCTTTACGCAAACCATCGTGATACTCGGCATGAGCTTGGGCGGCCTGTTGTTCAGCATTGGTGTGATTCCGTCTTTGCTGGAGGCCATTCGTGCGTTCCTGACCAATGCCGGACGCGCTACTTTCAGCGTGGCCATGACATCGGTCGGCGTCAACTTCCTGATTGGCGAACAATATTTAAGTATCCTGCTTTCCGGCGAAACCTTTAAGCCGGTATATGACAAACTCGGCCTGCATTCGCGCAACCTTGCCCGTACGCTGGAAGATGCGGGTACGGTCATCAACCCGTTGGTGCCTTGGAGCGTCTGCGGCGTATTCATCAGCCATGCCTTGGGTGTGCCTGTTTGGGAATATCTGCCTTACGCCTTCTTCTGCTACTTGAGCTTGGCTCTGACGCTGGTGTTTGGCTGGACAGGACTGACTTTGAGTAAGAAGTAAACAGCATTTAAAATAGCAATGCTTTTATAAAACAAGGCCGTCTGAAAACAACTTCAGACGGCCTTGTTTACTTAAAGTAGCCGTATCAACATGATTTCACTATAATTGCTGCGCCAATAAAAAAATAATCCAAACAATGAACAAACAAATCCGCCAAGAAATTTTCGAGCGTTTCCGCGCTGCCAATCCTCATCCGACTACCGAGTTGAATTTCAGCTCGCCATTTGAGCTGCTTATCGCCGTTTTATTGTCTGCACAAGCAACTGATGTCGGCGTGAACAAAGCGACTGCCAAACTCTTTCCCGTTGCCAATACGCCGCAAGCTATGTTGGATTTGGGGCTGGACGGCGTGATGGAATACACCAAAACCATAGGCCTCTACAAAACCAAGTCCAAACACATCATGCAGACTTGCCGTATTTTGCTGGAGAAATATAACGGTGAAGTACCTGCCGACCGAGAGGCTTTGGAATCTTTGCCCGGTGTTGGCCGTAAAACAGCCAATGTGGTGTTGAATACTGCATTCGGGCAACCTGTTATGGCGGTCGATACCCATATTTTCCGTGTGGCCAACCGCACCAAAATCGCGCCGGGCAAGGATGTGCGTGAAGTTGAAGACAAGCTGATGCGCTTTATTCCCAAAGAATTTTTTATGGATGCCCATCACTGGTTGATTTTGCATGGCCGCTATACGTGTAAGGCTTTGAAACCGCAATGCAGTAAATGTTTGATTAACGATTTGTGCGAATATCCGGCAAAAATGTAAATAAAAAAACATAAAAAAGGCCGTCTGAATTTCAGACGGCCTTTGATTTGGCTACGATTAGTCGGCAACTGCCATCAGGCTAGCGTTACCACCGGCAGCGGTAGTATTGATACTGCAAGAGATTTCTTCAAATACTTGCAGGATATCCAGACCTTGTTCAGAAGGCAGGATGCGGATGAGCGCACCGTCGCGGCCGGCCAACTCTTGTTTGCGCTCGCTGCTCAAAGGCTCGATAGCGGCAACATGGCTGATGCCTGCGTTTTCGGGTTTGCTGTTGACTTGCAACAAACCGTCCAAATCGGCTGAGTAGGAAGCCAGTGGGCTGTTTGGCTCAACAACGGTTTGGATGCCTGCGGCTGCCAGCTCGGTCAGGGCAGAGAAGGCTTGCAGCAGATTGCCGCCATGTACCCAAACACGTTCTGGAGAGCGCCAGCTCAATGAGTTGCGTTCGCCGGTCGGGCCGACCAATACGGTTTCGGCTTTGCGCAGGGTACGGACGCGTGCGTGACCCAAAGCTGCGGCTGCGGCTTTTTTCTCTTCTGCGTTAAACGGCAGTTTGTGAACCAGGGTTTCCAAACGTTTGAGTGCGTCTTCGTCTGCTTGGCCGATTCGGCTGAGGGTTGGGGCAACCCATTCAGGAGTACGAACCAGGCGTTGCAGATAGAATGAACCGCCTGCTTTTGGACCGGTACCGGACAAGCCATGACCGCCGAAAGGTTGTACGCCGACAACAGCACCAACGATGTTTCGGTTAACGTAGATGTTACCGGCTTCGATACGGTCGCGGATATGGTCGACAGTGCCTTCGATACGGCTGTGTACACCGCTGGTCAAAGCATAGCCTTTGGCGTTGATTTGGTCGATGAGCTGATCCAATTCGCTGGCACGGTAGCGGACAACGTGCAGTACAGGACCGAACACTTCGCGTTGCAATTCGTTCAGGTTGTTCAATTCAAACAGGATTGGACGAACGAAGGTAGAGTTGTTGTCATCAACGTCGGCGGCAGTTTTGATTTCGTGGTAAGCCTTAGCTACGCCTTTCATTTTGTTGATGTGGGCCAACAGGTTTTGTTGGGCTTCAGCATCGATGACAGGGCCGATGTCTGTGGTCAGTTGGGTCGGTTTGCCGACAACCAATTCGTCCATTGCGCCTTTGATGATGTTGACCATTTTATCGGCAACATCTTCTTGAACACACAAGATACGCAGGGCGGAACAACGTTGGCCCGCGCTGTCGAAGGCAGAGTTCAATACGTCGAGGCAGACTTGTTCCGGCAGGGCGGTAGAGTCCACGATCATCGCGTTTTGACCGCCGGTCTCGGCAATCAGGACAGGGCTGTCGTCGCGTTTGGACAGGGCTTTGTTGATCAGGCGCGCTACTTCGGTAGAACCGGTAAAGATCACGCCGCCGATGCGGGCATCGCCGGTCAGGGCAGAGCCGACATCGCCTGCGCCAAGTACGAGTTGCAGCGCAGAAGTCGGAATACCGGCTTGATGCATCAAGGAAACGGCGTAAGTAGCAATCAGGCTGGTTTGTTCGGCAGGTTTGGCGATAACAGTGTTACCGGCTGCCAATGCAGAAACTACTTCGCCGGTAAAGATGGCCAATGGGAAGTTCCATGGGCTGATGGCAACGATTGCGCCGACAGCTTTGGCATCTTTAGGCAGGGTGTTTTCAGCTTCGTTGGCATAGTAGCGGCAGAAGTCAACGGCTTCACGTACTTCGGCAACGGCGTTGTTCAGGGTTTTACCGGCTTCGCGGACGGCCAACATCATCAATGCAGGCGTGTGTTGTTCCAACAAATCGGCAAAACGGCGCAGGCAGTCGGCGCGTTCTGAAGCAGGTTTGGCGCTCCACTCCGGCAGGGCAGCAACGGCTGCACCAATAGCTTCTTGAGCCAATGCCGCATCGGCAAAGCTGACAGTGCCGACAACATCGTTGTGGTCTGCAGGATTGCGGACGGGTTGAGCTTCGCCTACATTACGCGCTTCGCCATTGACGATAGACGCGGCGTGGAAGTCTTCGGAAGAAGCTTGGTTGAGTTTTTCTTGCAGATTTTGCAATACGTTTTCGTTGCTGAAATCGACGCCTTGGGAGTTCAGACGGCCTTTGCCATACAAATCGCGCGGCAGAGGCAATGCCGGATGCAGGTGGATGCCTTGTTCGGCGATGGTGTCGAACGGGCTCTTAATCAGGCGGTCGATGCTGATGTTTTCGTCAACGATTTGGTTCACGAAAGAAGAGTTTGCACCGTTTTCCAACAGACGGCGTACCAAGTAGGCAAGCAGGGTTTCGTGTGTGCCGACCGGGGCATACACGCGTACGCGACGGCCTAAGTTTTGCGGGCCAACCACTTGGTCGTACAGGGTTTCGCCCATGCCGTGCAGACATTGGTGTTCGAAGTCTTTGCCTTTACCCATTTGGTAGATCGCGCCCAAAGTGTAGGCGTTGTGGGTAGCAAATTGTGGGAACACTGCATCTTGCGCATCTAAGAGTTTGCGTGCGCAGGCGAGATAGGAGATGTCGGTGTGGACTTTACGGGTGTAAGTCGGATAGCCTTCCATGCCGTCTACTTGAGCCCATTTCACTTCGCTGTCCCAGTATGCGCCTTTAACCAAACGGATCATCAGTTTTTGGTTGTTGCGGCGAGCCAGGTCGATCAGATAGTCGATAACGAACGGGCAACGTTTTTGGTAGGCTTGAACAACAAAACCGATACCTTTGTAGCCGGCCAAGTCAGGATCGGAAACCAAAGCTTCCATCAAGTCCAAAGACAATTCGAGGCGGTTGGCTTCTTCGGCGTCGATGTTGATACCGATATCGTATTTTTTACCCAAAAGGAACAATTCTTTCAGGCGTGGCAACAGTTCGCTCATAACGCGTTCATGTTGGGCGCGTGAGTAGCGAGGGTGGATGGCGGAAAGTTTGACGGAAATACCGTTGCCTTCGTAAACGCCTTGGCCTGCGGCATCTTTACCGATGGCGTGAATGGCTTGAACGTAGTCGTTGTAGTAGCGGTTGGCATCCTCTTCGGTGTATGCGGCTTCACCCAACATATCGAAAGAGAAGCGGTAACCCATTTTCTCACGCTCTTTACCGTTTTGCAGCGCTTCTTCAATGGTTTGACCGGTTACGAATTGTTTGCCCAGCAGGCGCATGGCGTAGTTCACACCTTGACGGATCAGAGGGGCGCCGCCTTTGCTGATCAGACGGCTCAATGCGGAACTCATCTGTTTGTCGTTTGTCGCGGTCAGTTTGCCGGTAATCAGCAGACCCCATGCGGCCGCGTTAACGAAGAGGGAAGGGCTGTTGTTCAAGTGGCTTTTCCAGTTGCCTTCAGAGATTTTGTCGGCAATCAGGCGGTCACGGGTGGCATTGTCCGGAATGCGCAGCAGGGCTTCAGCCAGACACATCAGTGCAACACCTTCTTCACTGGAGAGAGAGAATTCGTGCATCAAAGCATCTACACCGCTGGCTTTGGTACGGCTGGCACGGACTTGGGTAACCAAACGACGGGCAAGCTCGGAGGCGGCATTGCGTTCTTCGTCGGTCATCTGTGCACGTTGCAACATATCCTGAACGGCCTCGATTTCATCACGGCGGTAGGCATCAGTTACAGCTTGACGCAGAGGAGTTTGTGTTGGAAAAGCGAAGTTAAACATTATTTATGTTCTCCAAAGGTTTTTTCATGGTTTCAGACGGCCTGAATTAAGACTGCTAAAACAAGCATTCTGAAGGATAGTAATATCGTAATAAAATTATGATGCGGATACAAGATGCATCCGCATAAATTGCTGTTTTTTCTGACAAGGCTCAGATTATTTTGAAACAGTTTATTTCATAACACAGACAGACGGCCTGCACTGAATCATGCAGGCCGTCTGAAAACGTCTTATTTAGAGGCGCGGTATTCTGCGTCTGCTTTTTCAAAGCGTTCTTGCAATTCGCGTGAAGGTTTTTTGTCGATCAGGGACACCAAAACAATCACGAGTGTGCAAATGACAAAGCCAGGAACGATTTCATAGACAGTAGCGAAACCTGTTTCTTGTGCGGCCAAAGCAGGTTTTTTGATCCACTCGGCCCAAACTACTACAGTCAGTGCACCTGCAATCATGCCGGAGAGTGCGCCGTAGGCAGTAATGCGTTTCCACAGTACAGACAGGATAACAACCGGACCGAATGCGGCACCAAAACCTGCCCATGCATAAGCCACCAAGCCCAATACTTTGCTGTTAGGATCAGAAGCAATCAGGATGGAAATCACGGCAATCGCCAAAACCATCAGACGGCCAATCCATACCAACTCGGCTTGTTGTGCTTTTTTACGCAGGAAGCCTTTGTAGAAGTCTTCGGTAATCGCGCTGGAGCAAACCAACAATTGGCAGGACAGGGTGGACATTACGGCGGCGAGAATCGCGCTCAAGATGATACCGGCAATCCAAGGGTTGAAAAGCAGGGTGGCCAAAGCGATGAAGATACGTTCGTGGTTGCCGTTCATTTCATCAACGTGGGCAGGGTTGGCACCGAAGTAAGCGATACCGAAGTAGCCGACAGCCACGGCACCGGCCATACACAGAATCATCCAAGTCATACCGATACGGCGTGCAGAAACCAAAGATTTAGCGCTTTCAGCAGCCATGAAACGGGCCAAGATGTGCGGTTGGCCGAAATAGCCCAAGCCCCAAGCGGCGGTAGAGATAATGCCGATGAAAGTAGTACCGGCAAACAGGCTGCCGTATTCTTTACCGGTAGAAGCGGCAACTTGTTGGATGGCAGCGTTCATTTGATCTGCACCGCCCAAACCCAAGTACACCATGACAGGAGTCAGTACCAATGCAAAAATCATCAAAGAAGCTTGCAGGGTATCGGTCCAGCTTACTGCCAAGAAACCGCCCAAGAAAGTGTAGGCGATGGTCGCGCCGGCACCCAGCCACATGGCTTGAGTGTAAGACATACCGTGGAACAGGCTTTGGAACAGGGTAGCACCGGCTACGATGCCTGAAGCACAGTAAATAGTGAAGAAGAACAAGATAATCAGTGCAGAAACCACTTTCATCAAGTGACCGCCGGCACCGAAGCGGTGAAAGAAGTAATCAGGAAGCGTCAGCGCGTTGTTGGCGTATTCGGTATGTACGCGCAGACGGCCTGCAACCAAGAGCCAGTTGAGGTATGCACCCACAATCAGACCAATGGCAATCCAAGCTTCATTCAAACCGCTCAGGTAAATGGCACCGGGCAAACCCATCAAAAGCCAACCTGACATATCGGAAGCACCGGCAGACATCGCAGTCACGAACGGACCTAAGCTGCGGCCACCGAGAATGTAGTCGTCGAAGTTTCGTGTTGAAAAATAGGCGGCGAGGCCGATCAGTAATACGGCGACCAAATAGATCGCGAAAGTGATATACATGGGATTCATGTACTTATTCCTCATCTAACTTTTAAAACGGGTTTGAAATTGCAAGCAATTCATACCCAAACTTTTTTCTAATAAAAATACAGCTTAAAAATCCTGTTTTTTGCGAGAGAGACAGGATAAATTATTTTCAAATACAATAAAATACGAAATTTTAATGCATTAAATTGTAAATAATTTAAACCAGCATACCGTAAAAAGTCGCTTTTGCAAAGCGAAGAACTCAGCCTTTATTCGAAATTGATGCCGCCTTTTGGCTAAGTCATTTAAAAACATAAAAATATATAAATTTTTACCGATGATGACGAAGGAAAGTGTGTGAAACTATCTTTCCTGATGTTTTTTGGGGATTAAAGAGAAAAAGTAATTAAACGACTTGGACTTTCAGACGGCCTTGTGCAGAAACCCCGTATCTGTGTCGGGCAAATACGGGGTTTTTAGAAAAAAAGGCTACATTAAATAGAAAAATCGTCTTTTAGTAAGTGTTTGTAAGCAAAGAGATAAGAGGCTGCGACAAAGGATGACCCGCCCAGGACGTTGCCTAAGAAAACGGGAATCATGTTGTAGAAAAATTGACCCCAGCTGACGTTTGCGCCCGCCCAAATGCCGGCAGGAATGATGAACATATTGGCAACAAAGTGTTGAAAGCCGATTAATACGAAGATCATAACAGGGAACCACATGGCTAAGATTCGTCCTGAAGTATGGCGTGCGCCGAAGTAAAACCAGATGCCCATACACACCATCCAGTTACATGCGATGGCAGAAACGAATGCGCGGCCGAAGTCCATATTGACTTTAGCTTCGGCAATAGCAATGGTTTTCGCTGTGGCCGGCCCTTCGGCAAGGCCGACGTAGTGGCCGAGAAAATAGGCCATGGCAACGGCGCCTGCTAGATTGCCCAAGCTGACAATGAGCCAGTTGCGTACCAGTTTGTGGGTGCTGACGCGGCCGGTCAATCTGCCCAAAGCCATAATCATCATATTGCCTGTTGCCAACTCGCCGCCGCCGATTAAGATACAAATCAGTGCGATAGGGAACACGGATGCGCCCAAAAGGGCGGCCAGGCCGTTCCATTCGGCTGGAATGCCGCTGATGACGCGCAGGCAGGCAAGATAGCCGAAGCCGACATAACCGCCGCCCAAGAAACTCAAAATCACCAACATCTTGATGCTGAATTCAGATTTGGCGCAACTTTTGCCGATGGCGTCCTGCAAAATTTCATGAGGGAACAGGTCTCGTGTGTCCATGAAGTTTCCTTAAGGTTAATATAAGAATAAAAATATCTTTCTTTATCATGCAGATGGCGAGTTTGCCTGAGAATATGGCGGACAGGAAATAACGGCTGATTGTAAGGATAGAAGCGTAGGTTATATATTGGCAGCCGATGTGTGAAAGGCCGTCTGAAAGCAATACTTTCAGACGGCCTTTAGATGGGGGAATGGGAATTATAAGCGCGTTACGCTTAAAACGCCTTTGATGTCGCCCAAGCTGGCTAATACGCGCGGCAGGTCGTTGACTTGGCGGACTTCAAGGGTAAAGCGCATACTGGCTTCCAAATCGCGCGATTGGGTTTGCACCGCGGTAACGTTGAGTTTATGACGCGCCAGCGCATCCGAAACGTCGCGCAGCAAACCGGAGCGGTCTTGAGCGCGGATTTCGACATCGACGGCAAATACTTGTCCTTCTTGCAAGGCTGCCCAGCTTGCATTCAACACTTTTTCCGGAGCCTGCTCGGCAAGGTGGCGGAAAGAAGGGCAGGTATTGCGGTGGACGGAAATACCGCGGTCGCGCGTAACAAAGCCCACAATATCGTCAGGAGGTGCCGGTTTGCAGCATTTGGCAAGCGTGGTCATCAGGCCGTCTTCGCCGTCAATCAAAATGCCGTTTTTGCCGCCTTTTTTGATTTTGGACTGCTTAACGATATTGGTTTCATCAATCGGCACAGGAGGCGGCTCATTCAGTGCGCCGCAGGCTTTGTGGATGGCGCGGTTGGAAACTTCGCCCTGACCGATGGCCGTATAGAGTTCGTCAGTTTTTTTGAAGCCGAGTTTTTCCGCCAATGCTTGCAGATTAGGTTTGGGGAAGATTTTTGACAACTGTTTGTCCAACTGGGCGCGGCCTTCTTCGCGCACGGTATCCGCATTTTGCTGGCGGATGTAGGCACGGATTTTGCTGATGGCGCGGTTGGATTTGACCCAGCCTTCGTAGAGCCAGTTGACGGAAGGATTTCCCTCTTTGGCGGTAATGATTTCAACGCGTTGACCGTTTTCCAAAGGCGTTGACAGCGGTACGATTTGTCCTTCGACTTTTGCGCCGCGGCAACGGTCGCCCACGCTGCTGTGCAGGGCATAGGCAAAGTCGATGGGGGTGGCGCCCGTAGGCAGGGAGAGGACTTTGCCGTGAGGGGTCAAAACATAAATCGTATCGTTGAACAGCTCAGTTTTAAAGGCTGCAGCAAGGTCTTCTTTGCCGCTTTCGGCCATGTTTTCACGCCAGTCTAAGAGTTGGCGCAACCAGGCGATTTTCTGTTCGTAGGCGGAATCGCCCTTGCCGCCTTCTTTATAACGCCAGTGGGCGGCGACACCGAATTCGTTGAATTGGTGCATGTCGAAGGTGCGGATTTGGACTTCCACGCCTTTGTCTTCCGGGCCGACGATGACGGTATGCAAACTTTTATAGCCGTTGCCTTTCGGGTTGGCGATATAGTCGTCAAACTCGCCCGGAATCGGCTGCCAGAGGCTGTGGACAATGCCCAACGTGGTGTAACACTCGGGAATGGTGTCCACCAAAATCCGTACGGCACGGATGTCGAACAAGCCATCGAAAGTGAGCTTTTTCTTCACCATTTTTTTGTAAATGGAGTAGATGTGCTTCGGTCTTCCGGCAACTTCAAAATGAATATTGTATTTTTTCAGTTCCGTACGCAGGATATTGAGGAAATTTTCGATGTATTCGAGGCGCTCGGTGCGTTTTTCGTCCAAAAGCAGGGCGATTTCACGGTATTTTTCCGGCTCTTGATGGCGGAAGCCCAAATCTTCGAGCTGCCATTTGAGTTGCCACACGCCCAAGCGGTTGGCGAGCGGGGCAAAAATGTCGAGGGTTTCTTTGGCAACGGCGCGTTTTTCAGGATTGTCGGGAACGTTGCTTAAGAATTGCAGGGTGCGCGTACGCATGGCCAGTTTGATCAGGACGACGCGGATGTCGGTAACCATCGCCAACAGCATTTTACGCATGGTTTCGGCCTGTTGGCTGCGTTCTTCCGGTGTGGCAAGGCTGTCCACGCGGGCGAATTGGGTCAGTTTCTGCACTTCGTCCACACCTTTGACCAGTTCGCAAACGGTGCTGTTGCAGCGTTCGGTAACCAATTCGTGCCAAGTGGGAACGTATTTGCCGATGTCGGACAAAATCGTAGCGGCCACGGCATCAGGCAAGAGGTCGAGTTCGCTGACGATTTGCATCGAGCCGAGAAAATGTTCCAGCAATGGCTCGCCGTAAGTCGTTAGTGCATCGGCGGGGTAATGTTCTTTAGCTAAGTCAAAGGCCGTCTGAATCAGGTTTTTATCGGAATCGGGCAGCGCGGCAACATAGCCGTCGAACCAAGCGAGGAGGCCTTCCAGCGTTGCACTCGATGTTTGGGGCGTTTGGCGAATAGTGGTCATGGCGTGCGTTTTTTTCTTTTTGATAAAAACGTTGCCATTGTAACAGTTTATTGCCGGCAGCCCTAGATTTGTATGCGAATGTGGCACTATGTTTCAGAACACCTTGTTTCAGACGGCCTTGGGTGTTATGGTTAACCGTTTTGAAATTTTAAGGAGCATTTCGATGAAACTGTATATTTACGACCATTGCCCGTTTTGCGTCCGTGCGCGGATGATTTTCGGCTTGCGCGATGTAGCGGTGGAAGAGGTCGTTTTAGCAAACGATGACGAAGCTACGCCGATTGGCATGATTGGCTCAAAACAAGTGCCGATTTTGCAAAAAGAAGACGGTTCGTTTATGGGTGAGAGTTTGGATATTGTCCGTTACATCGATCAAGGCCGTCTGAAAGAAGAGGTTCGTCCCGAGGTTCAGGCTTGGTTGGATAAAGTGGGCGAATACAATAACAAATTGGTACAGCCGCGCATGGTTAAAATCGGCCTGCCCGAATTTGAGACCGATGAAGCGAAAAAATACTTTATCGACAAAAAAGAGAAAAGTATCGGCAATTTCGAGACTAATCTGAATAAAACGGCACAATATCTGGAGCGTCTGCATCAAGACTTGGCAGAACTGGAAGCGCTGGTGTGCGAAGGCGAGGGCTTGGGTGGAGAAATTAGTTTGGAAGATATCCTGACGTTCCCTATTTTGCGCAACCTGACCGTTGTGCGCGGTATTCAATGGCCGCAAAAATTGATGGATTATTTGTTGGCGATGAGCGAGCGTTCCGGCGTGGCTTTGTATTTTGACCGCGCGTTGTAATGAATGTTTGAAACATAAAAAAGGCCGTCTGAAAGTTTTTCAGACGGCCTTTGGTTTAATAGGCAATCGTATCGGCAACCTGTGACAAACCGTTTTCCAATGATTCAAGCATGGCGGTATAGCCGTCGCCTTGTTGCGGCGTAATGGCGTTAAACGGTTTGCTGCGTCCGTCCGGCCATTGTGCATAACCGCTGATGGTGGTCTGCCCCTGATAGCTGCCTTGGAAGGCTTCGATATAGACTTTCAGGGTTTGGCTGCTTTGGCTGCGTGAAGCAGGCACAAAGGTGCGATGCGGATTGAGGCGGTTGAGCTTGTTGCTGAGGTTTGCTGCCAACGCGCCATCGAGTGGTGCTGCCCAAAGGTGGTTTTTCGCCAGATTCACATGATAGGCGTCGGTTTGGTAAACAAGGCCGCCGTTGGCAAGCGGTTCGGCAAGATTGACTTTAACCGCGATTTCGTTGCCTTGTGCAGCCGGACGGATGTATTGGCTGTCGGGTAGGACGAAATATTGTGTGCTTTGCGCGGTGCCGCAGGCGGCAAGCGTCAGGGCGGCGGCAATCGGGAAGAGGCGCATTATCGGCTTCCTTTCGGGATAGGGTCTTTGCTGCTGCTGTTGAAAATCAGCGCATTGGGTTTTTCTTTCAAAGTATTAATCACGGGTTGAACGTCTCTGAGGGTCTTGTCCAAACTTTGCAGCGTATTTTGTACATCGCCGTAGATAGGCGATTGCGGCGATACACCTTGCAGGGTTTGACGCAACTCTTTCAGGGTTTGGTTCAGCTCGTTCGGAATGTTTTGCGTTTGCGGTTTGCCGACCAGTTTGTCAATAGAGCTTAAAGCGGCATTGGCGGATTTGAGTGTGGACTTGAGTTCGGCAAGTGAGCCGTTCAAGCCGGCAACGGTTTTATCCAATGGCAGATTGTTGAACTTGTCTAACAAGTCGGCCACTTTTGCCTGCAAATCGTCCAAACCGCCGCCTTGGGTTGCGATAACGGTATCGCCGGCATAAACGGTATGCGGTCGCAGCTTGGGCGAGGCGGAAGGCTGATCGTTCAACTCAATCATTTTGCTGCCGGTCAGCAGGTTGTTGCTGGAGATGGTGGCAGTCAGACCTTTGTTTAAGGCCGTCTGAAATTGTTGTTTCCAATGCTCTTTGCTTTGCTCGTCGGCATTGATTTCCAAACGGGAAGGCTCAATGCGGATGCGCACGGGAATCCAGCCGTTTTCAAACAAATGCAGGCTGTCGTTGCGGTCGAAATAAGGAACATCGGAAACCACGCCGACATTAAGCCCTTTATATTCGACGGGCGAACCGGCAGTCAGTCCGCGTACGGATTGTTTGAAAAACGCAGTGTAATACAGCGAGCGCTCGTCAGGCAGGTTGGCAACTTCGCTGCGGCTGTCATAAAGCGTGAAGCTGTCTTCGCTTTTGACGTTTTTACTGTTTTTGGTTTTCGGCGAATCAAACGAAATCGCGCCCGACAGCAGGGCAGGCAGAGGGGCGGAGTTGAGTTTGACGCCGCTGCCTGTGGTTTCGATATTGATGCCGTTCTCCAACCAGAAACGGCTTTCCGAATTAATCAGTTTGTCGTTGGGGCTTTGGATGAAAATGGTGTAATGCACGCTTTGGTCGGACGGGTCGAAATGCGCGCTTTCTACTTGACCGACCATAAAGTTTTCATACAAAACAGGGCTGCTGACGTTGAGGATGCGGTCGTTTTTGCCGATCAAATTCAGGCGCAGGCCGCTTTGGCCGATGGCGGCAATCGGTGGAATGTCCTGCACGACAAACACATCTTGGGTTTCTTGGCTTTTGCCCGGTGTAAATGCAATATATGAACCGGAAAGCAAAGTGCCCAAGCCGGTAACGCCGCTTTGGTCGATACGCGGTTTGACCACCCAAAATTGGGTATCGCTGCGGATAAGGTCTTTGGCATCGGCGCTGAGCTGCGCAGTGACTTCCACGCCTTTTTGGTCGTCGCGCAATTTGATGCGGGTAACGCGTCCGACATCGACATTCAACACTTTAATAACGGTGTTGTTGACTTCGATGCCTTCCGCGCTGTCCATCAACAGTGTAACGACAGGGCCGCGGTTGCGGATGTCTTTAACCAAAAGCCAGCCGCCGGCAATCAGCGCAATCAGCGGAATCAGCCACACGACAGACGTGAAGACATTGGTTTTCTTGACACGCGCCGGTGCGTGATAATTGGGTGAAGAATCGTGTTTTTTCATTGTGTTAAGGTCTGGTCAGAATCAAGGCCGTCTGAAAGCTGCTGTTGCTTGTCCCAAATCAGACGGGGATCGAAATAATAGGCAGAAAGCATGGTCAAAATAACGACCAGGCAGAAGTAAATCGCTGCACCACCCGGCACGACGCGTGCCATATTGGTGTGGAACGAACTCATCAAAAGAATAATCACAAAAATATCAATCATCGACCAGCGGCCGATGGATTCGGTAATCCGATACAAAACCGACATTTTGTCCGCGCTCATCACAGGTTTGAAGTATGCGGAATAAATCAAAACCGCCATCGCAATAATCTTCAAAACCGGCAGCATAATACTGGCACTAAAGATAATCACGGCAATCAACCGGTCGCCTTCGTCCCACATATAAACAATGCCGTTGAAAATCGTATTGATCTCCAAAGCCGTCGGGTTGGACGAAATCATAATCGGCAGGATGTTGGCAGGGAAATACAGGATAAACGCCGCCACTAAAAACGCCAGCGAAATGCTCAGGCTTTTCGGGCGGCGGCGGTATAAGTCTGCGCCGCATACGCCGCAAGGCTGCTCGTCTTTATTGCGGAAATACAGGCAGCGGCTGCAACAGATTTTGTCTTCAGAGGCCGTCTGAACCGCATGGCCGCCGGTTAAACGGTGAATCTTATAATAAACCCAATGCTGCGGAATCGATACCGAAGTCCGAATCAGCATGACCGACAGCGGAAACATCAGATAAAACGCCGAGCCGAACTCTACCGTAGCAACGGACGAGAGCTTGATATACGCCACCAAAGTGGAGATGAAAAACACATCCACCATAATCCAATGACGCAGCCGCACCAATACACGCGTCGCAAAGCGCAGCGCAGGGTAGGCCTTTTCGCGTATCAAAGCCGTATAAACATACAGGCAGAGCAGTAAAAACAGTAAAGGCGCACCGAAAGTAAGGATAAACATCACTTCCGCCAGAAAACCATAATCCAGCGAAATCAAAAGCCGCATCATTTGCGGCAACGACAAAATCGATGTCACGCCGAACAAATCGACGCGGATATACACCATATTGTACGCAAACGCCATCAGAATCAAGGTTGTCAGCGCATAGGCGATCGGCGCGATATACGGATTGTTTTCCACCTCTACGATTTCATGGTTGCATACCGGACAATGCGCTTCCTGCCCCTGACGCAGGCGCGGAATATCCATACGGCAGCCGCAATCGGGGCATTCCACCGTATGTGCAGGCAGCGTCGCATCAGGAAGATAAGACTTGTAGCGCCACCAGCGATGGTAGGCAGGAATCCGTTTCATGGTTCGGCAGGGGGTAAAGAAGGTGCAAAGAGTGTCGCATTATAAATGAAAACAGCAGGATAGCACAAATTTAGCAGATATTTGGTTGAATGGCGGCTGCTTCATAAGAAGGCCGTCTGAAAAGGCAGCAAAGGTTTCAGAAGACGCTGGCTATGGGCCGTTAGATTTTATTAATAAGACCCAATTGAGTTTATTGCCATTGAAATAAAAATGATATATATTCTAATTATAAAAAATGATGAGACTTATTGAATTGCAAAAGGCACGCCAACACTGAGCCGGAAGCATTTAAAAAGTTACATTCTTTATTTTTAAAACGATTTTTTCAAAGAAGACGGCATTTCAAAACAATAGAGGCCGTCTGAAGCCGTTTGCCCCCTATTCAAAGGAAACATCATGAGTGAAACACAAGAGCTGACTTTCGCCAAACGCTTGAAAGAGCAAACCACAGTTACACACGACAGCGTTGATAACTTGGTTATGTTTGTCCAGCCTTTCGTCAGCAAAGAAAACTACATCAAATTTTTGAAACTCCAATCAGTTTTCCACAAAGCTGTCGATCACATCTATAAAGATGCCGAATTGAACAAAGCCATTCCCGAACTCGAATACATGGCGCGTTACGATGCCGTAACCCAAGACCTAAAAGACTTGGGCGAAGAGCCTTACAAATTCGACAAAGAATTGCCGCATGAAACAGGCAATAAAGCCATCGGCTGGCTCTATTGCGCCGAAGGTTCAAATTTGGGTGCCGCTTTCTTGTTCAAACACGCTCAAAAACTCGAATACAACGGCGAACACGGCGCACGCCACCTGGCCCCGCATCCCAACGGCCGCGGCAAACACTGGCGCGCCTTCGTCGAGCACCTGAATGCCCTGAACTTAACTCCGGAAGCAGAAGCAGAAGCCATTCAAGGCGCGCAGGAAGCATTTGCCTTCTATAAAGTGATTCTGCGTGAAACCTTCGGTTTGCCGGAAGGCACAGAAGCCCCCGAAGGCATGACGCCGCACAGACACTAAAAATAATGAAAAAAAAACAAGGTCTCGACATGGATGTTTGCAGAGACCTTTAATTACACGACACAGATTTATTTGTACGGGTTGCTGTCTTATTAAATATTAATGATTATCAGAAAATTTATTATGCATTAACTGATGGATGAACAATCCATTACACCTTGAGTTGATAATATGAAACCATTACAAATGCTCCCTATTGCCGCGCTGGTCGGCAGTATTTTCGGCAATCCAGTCTTGGCAGCGGATGAAGCTGCAACTGAAACCACACCCGTTAAAGCAGAGATAAAAGAAGTCCGCGTTAAAGGCCAGCGCAATGCGCCTGCAGCCGTGGAACGTGTCAACCTTGGCCGTATCCAACAAGAAATGGTACGCGACAACAAAGACTTGGTACGTTATTCCACCGACGTCGGCCTGAGCGACAGTGGCCGCCATCAAAAAGGCTTTGCTGTGCGCGGCGTGGAAGGCAACCGTGTCGGTGTCAGCATTGACGGCGTGAGCCTGCCTGATTCGGAAGAAAACTCACTGTATGCCCGTTATGGCAACTTCAACAGTTCGCGTCTGTCTATCGACCCTGAACTCGTGCGCAACATTGAAATCGTGAAGGGCGCAGACTCTTTTAATACCGGTAGCGGTGCCTTGGGTGGCGGCGTGAATTACCAAACCCTGCAAGGTCATGATTTGCTGTTGCCTGAGCGTCAGTTCGGCGTGATGATGAAAAACGGTTACAGCAGCCGCAACCGCGAATGGACAAATACACTCGGTTTCGGCGTGAGCAACGACCGCGTGGATGCCGCTTTGCTGTATTCGCAACGTCGCGGCCATGAGACCGAAAGCGCGGGCGAGCGTGGCTATCCGGTAGAGGGTGCCGGAAGCGGAGCGAATATCCGTGGTTCTGCGCGCGGTATTCCTGATCCGTCCAAACATAAATACCACAGCTTCTTGGGTAAGATTGCTTATCAAATCAACGACAACCACCGTATCGGCGCATCGCTCAACGGTCAGCAGGGCCACAATTACACGACTGAAGAGTCTTATAACCTGACCGCTTCTTCTTGGCGCGAAGCCGACGATGTCAACAGACGGCGCAATGCCAACCTGTTTTACGAGTGGACGCCCGATTCGAATTGGTTGTCGTTGTTGAAAGCGGACTTCGATTATCAGAAAACCAAAGTGGCGGCAGTTAACTACAAAGGCTCGTTCCCGATGGATTATTCCACCTGGACGCGCAACTACAACCAGAAGGATTTGGACGAAATCTACAACCGCAGCATGGATACAACCTTCAAACGCATTACGCTGCGTATGGACAGCCAGCCGTTGCAACTGGGCGGGCAACACCGCCTGTCGTTTAAAACATTTGCCAGCCAACGTGAGTTTGAAAACTTAAACCGCGACGATTACTACTTCAGCGGCCGTATTTTGCGCACGACCAGCACGATTCAGCATCCGGTGAAAACCAACAACTACGGTTTCTCGCTGTCTGACCAAATCCAATGGAACGACGTGTTCAGCAGCCGCGCAGGTATCCGTTACGACTACACCAAAATGACGCCGCAGCAACTGAATGCCGAGTGTCATGCTTGTGACAAAACACCACCTGCAGCCAACACTTATAAAGGCTGGAGCGGTTTTGTCGGCTTGGCTGCACAGCTGAGTCAGACATGGCGTTTGGGTTACGATGTAACTTCCGGTTTCCGCGTGCCGAATGCGTCTGAAGTGTATTTCACTTACAACCACGGCTCAGGTACCTGGTTGCCTAATCCGAACCTGAAAGCCGAGCGCAGCACCACCCATACCCTTTCTCTGCAAGGCCGCAGCGAAAAAGGTACTTTGGATGCCAACCTGTATCAAAGCAATTACCGCAACTTCTTGTCTGAAGAGCAGAAGCTGACCACCAGTGGCGATGTCGGCTGTACTCAGATGAATTACTACTATGGTATTTGTAGCAATCCTTATTCCGAAAAACTGGAATGGCAGATGCAAAACATCGACAAGGCCCGAATCCGTGGTCTTGAGCTGACAGGCCGTCTGAATTTGGGACAAGTGGTTTCTTTCGTACCTGAAGGCTGGAAACTGTTTGGTTCTGTCGGCTACGCGAAGAGCAAACTGTCTGGCAACAACAGCCTGTTGTCCACTCAGCCTCTGAAAGTGATTGCCGGTGTCGATTACGAGAGCCCGAGCGAAAAATGGGGTGTATTCTCCCGCCTGACTTATTTGGGTGCGAAAAAAGCCAAAGATGCGCAGTACACCGTGTTTGAAAACACCGGTTGGGGTACGCCTTTGCAAGAAAAAGTAGTAGATTATCCATGGCTGAACAAATCGGCTTATGTGTTTGATATGTACGGCTTCTACAAACCGGCTAAAAACCTGACTTTGCGTGCCGGTGTGTACAATATGTTCAACCGCAAATACACCACTTGGGACTCCCTGCGCGGCCTGTACAGCTACAGCACCACCAACGGGGTTGACCGCGATGGCAAAGGCTTAGACCGCTATCGCGCCCCAGGCCGCAATTACGCTGTATCGCTGGAATGGAAATTCTAAGCAGTTAACGGAT
Organism: Neisseria perflava; assembly: GCF_002863305.2. NCBI lineage: Bacteria > Pseudomonadati > Pseudomonadota > Betaproteobacteria > Neisseriales > Neisseriaceae > Neisseria > Neisseria perflava. The sequence continues at coordinate 279,574 of NZ_CP136962.1, forward strand.
AGCTAAAGGCCGTCTGAAAGTTTTGATGACTTTCAGACGGCCTTTTTTATTTAAAACGAAATCTTTAAACGGATAACAACGGCTGCTGCCGAACAATCGCGCGGATGATGGCGCGGTTGGGGTGTAGCGTGGTTCTCAGCCTTTGCGATAGCGGATGGGGCAAGCCGAGTATTTCGGCCGCAATGGTGGCGGCGCAGATGGGGGCTGTCGCCAGTCCGCGCGTGCCGTGTGCCGTATTGATGTAGGCATTGGGCAGGTAAGGGCAGGGGATATTGTCGAGGCGGTAGTTTTTGTCCAATGCCAGTTTGGCGTAGGCGGACTGCATGGCGGCGATGTCGCCGAGTGCGCCGACAACGGGCAAGTGGTCTAGGCTGTCGCAACGTAGGGCGGCATGGCCTTGTGTGTCTTGAAGGCCGTCTGAAAACGAATCTTGCTCAAATAGGGATTGTGCCAATGGGGGATTGAGCTGTTGCAGAGCGGCGCGGTTTTCGGTTTCTTCGTGCGGATACCAAGTTTCATCGTTGCTGTTGAGCACAAATGTCGCGCCGTAGCAGTGGCGGCCTTGCCAGCTCGGGCTGATGTAGCTTTCGCCGGAAATGGCGCAACGCAGTTTTTGTGAAAACGGGCTGGCGGATACAACGCCGGTTTGTCCGCGGATTTGGCGGAAAGGCAGGGCGGAGACGTTGGTGTCGGCGGCAGTCGGGCTGTGCGCGCCCATGCAGTAAACAATATGGCTGGCGTTGAAATGCGTGTCCGGCGTGTGTGCCGTCCATTGTGTGCCATCATGCGATACGGCGGTCAGTGGCGAGTGTTCGTGCAACTCGATCAGTGGATGATTTAATAATGTATGTACGACGGCGGGCGGATTCAGCCATACGCCTTGCGGCCAGTAAAGGCCGTCTGAAAATACGTCTATGCCTGCGATGGATGCAGCCTCTTCGGCAGATACGCTGCGGTAGAGGTGTTTATGCTGGTGTTGCAAACCCAAGGCCTGATTGCGTTTGCGTTCGCTGCCGTCAAAATTTAAATGCAATACGCCGTCGCCGCCCCATACGTCGGAATCAGGCAGCAAGTCTTCCAACAATCGGCGCGTGTAGCCGTAGCCTGTCAGCAACAGCTCGGTTTGTTCGGTATCGTGTGGCGATATTTTGGCGTAGAGCAAGCCTTGGCGGTTGCCGCTGCCTGCCTGCGCCGCTTTGCCTGCTTCCAAAACCGTAACGCGTACGCCGTGTTCAGCCAGTTTACGCGCGGTTGCCGCGCCGGCAATGCCTGCGCCGATAATCAGGACGTGTTCGGGCGCGGCTTGATGTTCAGGCCGTCTGAACCAAGGTTTTAGGGGAGTTGGGGCGGATTGGGGTATGGCTTCGGTTTGCCATTCGATATGATGGAAATGTTCGTGTAAGCGGTCGGCGCGGTGTGGCGGCACCAGCCAGAGATGCACATCAGGCAATAGGTTTTCTAAAACATTGACGCTGTTGAACTGAAGACATTTCATGGCTTGAGCGAGACGGTTGTTCAGACGGCCTTCAAGCTCGGAGGGATGATTTGACAGCGGAAAATCGGGAATATGGTTTTCAGGCAGACAGACAATCAAATAAAGCGGCGCGGTATGTTGTTCGATAGCGTGGCAAAGGGCAGCAAGGGAAGGCGTGGTGTTCCAAGCAAGGCAGGTCATGATGAAAGGCCGTCTGAAAAAAGAGGCTTTATTGTAACGCGGTTTGCGCGGATAGAATATCCGAACGGGTTTTGATAGAATCGCATGATATTTTGATTTTCAATTGATTTTCATACAGGAATTTTATGCGCCGTCTTTTATTGTGCCTTCTCGCTTCCGGCTTGCCCATCGCTTGTTCGTCCGCACCGACGGATAACGGCAGCAAAGCCGTTCAGTCCGAACGCTGGGCAACGCCCGTCAAACACGATGCCAACCTTTATCGTATCGACGACAAGCTTTACCGCAGCGAGCAGCCTGTTGCCGAAGATGGGGAAGCCATCGTCAAACTGGGCATTCAAAGCGTGATCAACTTGCGCTTTTTCGACCGCAACGATGACGACCATTTGAAGGCGTATGGTTTAACCTTGCTAAACCGTCCGTTGCTGTCATGGAGCATTAAGCCGAAAGAGATTGCGGAAATCCTATACCTGATTGAAAAACAACAGCAAAATGGCGCGGTACTTATCCATTGTTATCACGGCGCGGACCGCACTGGTTTGATTGCCGGAATGTACCGCATCATCTATCAAGGCTGGCCGGTGGAAGAAGCAAAAGCCGAAATGCAACATGGTCCTTACGGTTATCACAGCATTTGGAAAAACATTGCCAAGCTGTTTACCGAAGAGAAAGTCAAGCAGGTTAAAACGCATTTGGAAGCCTTGCGCAAACGCGGTTGACGCCAAGATTCAAAACATAGAAGTTCAAGCCTGTTTTCATCCCGACCAACTTGGCCTTCACTCCCTATAAAGCCAATTTCTCCCCCACTACCGTCCTGGGCAAAGGCCTGACAAGCTAGAGAATATTCCTCATCGTTGTTAGAAAACTGCACCTCTCTAATGTGATCATAAAAGTAAATATCACACTCATCTAAAAGTAATCTTTTTAAATGCTGATTATTTCTGATTATTTGTAGCCTATCCATCTTTATCCCTCTCCAATATTTGGAATTGTCAGTGAATGATGACTTTGATATGATAGTTTTTCGTTTCATTTTTTAGATTTCTGACAAGCTTATCATTCTCTTTTGATTGGCCAAAGAAAAAGGCCAGAGCTTTTCCGTTCTTTTGTTGGATACTCAAAAAATATCTAGCTCCATTCAATTTAACACTTGGAATAAAATGGACCTCAATCTTTTTAATATTATTCAGTGGTATAATTCGCTTTCTAAAAACATAAGCATTATGGATATAAAATCTTCCCTTAGCAATATGAAATGGGGCAAAAAAGTTTCCACCACTTTGACGCACAATGATATAACGGCGCCATAGAATCAGTAAAAGAAGGAAGGACACAAAGTAAATAGCAAAAGTCAAAACCGAGCTTTTCATCATCGATTTTATCCCAATCAAAAAATAATCTATCATAATCAAACCGCCTTTTTGCCTTATTTATACCACTTTTATTGAGCAACTAGTTTTATGGACATAGTATCTCAAAACATATGACTTTGCCTGTTCGTAAAACCCCTTCAATACGAGAATTTCTTCCATTTTCTTTATCTTCTCCCAGCAAAGAATTATTTTTCTCTATAAAATCAGATTACCACTTCATCATTTCCATGAATTTTTAAACCATTAAAAGGCCGTCTGAAAGATTTGTTTTTTCAGACGGCCTTTTAAATGGCAGACGGTTTAAATCACAAAATCCGTAGATGATAATTGAATGCTTTGATCCATATCGGCAGACGGAGTTTTGGAAGAGCGGCCGACCGGTTTGGCCGGTACGCCGACAACGGTAATCGAAGACGGTACGTCGGCAACCACCACGCTGCCTGCACCGATTTTGGCATTTTTGCCGATGCGGATGTTGCCCAAAATCGAAGCGTTCGCACCAATCATCACGCCGTCGCCGATTTTCGGATGGCGGTCGCCGCTTTCTTTGCCCGAACCGCCCAGTGTTACACCGTGGAGGATGGAAATGTTGTTGCCCAAGACGGCGGTTTCGCCAGCCACAAAACCGGTGGCATGGTCGAGCATCAAACCGTGACCGAAACGGGCGGCAGGGTGAATGTCAACACCGAAGACTTCCGACATGCGGTTTTGCAGGAAATACGCCAGCGTTTTGCGGCCGTTTTGATAGAGCCAGTGGTTGATGCGGTGTGCCTGTACGGCGTGGAAACCTTTGAAATACAACAGCGGCAGCGAATATTCATCACAAGCCGGGTCGCGCTCGTAAATGGCTTTTAAGTCGGCCTCGACACATTTGCTGATGCGGGTGTCCACGCTCAAAGCCTGCTGATAAATTTCAAACAGCGCGCGCACGTCCATAATCGGGCTGCCGAGTTTGCTGGAAAGATGGTAGGCAAGTACCGAATCGAGCGAATCGTGGCGTAACACGGTTTGGTGCAGGAAGCTTGCCAGCATCGGTTCGGCCGCGGCGGCCGCTTCGGTTTCTTCGCGGATGGTGTGCCACAGATTAAAATCGGTTGAATTCAAATGGTCTTTTTTCATGTTTGAGGCCGTCTGAAGAATAAAATCAGATGGCTATCTTACCGTTTTCCAACGTCTTTTAACAAGGCATTTGATAATCGGTATTCAAATGCTTGAAGTTTTTTCAGACGGCCTTATATATGAAGCATCGAATATCAACACGCTAAAAGGATGTCAGAAATGACGGAGCATAACGAACAACATCAACACGAAGCAGAAGAAGCGGCAGCCGTAGAAACTGCCGAAACCGTTGAAACCGAACAAGCAGAACCGACTTACGAAGAGCTTCAGGCGCGTGTCGCCGAGTTGGAAGGTCAGCTCAAAGACAGCGAGCTGCGCGGTTTGGCAAATGAGCAAAACCTGCGTCGCCGCCATCAGCAGGAAATCGCCGACACCCATAAATTCGCCGGACAAAAATTTGCAGCAGAAATGTTGCCGGTTAAAGATTATCTCGAAATGGCGCTGCTGGACCAAAGCGGCAATTTCGATGCACTGAAAATGGGCGTGCAAATGACTTTGAACGAGCTGCAAAAAGCATTTGATGCCACACACATTAAAGAAATCAACCCACAGCCGGGTGACAAACTCGATCCGCACCAACATCAAGCGATGCAGGCAGTCGTCAGCGAGCAAGAGCCGAATACCATCGTCAGTGTGATGAAAAAAGGCTACACATTATCCGACCGCGTGCTGCGTCCTGCGATGGTTGTTGTGGCGAAAAAAGAAGATTGAAGGCACCGCTTGATAAAGTTTATCAGGCATAAAATTTTCAGACGGCCTTATCCGGTTTCAAAGCCCGATATTTCGCTATTGGAAAATCATTCCGATAAACCGGAATCGGAAAATTAAAACCGGCCGTCTGAAAAAAGAATAAGCGGCTTGTGGATAAATAAATCAAGTACTTGAATTTAATTTGAAAAAAAATTCAAATTAAGCCTTGAAAAAAAATGAAGCAACCTTATTTACAAGCCATCGGAACGAAATGTTCCACAGGATTATTAATTTAGAAAAGTTTATTAGGAGCAACATAATATGGCAAAAGTAATCGGTATTGACTTAGGTACAACCAACTCTTGTTTGGCCATTTCTGAAAATGGTCAAACCAAAGTGATCGAAAATGCAGAAGGTGCACGCACCACTCCTTCCGTTATCGCTTATTTGGACGGCGGCGAAATCCTCGTCGGCGCGCCTGCAAAACGCCAAGCGGTAACAAACGCTAAAAACACTATTTATGCGGCCAAACGTTTGATCGGCCACAAATTTGAAGACAAAGAAGTACAACGCGACATCGAATCCATGCCTTTTGAAATCATCAAAGCCAACAACGGCGATGCATGGGTGAAAGCGCAAGGCAAAGAGCTGTCTCCTCCTCAAATTTCCGCAGAAGTTTTGCGTAAAATGAAAGAAGCAGCCGAAGCTTACTTGGGCGAAAAAGTCACCGAAGCCGTGATTACCGTTCCGGCCTACTTCAATGACAGCCAACGTCAAGCGACCAAAGACGCAGGTCGCATCGCAGGTTTGGAAGTAAAACGTATCATCAACGAACCAACTGCTGCCGCTTTGGCATTCGGTATGGACAAAGGCGACAGCAAAGACCGTAAAATTGCCGTGTATGACTTGGGTGGCGGTACTTTCGATATTTCCATCATCGAAATTGCCAACATCGACGGCGACAAACAATTCGAAGTATTGGCAACCAACGGCGACACCTTCTTGGGCGGTGAAGACTTCGACCAACGCTTGATCGACTACATCATTGACGAGTTCAAAAAAGAACAAGGCATTGATTTGAAACAAGACGTCATGGCTCTGCAACGCCTGAAAGAAGCTGCTGAAAAAGCCAAAATCGAATTGTCCAGCGGTCAGCAAACTGAAATCAACCTGCCATACATCACTATGGACGCAACCGGTCCTAAACACTTGGCCATGAAAATTACCCGTGCCAAATTCGAAAGCCTGGTTGAAGATTTGATCCAACGTTCTATCGAGCCTTGCAAAATCGCATTGAAAGATGCCGGCTTGAGCACCAGCGACATCGACGACGTAATTTTGGTCGGTGGTCAAAGCCGTATGCCGAAAGTACAAGAAGCCGTTAAAGCCTTCTTCGGTAAAGAGCCTCGTAAAGACGTGAACCCTGACGAAGCTGTTGCCGTAGGTGCGGCGATTCAAGGCGAAGTATTGAGCGGCGGCCGTAGCGACGTATTGCTGCTGGACGTAACTCCTCTGTCTTTGGGTATCGAAACCATGGGCGGCGTGATGACCAAGCTGATTCAAAAGAACACTACTATTCCGACTAAAGCGTCTCAAGTGTTCTCTACTGCCGAAGACAACCAAAGCGCAGTAACCATCCATGTACTGCAAGGCGAACGCGAACGTGCTTCTGCCAACAAATCTTTGGGTCAGTTCAACTTGACCGACATCGCACCTGCACCACGCGGTATGCCACAAATTGAAGTTACTTTCGACATCGACGCCAACGGTATCTTGCACGTTTCTGCCAAAGACAAAGGCACCGGCAAAGCAGCCAATATCACCATCCAAGGTTCTTCAGGTTTGAGCGAAGAGGAAATCGAACGCATGGTAAAAGATGCCGAGGCCAACGCTGAAGAAGATAAAAAACTGACTGAATTGGTCGCTTCCCGCAACCAAGCCGAAGCCCTGATTCACTCTGTGAAAAAATCTCTGGCTGACTACGGCGATAAACTCGACGCTGCTGAGAAAGAAAAAATCGAAGCTGCGTTGAAAGAAGCTGAAGAAGCAGTTAAAGGCGACGACAAAGCCGCTATCGATGCCAAAGCCGAAGCTTTGGGTGTAGCCAGCCAAAAACTGGGCGAAATGGTTTACGCTCAAGCGCAAGCCGAAGCACAAGCAGGCGAGGGCGCACAAACCGAGTCTTCCGCTAAGAAAGACGACGACGTTGTAGATGCCGACTTTGAAGAAGTAAAAGACGACAAAAAATAATTGATGCCGTCTGAAAAAAGCGCGAATCGAAAGGTTCGCGCTTTTTGTCGTTTGGGAAATGTGTAAAGACGCTTTGTCGAAATTGACGGCAAACTTTCAGAACCATGCTACATCATCGTGTCGCCATACTTCTATTGCCGAATTTTGAACAGATTTCGCCGAATGCTGACAGCAGCTGACAGTCAAAGCCATTAATATTTGTCCATCGCTTGAGTGCGAATAAATTCTTATTTTTACCTCAAATCAACCACTTGAAAGAAGATAAATATGAAAAAACTGATTCAAATGACCTCTTTGATGGTTGCAGCTGCCGGTTTGGTATTGGCTCCAGTCGCTTCTGCACACGGCAAACATGAAATGCATCCGAAACAAGAGCGTATGTACAAAAAAGCCAAACCGCAAAAAATGAAAAAACCTGCACCTAAAGCCAAACACCACGCAGCCAAGCCCAAACAGCATCAAGAGCATCGCCACGAACATCATTAAGATGAACCCTCAACAATAAATAAGGCCGTCTGAAACCCAAACATCAGTTTTCAGACGGCCTTCGGTTTATCTGTCAAATAGCGCTTTGCCGTTTTTCTTGTGCCAAACGGGTCGGCTCCAGCCAGGCAATGTTTCTTTCTGCCAGCGCATCGCGCCAATAATCCAGTTTGGTATCCAAATCTTCAGAGAAACTGTCTTGATTCAAAAGTTGAATGATAACGCCACCGTCCGTAGCTTCGGCCAAGCGGCTGATTTGACGCAAAATGCCGCGGTCGGGAACAGTTTGCGTGCGTACGCCGATGAGAAGTTGCGCCGGAGTTTGTTTCAATTCGGCTTCTAATTGTTCCAAATCTTTTCTGCCGGCGGCCACGCCTTTGTTTATCCACTCTTGCGCCAGAACGCCGGAAAACCAAAGCGGCTCAGGCCATTCCGTTTCCAGTGTAACAGCCCATTTGGGCGCATTATTCAGCGTAATTTTAGATGAAACGGGAACGATGTTTTCCTGAAAATCATCGGCATCAACAATCTTCGTTTGCCATGTGCGGAGGATGTTTTGATAGTAGGGCTGATTCAAATCCAAACGTTCGCGAAGGGTTTTTAAAGTAATCTTGCAAGCCAGCCAAGCAATCAAACGCGGCAGAATGCCATAGCAGACAATGCTGCCGATGAGTAAGCCTGCCCAAGCGCGTGCATCTTCGATATGATTGTTCAGGCGGCCTGCAATCACAGCCTGACTGTCAGGAACAGGAAAGCCCAAACGTTCCGGCAGCCATGACAAAGCCTCAACCGTTTTCACCAATGCCGTATTGCTTAAAAGCGTACTTTCCCAGTTGAACGTATATTGACGCACCAAAAGCAGCAGCAAAACAGAAACCAATATTCCCGACAGCGTACAAAGCCACAGGCCGTGTGAAGTTGCACCAATCAGCCAACGCGTTTGCGGTTTGCGCCATTCATCCACATAAAGCCGCAAAATTGCCTGATTGACCGGGTCTTTACCTCGGAGCCAAGTTGCCGGACTGCTGATAAAGTGCACATTTTTCAAACGCAGGAATAAAGTCGCCAGCCACACCAGCAGCATGACTGTATTCATGCCCAAAATCCCGGCCAATACCAGAAAAAAGTTCAGCCCCTGATTGTCCATCAAAAGATAAGTGCTGGAAAAACCAACCGTAAACAACAACGTCGCCGCAACAATCCAAAGCCAAAACGAGCCTGTCTCCACCTGTTGCAACACATATTTCAAATGCTTGTCGCGGTCAATAATTTGAGCGCGGCGTATCAGTTTTTCCTCATTGCCGCCATCAATATGTCGCAACGCTTCCGTCGCCTGCACAGGATCTCCCGGAAAAATATAGGCACGTTCTTCAAGGATACGGACCAATTCGACAAGTTTTTGCGATTGATTCAACATAAATGATAGGCCGTCTGAAAGATAAAATGGAAACGTCTGTTATACCCCCAAATAAACCCCTTTTTTTGCAAAGGTCAAAAAATTAAAAGCAGTTTTGATTTTGAATAGGGTATATAGTGGAATAGATGTAAAAAAAGCAGCCCGAAAGCTGCTCATTTTGAGTGTGGTGCGGACGGAGAGACTCGAACTCTCACACCTCGCGGCGCCAGAACCTAAATCTGGTGCGTCTACCAATTTCGCCACGTCCGCACTAATTTGAATCGTGGATTATACACAAGATTAATGGGGGCGCAAAGTCTTGTTTGCTTGAATTTTTCGGTTTATCCCTTATATAATGATTCATTCCGGCCGTCTGAAAGCAGGGTTTGTTTTCAGACGGCCTCAACTTTACTATTGGTGAGGAAGGGCAGATGCCTGCTTTATTGATTAAAGATTTTTTGCAGACGCAAGGTTTGAAGTTGCCTGCGGATGAGATACATGTTGCTTATTTGACTGCCCAGGCTGTGATTAAAATGGGCAATGCTTCGGTTGAGCGTTCGATTTTGTGGCCGTCTGAAGACGGTTGGCAGTTGGCGGATTATGTTGATGCCGAACATGAATTGTTGCTGAAACAGATTTTTATGGCTTTGGATTCGGTTGCCGAGCGCACCGAGCATTTGAAAAGCGCAGCGGTTTATACAGCATTTCCGAAAGATGGCGCGTTGTCGCTGGTCCGTCTGAGCCGTTGGGGCGTGCCGTTGGAAAATGTGATTTCAATCGACGAACAGGCCGGACAGGCTTTTTTGGCTGTGCGTACGGCGCAAAGCGGTTGGATGAATGTTTGCCAGAATGTAGCGTATTGGCAGGAAATCGGTGAATTGTCGGACGAACGCAATCATCCCGGCTTGAGTCAGATTTCTGTTCCTGTCTGTATGCCCAGCGGTGCGGTTTTAGGCGTGGTACATGCTGAATTTGATGTCAAAGACGGTGCGCCTGACGAAGTATTGGTGGCTTGGATTGCCCTTGCATTAGCCTTGGCGGAACCTTTGAAAAACCTCTTGGGCGTGGCTGAAAACGAGGAAGCAGAAAATGAGTAACGCGTTGAAGTTTGTCGCGTCATGCCGTTTGCCTACGGAATGGGGCGAATTTACCATGCACGGCTTCGAAGAAGAGGGCGGGCAGGAACATGTCGCATTGACGATGGGCGATGTTTCAGACGGCCTGCCTGTGTTGTCACGTATCCATTCCGAGTGCTTGACCGGTGATGCTTTATTTTCAGTGAAATGTGATTGTGGCCCTCAGCTTCAGGCGGCGATGCAAGCCGTTCAGAAAGAAGGGCGTGGCGTTATCGTATATTTGCGCCAAGAGGGTAGGGGCATTGGTTTGATAAACAAAATCCGTGCTTATCGTCTACAAGATCAGGGCTTGGATACGGTTGAGGCCAATGTTGCACTCGGCCTTCCTGTTGATGCGCGCGACTTCACTTTGGCTAAGCAGATTTATGATTATCTGCATATTCGTGAGGTCAGATTGTTGACCAATAATCCTGAAAAAATCCAAACGTTGAAAGATTCCGGCATTAATGTGGTCGAACGAATTGCATTACATGTCGGCGAAAATGTGGAAAATGAGCGTTATCTGCATACTAAAGCGGATAAATTAGGACATTTGATTTTCGATTGATAGAACGGTATAACAGTAATTTTTGCGGGCAAATAAAATATTCTATATTCTTTCAATGGGATATATTTTTATTTAAATAAAAACCTTGCGCATAATCTGATTTTTTGATTTAATGTCGGCTTATCGGGTGATTAGCTCAGTTGGTAGAGCGTCTGCCTTACAAGCAGAATGTCGGCGGTTCGACTCCGTCATCACCCACCACTTTCCTTTTCATTGTCTTTGACAGTGGATGCGCGGTGGTAGCTCAGTTGGTTAGAGTACCGGCCTGTCACGCCGGGGGTCGCGGGTTCGAGCCCCGTCCGCCGCGCCATTATTTAAAAAGCACTGATTATATCAGTGCTTTTTTGTTTGTCTTATAAAGGCATAATTAAGCCGCGAAAATAGAAACAGGTAAGTAACAGGATATTGAAATACTGTTTAATCTTAATTTCTGATGATTTTAAAAAAGGCCGTCTGAAACTTTAAAAGTTTCAGACGGCCTTTAGTCTATTGAAACAATAGATTAGATATCCAATTCTGCCGTATCGCCCTCTTTTTCCATCCATGCGCGGCGGGCGGCGGCTTCGCCTTTGCCCATCAGTTTGACGAAGATATCGCGTGTTTCGTCATCTGCGCCTTCTGGGATTTGTACCTGCAACAGACGGCGGGTGTCAGGGTGCATGGTGGTGTCTTTGAGCTGGTCGGGGTTCATCTCGCCCAAGCCTTTGAAACGGCTGATGGAATAAGCAGTTTCTTTAACGCCTTCTTTTTGCAGTCGCTCTAAAATGCTGTCGAGTTCGTTTTGGTCGAGGGCGTAGAATTTGCGGGCGGGTTTGCTCTTGCCTTGTGCGTTGACATCGACGCGGAACAGCGGCGGCTGGGCGACGTAAATGTGTCCGTCGGCAATCAGTTTCGGGAAGTGGCGGTAGAACAGGGTCAGCAGCAAAACTTGAATATGCGAGCCGTCCACGTCGGCATCGGACAGGATGGCGATTTTGCCGTAGCGCAGGCCGCTTAAGTCAGGATTGTCATTGATTCCATGCGGATCAACGCCGATGGCGACGGAAATATCATGGATTTCGGCGTTACCGAAGAGTTGGTCGGGGTGGACTTCAAAGCTGTTGAGCACTTTGCCGCGCAGGGGCAGGATGGCCTGTGTGGCTTTGTCGCGGGCAAGTTTGGCAGAGCCGCCGGCAGAATCGCCTTCGACGAGGAAGAGTTCGTTTTCGCGGATGTCTTCGCTTTCGCAGTCGGTCAGCTTACCGGGCAGGACGGCGACGCCGCTACCTTTTTTCTTTTCAATCTTTTTAACCGAACGCATCCGTGCTTGTGCCTGACGGATAGCGAGTTCGGCGATTTTTTTGCCGTAGTCCACGTTTTGGTTCAGCCACAATTCCAAAGGATCGCCCGATACGGTGGCAACGAGTTTCAGTGCGTCGCGGTTGGTCAGTTTGTCTTTGGTCTGACCTTGGAACTGCGGGTCGAGGACACGGGCGGAGAGGACGAAGGCGGTTTTGCTGAACACGTCGTCGCTTTGCACTTTCACGCCGCGCGGCAAGAGGTTATGCAGATTGATGAAGGTGTTGACGGCGTTGAACACGGCTTGTTTCAAGCCTGCTTCGTGCGTACCGCCCAATGGGGTGGGAATCAGATTGACGTAGCTTTCGTTGGCGCATGAGCCTTCCTCCAGCCAAGTCAGGGCAAACGCGGCTCCCTCGCCAATGCTGAAATCGCCGTTGTGGCCGTCTGAAATGTAGTTTTCACAAGAGAAGATAGGTACGGCTTCCTGAGCGTCGGCAATCAGATCGGTCAAATAGCTTTTCAGGCCGTCTGGATAGTGCCAGGTTTGGGTGTATGCTTCGTCTTCACCTTTGACCGGACGGGTCAGGGAAACGCGTACGCCGGGTAGTAATACAGCTTTGGCGCGCAATAATCGCTCGAGTTCGGGAATGCTGTAATTCGGGCTTTCAAAATATTTGCCGTCCGGCCACACGCGCACTTCGGTACCGCTGTCTTTGACGGCGCATTTGCCCACTTCGGTCAATGGCTCAATGACGTCGCCACCGGAAAAGACGATACGGTGGACTTTGCCTTCGCGTTTGACCGTTACTTCAAGGCGGGTGGAAAGGGCGTTAGTAACAGATACGCCGACGCCGTGCAGACCGCCTGAAAAGGCATAGGCGCTGCCGCCGTCTTTTTTGTTGAACTTGCCGCCTGCGTGCAGACGGGTGAACACGAGTTCGACTACGGGTACGCCTTCTTCAGGGTGCAGGCCGACGGGAATGCCGCGGCCGTTATCACGCACGGAAAGCGAACCGTCTTCATGAATTTGCACGTCGATTGCAGTCGCGAAACCACCCAACGCCTCGTCCGCCGCATTATCAATCACTTCCTGACAGATATGGGTCGGGCTGTCGGTGCGGGTGTACATACCGGGACGTTCTTTGACCGGCTCCAAGCCTTTGAGGACGGTAATGCTGGATTCACTGTATTGATTGTTTTTAGCCATAGGAATAATGTAAAGGCCGTCTGAAAGGATGAAAAACAACGCTTTCAGACGGCCTGAAAGCGTTTGGGTTATAGGTTTTCTATTGGATTGCGACGGATAAAGTCTTCATAGCTTTCTATGCCGCGCAAGAAACGGGAGAGTTCGGTCAATGCGTCCAAATACACGCCGCGCTTGAAGTCGATGACTTCGTCAACCGGCGCCCAGTATTGGTGCCAGCGCCAGCCGTCAAATTCAGGATGATGGCAGGCACGGAGGTTGACGTCGCTGTCGCGGCCGACCAAACGCAAAAGATACCAAATCTGTTTTTGTCCGCGATACGAACCGCGCCATTCGCGGCGCACCCAATGACTGGGAACGTCATAACGCAACCAGTCGCGCGTACGGCCAACGATTTTGATGTGTTGCGGCAACAGGCCGACTTCTTCGTACAATTCCCGGTACATGGCGGTCTCAGGACTTTCGCCCGGCTTGATGCCGCCTTGTGGAAACTGCCATGAATGTTCGCGTACGCGTTTGCCCCAAAAGACTTCGTTACGTTCGTTAATCAGGATAATACCGACATTGGGGCGATAGCCTTCTCTGTCTAACACGGTGTCGCCCTTCATTAAATTCAATCGTGCAATTTTCCCACAAATTGGGCGGTTTTGACAAATCTTGAGGCCGTCTGAATAAGCCCACAGTTTTTTCCAGACGGCATGAAACCGTTTCTGAAAAAATGTTGTTTATGAATAAAACCATAGCTTCAGGCCGTCTGAAAAATAAAAATTTTTTCTGCTTTAAGGTCTTGCATTCAAAAGCTTTTTGCCGTTTAATGCAAACCTTGCTGAATTAAGGGCAAAGGACACATGCCGGCCGCCCCCACAGTTTCCCTTTTGTAAGTGGCATCTGCCACCGCTGCAATATTTTTACCCCCCGAACAAAAGGTCTGAAACCATGAAAAAATCTTTGATGGCGGCGGCAATCTTGAGCCTCGTCTTGACTGCGTGTAGCGGTGGAAAAGAAACCGCCGCAGAATCTTCCGCATCTCAAACTCAAACTTCTTCCTCTCAAACGGATAAACTCAATATCTACAACTGGTCGGATTATGTCGATCCTGCCACGCTGTCTGCGTTTGAAAAAAATACGAATATCAACGTCCGCTACGATTACTACGACAGCAACGAAGCGCTGGAAGCCAAGCTGCTGACCGGCAAGTCGGGTTATGACCTGGTTGCGCCGTCTATTGCCAATGTCGGCCGCCAGATTAAAGCCGGCGCGTATCAAAAAATCGACAAATCGCAAATTCCCGATTACGCCAATATCGATCCCGATTTGTTGAAAATGATGGAAACCGTCGATCCGGGCAACGAATATGCCGTCCCTTATTTCTGGGGCATCAATACGCTGGCGATCAACAAACAGCAGGTTCAAAAGGCTTTGGGTACGGATAAGCTGCCTGAAAACGAATGGGATTTGGTGTTTAACCCTGAATACACCCAAAAATTGAAATCCTGCGGCATCAGCTATTTCGACAGCGCCATCGAGCAGATTCCTTTGGCTTTGCATTATTTGGGCAAAGATCCGAACAGCGAAAACCCTGACGACATCAAAGCCGCCGTCGATATGATGAAAAAAGTGCGTCCCGACATCAAACGCTTTACCTCGTCGGGCTATATCGACGATATGGCTGCTGGTAATCTTTGCGTATCGGTAGGCTACGGCGGCGACCTCAATATTGCCAAAACCCGTGCCAAAGAAGCCGGAAACGGCGTCGAAGTCGAAGTATTGGCGCCGAAAAGCGGCGTCGGTATTTGGGTGGATTCGCTGATGATTCCGCGTGATGCGCAAAATGTGGCCAATGCACACAAATACATCAATCACACGCTCAATCCGGAAACAGCGGCTAAAAACGGCAACTATGTGACTTATGCTCCGGCCAGTCGTCCGGCGCGTGATTTGATGGATGAAAAATACACATCTGACGAATCGATTTTCCCAAGTAAAGAATTGATGGAAAAAAGCTTCATTGTCTCTCCTAAGTCAACCGATGCGAGCAAACTCAGCGTTCGCCTGTGGCAGGCTTTGAAAGCAGGGCGATGATCAAAATTGAAATTTGAATACTCAGGCCGTCTGAAACAGTTTTTCAGACGGCCTGAGTGTTATAATTGTCAACACTTTTCAAATATCCTATCAGGAGAAACAGCGTTATGAACAATTCAGTCATCACCGTCATCGGTAAAGACCGTGTGGGCATTGTGTACGACGTTTCCAAAATTTTAGCGGAAAACCAAATCAATATTCTCAACATCAGCCAACAGCTGATGGACGATTTTTTTACCATGATTATTTTGGTGGACACTTCAAAATCCACCAAATCGCGTCAAGAGGTTTTGGATTTGTTTGCGGAAGAGAGCAAAAAACTCGCGCTTGATATCCGTATGCAAAACGAAGAAATTTTCCAAGCCATGCACCGTATTTAAGTCGGAGGGAGAGTCATGAGTATTCAATCCGGCGAGATTTTAGAAACCGTCAAAATGGTGGCCGACCAGAATTTTGACGTGCGCACCATTACCATTGGCATTGATTTGCACGACTGCATCAGCAGCGACATCGATGTATTGAACCAAAACATTTACAACAAAATCACTACGGTCGGCAAAGACTTGGTGGCAACGGCAAAATATCTGTCTGCCAAATACGGCGTGCCGATTGTGAATCAGCGTATTTCCGTCACGCCGATTGCTCAAATCGCGGCGGCAACCAAAGCCGATTCTTATGTTAGTGTGGCGCAAACTTTGGACAAGGCAGCCAAAGCCATCGGCGTGTCTTTTATCGGCGGCTTTTCCGCGCTGGTGCAAAAAGGCATGTCGCCTTCGGACGAAGTGCTGATCCGTTCTATTCCCGAAGCGATGAAGACTACCGACATCGTGTGCAGCTCCATCAATATCGGCAGCACGCGCGCCGGTATCAATATGGATGCGGTCAAGCTGGCAGGCGAAACCATCAAACGCACGGCTGAAATTACGCCCGAAGGTTTCGGCTGCGCGAAAATCGTCGTGTTCTGCAACGCAGTGGAAGACAATCCGTTTATGGCGGGCGCGTTTCATGGTTCGGGCGAAGCGGATGCCGTCATCAATGTCGGCGTATCCGGCCCGGGTGTTGTAAAAGCCGCGTTGGAAAATTCAGATGCAACGACATTGACTGAAGTTGCGGAAGTTGTGAAGAAAACCGCTTTCAAAATTACCCGTGTGGGCGAACTTATCGGCCGCGAAGCCTCAAAAATGCTCAATATCCCATTCGGTATTCTTGATTTATCGTTGGCCCCAACCCCTGCCGTCGGCGACTCGGTGGCACGCATTCTTGAAGAAATGGGTTTGAGCGTCTGCGGTACGCACGGCACGACGGCTGCCTTGGCCTTGCTGAACGATGCCGTGAAAAAAGGCGGCATGATGGCTTCCAGCGCGGTCGGCGGTTTGAGCGGCGCGTTTATCCCCGTTTCCGAAGACGAAGGCATGATTGCCGCTGCCGAAGCTGGTGTGTTGACACTGGATAAACTCGAAGCTATGACCGCTGTCTGCTCCGTTGGTTTGGATATGATTGCCGTACCCGGCGACACGCCTGCTCATACCATTTCCGGTATCATCGCCGACGAAGCCGCCATCGGCATGATCAACAGCAAAACCACTGCCGTGCGCATTATTCCGGTAACCGGCAAAACCGTCGGCGACAGCGTCGAGTTCGGCGGCCTGTTGGGCTACGCGCCTGTAATGCCGGTTAAAGAAGGTTCGTGCGAAGTATTCGTCAACCGAGGCGGCAGAATTCCTGCGCCGGTTCAATCGATGAAAAACTGATTGGATTGATAAATAAAAGGCCGTCTGAAATTGATTTTCAGACGGCCTTTTACCGAATCGTTTTGCTGTAAATATATTGCAGCCCCTTTGTGCCCATAAAGGTTCGCTCCGTATCGGCAAATCCGCAGCTTTGGTACAGGCCGATGGCGGCGCGGTTGGCGTGGTGTACGCCGAACACGATTTCGTCGCAGTCGGGCAATATGCTGCGGATGAGCGGCGCCAATTTATCGTCAGCCAGCGCCGCGCGGGCGCAGCCTTGACCCTGATATGCGGGGTTGACCGACATCGAGCGCAGCAATACGGCGCGGGGGTTGGCGCTGTAAGTAAGGCGGTCGCTGCCTTTATCAAGGATGAAAAATCCGATGGGGCGGTTTTGGCACAAAATGGTTACGGCCAAACAGTCGGGCGCGGCGAACCGGCCGTTTTGCAGCCGCTCTTGGGGCGAAACCGAGTATTGTGCTTGCTCTCCGTGCAGACGGTAGTCCAAATCGGCGGCGTGTGCGGGGTCGTACAGCACAAGGGTAACGGTTTGGGGCATGGCGTGTTTTCCTGTTTGGCGGGCACTTGGCTTGTTTTCAGGCTGCTTTGAGGCCGTCTGAAAGCAAGGTGTCGGATACAAGTATCCGACTTGCGGCTATTGCAATAAAGGCAGTATGTTTGCAGGCTGATTATTTGAACATATTTTTAATAATGCCCATTACGCTGCGTGAAATGGCGTTGGTTACTTGGCGGTTGATTTGGCTGCCGATGGCGTCGACAACGTTGTAGCCCAAACCTTGGCCGGATTTTTTACGTCCGCCGCTCAAACCGCCGATCAGTCCGCCGAGGATGCCGGGATCGGCATTGGCAGCTTCTTTTTCTGCGGCTTTTTGTGCTTTTTCCTGCTCTTTAGCGGCATTTGCGGCTTCTTTTTCAGCGGCAGCCTGGCTGTCTGCTTCGGCCAATGCTTCAAAAGCGGAGTAGTTGTCCACCATGTCTTTGTAGGTTGGATACAAATCGTCGTTTTGGAACAAGCGGTTGCGTTCCTCTGCGGCAAGCGGGGTTAAGGAAGATTGCGGCGGCAGGATGAGAGCGCGTTCTACCGGCTCGGGCATACCTTTTTCATCAAGGAAGGAAACGAGGGCTTCGCCGACGCCGAGTTCGGCAATCGCTTCGGCAACTTTGATGTTTGGGTTGCTGCGGAAGGTTTCGGCAGCAGCTTTGACTGCTTTTTGGTCGCGCGGTGTGAAGGCGCGCAGGGCGTGTTGTACGCGGTTACCCAGTTGGCCGAGAATGGTGTCGGGTAAGTCGAGCGGGTTTTGGGTGACGAAATAGACGCCCACGCCTTTGGAGCGGATCAGGCGCACGACTTGTTCGATTTGTTCGACCAGTGCATTGGCGGCATTGTCGAACATTAAATGCGCTTCATCGAAGAACATCACGAATTTTGGTTTGTCCAAATCGCCGACTTCAGGCAGGGTTTCAAACAATTCTGCCAGCATCCACAGTAAAAACGCGCTGTACATACGCGGCGAGCGCATCAGTTTTTCGGAATTGAGGATGTTGATGATGCCTTTGCCGTTGTCGGTTTGCATCCAGTCTTGCAGGTTGAGGGAAGGTTCGCCGAAGAATTTTTCTGCGCCTTCGTTTTCCAAAGTCAGCAGTTGGCGTTGAATCGCGCCAATACTGGCGGCGGAAACGTTGCCGTATTGCGTGCGGTATTCCGAAGCGTGGTCGGAAACGTGTTTCAGCATGCTGCGCAGGTCTTTCAAGTCCAGAATGTGCCAGCCTCTGTCGTCGGCGACTTTGAACACGAGGTTGAGCAGGCCTTCCTGCGTGTCGTTCAGATTCATCAGGCGAGCCAAAAGCATAGGGCCCATTTCGGAAACAGTCACGCGCACCGGAATACCGGTTTCGCCGTAAACATCCCAAAAGCGCACGGGGAAACTTTGCAGCCATTGCTCGCCCAAATCAAACTCGGCGATGCGTTCGCCCACTTTGCCGCTGTTGGCACCGGCTTGCGCGATGCCCGACAAATCGCCTTTGACATCGACCAAGAATACAGGGACGCCTTCGCTGCTGAAGGCTTCCGCCATGCGGCGCAGGGTAACGGTTTTACCCGTACCGGTCGCGCCGGCGATCAAGCCGTGGCGGTTGGCCATTTTGCCTTGGATTTCGAGCGTTTTCCCGTCGGCACGCGCAATTTGAAATGTAGTCATGATTATTCCTTAGAATCCGTGATGTGAAACAATGTGTTGTCTTAAAAAACAAGCATTTTAACGTTTGCGGCGGGGGGATTCAACCAAGTAAAGTTTCAGACGGCCTTAAGTTTTGCAAAGGTTTTTGTGCAGTGATTGGATAGGGTTGAAATCTGCTATAATTCCATCCAATCCGCAACCGTCTGACAAGGCGGTTGTTTTCTTTGTTTTTTGAATATTTGTTACGAAAGCGAAAATCGGAATGACTGCACAACAAGCCCCTTTGGGCGAAAAAACCATGGCCGTGCTGATGGCGATGTTGGTCGCGCTGATGCCGTTTTCTGTCGATGCCTATCTGCCTGCGATTCCCGAAATGGCGAAGTCGCTGGGTTCGGATATCCACCGCATTGAGCAAAGCCTGAGCTTTTTTATGTTTGGCGTGGCGTTTGGTCAGGTGGTCGGCGGTTCGATTTCGGATATTAAAGGCCGCAAACCTGTCGCCTTGGTGGGCTTGAGCATTTACTTTGCCGCCGTTATCGGTTTAACGATAGTGAATAATGTCGAGCAGCTGCTGAACTTGCGTGCCGTGCAGGCGTTTGGTGCGGGGATGACCGTGGTGATTTCCGGCGCGATGGTGCGCGATTATTATTCCGGACGCAAAGCCGCACAGATGTTTGCCTTAATCGGCATCATTCTGATGATTGTGCCGCTGATGGCGCCGATGATTGGTGCGGGCTTGCAGAATTTGGGCGGCTGGCGCATGATTTTCGGTTTTCTGGCCTGCTATTCGCTGCTGCTTTGGGGATTGATGTGGTATTTCCTGCCCAAGCCGCACCAAAAAGGCAAAATCAGCATGGACGTGTTCGGCGTGGTAGCCGGCAGGTTTAAACGTGTTTTGAGAACACGCGCCGCGATGGGCTATCTGTTTTTCCAAGCTTTCAGTTTCGGTTCGATGTTTGCCTTTTTGACCGAATCGTCGTTTGTGTACCAACAACTGTATCATGCTTCGCCAAATCAATATGCTTGGATATTTGCGCTCAATATCATTACCATGATGTCGTTTAACCGCGTTACCGCATGGCGTTTGAAAACCGGTACGCATCCGCAAAACATCCTCAAATGGGGCATTATCGTCCAATTCGTCGCCAATTTGCTGATGGCGGTTTTGGTGTTGTTGCTGTCTTTGCCGCCTTTGTGGGCTTTGGTGCTGTGCGTGATGTTTTCAGTCGGTACGCAAGGCTTGGTCGGTGCGAACACTCAAGCCTGCTTTATGGGCTATTTCAGCGAAGAGGGCGGCAGCGCAAATGCCGTTTTGGGCGTGTTCCAATCCCTCATCGGCGCATCGGTCGGCATGGCCACGACTTGGCTGCACAATGGTTCTGCCTTGGTAATGGCCGGTATGATGTTGAGTTCGACCGTGTGCGGTATCGTACTGTTGTGGGTTTGCTCGCATCAGGCTTGGATGGAAAACGATAAAAAAGAATATGTTTAACCTTCATGCCGTCTGAAAAACGGTTTCAGACGGCCTCGACTTTATATTGAAGAAATTAACCATGAGTACCAGCAAACAACGCCCCATCGGCGTATTTGATTCCGGCGTCGGCGGCTTGACCAATGTCCGCGCCCTGATGGAACGCCTGCCGATGGAAAACATCATCTATTTCGGCGATACCGCACGCGTTCCCTACGGCACCAAATCCCGCGCCACCATCGAAACCTTCGCCATGCAGATTGTCGATTTCCTGCTGGAAAACGATGTCAAAGCACTCGTCATCGCGTGTAACACTATCGCCGCTGTTGCCGGACAAAAAATCCGTCAAAAAGCAGGCAATATGCCCGTATTGGACGTTATCTCAGCCGGCGCGGAAGCTGCTTTGCAAACCACCAAAAACAACCGAATCGGCATTATCGCGACCAATACCACCGTCAACAGCAACGCCTACGCACGCGCTATCCATTCGCAAAACAACGACACGCTGGTGCGTACACAAGCCGCGCCCCTGCTTGTGCCATTGGTGGAAGAGGGCTGGCTCGATCACGAAGTCACCCGCCTGACCGTATGCGAGTACCTGAAGCCACTCTTGGCCGACGACATCGACACGCTGGTGTTGGGTTGTACCCACTTCCCACTGCTCAAACCGCTTATCGGCCGCGAAGCACAAAACGTCACCTTGGTCGATTCCGCAATCACCACCGCTGAAGCCACCGCCAAAGCCTTAGCGCAAGCAGGTTTGCTGAATACAGAGAACGACAATCCGGATTACCGCTTCTACGTCAGCGACATCCCACTGCGTTTCCGCACCATCGGCGAACGCTTCTTAGGCAGAAGTATGGAGCAGATTGAGATGGTAACGTTGGGTTGATGGGAAATATTAAAGGCCGTCTGAAAGGTAAAAATAAGAAGGTCGTCTGAATATTAACAGACGACCTTTTTTCATATTTTGGTTTTCAATAGACGTAAAGACATTAAAAATCTTACAAACCTAGATTTATCAGCGTAGCCCATAACAACATTTTTTGATATAGCCATTTCAATAACTGTATCAGCATATCTTATTTGTTCATTAATACCATTAGATGATTTTATTTCATCATGTGCATAAAATATAATAACTTCATGACCAATTTTAAAAAGGTTAATATCTTTTCTGTTATTTGTATAGATACTTTCATTCCATGTTCGGCCATCAGGCAATATCAGTTCGAATGAATTAACTGAGTCTTGGCTATCTTGGCCTGCTTTATAGCATCTTTTTATTACTCCTCTAATAATATTTGTTTTCATCACTTTGTTTTTTATATTTTCCCACCAGAGTTCAGATCCATATAACCCTAAATTCCCTTTTAAACCAACATGCGGTTTATTGGGGTCTAGGGTTACTTGTTGAACCAGATGCATAAAGCTTGGATCTCTTTCTATTTCAATAGAAAGATCATAGACTAATTTAAAATCCTCATTAATATCTAGTAACATATGTACTCCTAAATTTTCAAACTTTGTTCTTATTGTAATCTCAAAAACAAATAGATTTGAGAATTCAATCTATATTTTATTGTGCACAATACCAAGGCCGTCTGAAATCCAGTTTTCAGACGGCCTTATTATTTATTTACTCAAAATCTAACAGTCAAACTCGGCAATCACCGGCGCATGGTCGCTGGGGCGTTCTTGGGCGCGGGTTTCTAGGTCGACAGTGACGTCGGTGAGGGTGGCGGCGAGTTCGGGGCTGGTGAGGATGTGGTCGATGCGCAGGCCGAGTTTGCGTTGGAACATGGCGCCGCGGTAGTCGAACCATGTGTAGAACGCGCCTTCGGGGTGGACTTTGCGCAGGCTGTCGGTCAGGCCGAGGTCGAGCAGGTTTTTAAACCATTGTCTTTCGATGGAGGAGCAATGGATTTTTTCATGCCATTTTTCGGGGTCGTAGCAGTCGGCATCGGCCGGGGCGATGTTGAAGTCGCCGAGCAGTACGAGTTTGGGGTGGGTGGCCATTTCGGTGCGGACGAACTCGGTCAATGCAGCAAACCATTGTTCTTTGTATTGGAATTTGGGGCTGTCCAGGGCTTCTCCGTTGACGCAATAGACGTTGATGACGCGTACGCCGTTGATGGTGGCGGCGATGACGCGGCGTTGCGGGTCATCGGGGAGGGCGGGAAGGCCGCAATGTACGTCTTGTGGCTCGTGGCGGCTGATGATGGCGACGCCGTTATAGGTTTTTTGGCCGCTCCAGACGCAGTGCCAGCCCATCATTTGCAGGGCGGCGGCCGGGAATTTGTCTTGGTCGAGTTTGAGTTCTTGTAAGGCGAGTATGTCGGCTTGGTGGTCGGCCAGCCAGTTTTGTACTTGGGGCAGGCGGACGTTGAGGGAATTGACGTTCCAAGTGGCGATTTTCATGATGTTTCCGTGTGTGCTGTTGGGTGGGAAGGCGGCGGATTGCGCCTGTGGGAATGGGCGGTATTGTATAGCGGATTGGTTTATTTTTCGATATGGGCTGAAAGGGGCAGGCCGTCTGAAAGCTGATGTTTCAGACGGCCTTGATGTTGTGATGTGGAATAATTTGTTTATTCGGCTTGGTCTTTGAGCGTGCGTAGGGTATTGAGGATGGTGGTGGCTTCTTCGGAGATGATGCGGTATTCGATGATGCGGTGGTAGCGCGTGAAATCGATGATGCCTTCGGTGCGCAGGCGTGCGAGGTGGTTGGCGATGCCGGTCGGGGAGGAGTCGAGTGCCTGTGCCAGTTCGGTAATGCTGCGGTCGCCGTCAAGCAGTAGAAAAAGAATGGCCATACGTTCGGGGTTGGCAATCAGTTTGAGAATGGTAGAGAGACGCTTGATTTCCATATTATTGTTCCTTTTGTTTGTTATATGAATGCTTGATTTGGGTTAAATTTGGATGATTGTAGTTTTTATTAAGATTAACCTTATAATTCAAAATCTTACCTTGCAGTGTACACGGTTTTGTAAAATTTGAGGGCATTATTTTGCAATTTTTTGTTCATTTTCGAGATTTTGCTTCGGTTGCGAAAATGGATTGGAAAGAGACGAAAAGGCCGTCTGAAATGTTCCGTTGCAGATGATTTTGCTGACGGATGTTTCAGACGGCCTTTGATTTGGCTTTAAGTTGTTTTTTCTTTTATGTTTGTTTGGAATCAGTCGATTGATTTTTTTTAAACAAACAACTAGGTTTTATGATTCTATGCTTAGGACTACACGCCAAGGGCTTGTCAGCCGTTTGGACGTGTTGTCGAAATGCGACTACTTTTTCTTCCAGCCTGCGGTCATGGCGAAGGTGATGGGGTCGTAGTATTTCGGCAGCTTGGACGGAATGCCGACATCGTTACGGTACACGACGCGATAGCGGTCGGCGAACCAGTTTGGAACGATGGTGTATTGGTGGCGGATCAGTCGGTCGAGCGCGCGCGAGGTGGTTTGCAGCTCTTTGCGGTTGGTAAAGCTGTTGAAATGGGTCAGCAGTTTTTCAACCGCAGGATGACAGACGCCGGATAGGTTGCGGCTGCCTTCGGTTTTGGCGGCGGCGCAGCTGAAGTAGTCGTATTGCTCGTTGCCGGGGCTTTCGCTGTTGCCGTAGTAGCCTGTGGTCACGTCAAAATCGAAGTCGTTCATGCGTTTTTGGTACACGGCGGAGTCGGCGGTGCGCACGTTCATGGTAATGCCGATTTTGGCGAGGTCACGCTGCCATTTGGCGGTAATGCGTTCGTAGTTTTTGCTTGGGGCGAGGAATTCAAAGGTCAGCGGTTTGCCTTGTTTGTCGACTGCTTTGCCGTTTTTGTATTGATAGCCGCCTTTTTCAAGCAGGGCGCGTGCTTTGAGCAGGTTCGGGCGCACGCCCAGTTTGGGGTCGGTAACCGGCGGCATAGGGACGTCTTGATCCAATACGCCGTCGGGCAGCTTGGTACCCAATGATTTGAGCAATACGGTTTCCGCGCTGTCAGGCTTGCCGGTTGCGGCCATGGTGCTGTTTGTGAAGAAGCTGTCGGTGCGGCGGTATGCGCCGTAGAAGATGCGGCTGTTGACGCTTTCGTAGTCGAAGCTTTCAATCAAGGCACGGCGGACGTAAATATTGTCCAAGGGCTTGTGGCGCATATTGATGACGAAGCCTTGCATGCCGGCTGTGCTGTTTTGTACCCATTCGTGTTTGGACAGATTGCGTTTTTTGAGGACTTCGTCGGAGTAGGCGCGCGCCCAGTTGCGGGCAACGTTTTCTTGTACGAAGTCATATTGGCCGCCTTTTAACCCTTCGATGCGGACAACTTCGTCTTTGACGTATTTGATGCGGATGTGGTCGTAGTTGTAGCGGCCTTTGCGCACGGGCAGGTTTTGAGCCCAGTAGTTTTTGTCGCGGACAAACTCGCTGATGCGGCCGTTTTCGGCTTTGGCAAAACGGTAGGGGCCGGAACCGATCGGCAGGCTGTTGGGTGCGGCTGCCAGACCTTTGGGATAGCTTTTATGCGAGAAGACGGGCAGGCTGCCGAGAATCATGTGCAATTCTGAGTTACGCTGCTTGAAGCGGAATACGACGGTGCGGTCGTTGGGCGTTTCTACTTTGGCTACGTCGCTCCAGTAGAAGTGGTACATGGGGGCGGCGGCTTTGTCTTTGGTCAGGATGTTAAATGAAGCGGCAACGTCTTTGGCCAAAACGGGGTCGCCGTTGTGGAATTTGGCTTTGGGGTTGATTTTGAAGGTAACGGAAAGACCGTCCGGCGCCAGGGCGATGTCTTCGGCAATCAGGCCGTAAACGGCGTAAGGTTCGTCCATGCTTTGCTCGGTCAGGGTGTCGAGCGTCAGCATGCTGATGCCGTATTCGTGGTTGCCTTTGAGGGTAAAGGGGTTGAGCGTGTCAAAAGCACCGAGGAAAGGCGTGGTAAACGTGCCGCCTTTGGGGGCGTTGGGATTGACGTATTCGAAAGCGGTGAAGTTGGCCGGATATTTGGGTGGTTGGCCAAGGCCTACGCCGTGGGCGGCAAAGGCGGCAGATGGAATCAAACCGAGCAGAGAGAGTAGGGCTGGTGTTTTCATCTATTTTTCCTTGTAGGTTGAATATTGTATTCAGTAGTGTGCCGATTATAGCAAAGGCCGTCTGAAACTTGATATTTTTGCTTTCAGACGGCATCAGGTTTAAGAGGATTGTTTTTTTGTATGGGCGCCGAACTCGGCAAGCGTCATGTTCAAGGTTTCCAAGCAGGGCTGCATGATGTGGTCAACCGTTTGATTGACCTTGTCTTTATTAAGCGTTTGCGGACGGTAGACAAAAAGTTTGAACAGCTCCGCCAAGTCGATGGACTCCGCTCCCATTTTCAAGACCCATCCCTGACGGCCGAAATAGACATAACCGTGTTGCGCCAGTTTTTCTAAAAGCTCGCCCAATTCATCGTAGCCCATATTGATATGCCGTCTGAACTCCTGCACCGGCAATGCCTTGCCGCTTTGTTGGGCAGAGTCGAGCAGCAGCAGGATTTTCAATACATCGTCAAAGCGGCCGCGCGCATCCAGACTGCGGCGGAACGCTTCGCCGCGCCAATAGGACAGGGACGAGGTCAAAACTGCGCCGCCCAATACCAACGTCCATAACAGGTTGAGCCACAACAGGAAAAACGGTACAGCGGCAAATGCGCCGTAAATCGATTTGTAGCCGTCAAAGTTGCCCATGTACCAAGCGAACAAAAAGCGTGCCGTTTCCAAGCAAAACGCCGTTACGGCCGCGCCGACCAAAGCATGGCTGGCAGGCACGAAACGGTTGGGTACAAAGCGGTATAAGCCCCACAGCAGCAGCGTAATAAATGAAACCGTGGTTATGCCCCTCAACCATTCCGAGCCGCCCACTACTTGCACCTGACCGATCACGACCGACAAGCCCACGCCCAAAGACAAAGGCCCAAACGTCAGCAACGCCCAATACACCAAAAACTGCATCATCCAAGGCCGTTGCGAATTGACGCGCCAAATCCGGTTGAACGCATTGTCTATCGTCCGAATCAGCATCAGCGAGGTTACGACCAACATCACACTGCCGATCGCCGTCAGGTTGGTGGCCTTATCGCGGAACGCATTGATGTAGTCAAACACCATGTCCGCGCCCTGCGGCACAATGGTGCGGTTG
Organism: Neisseria perflava; assembly: GCF_002863305.2. NCBI lineage: Bacteria > Pseudomonadati > Pseudomonadota > Betaproteobacteria > Neisseriales > Neisseriaceae > Neisseria > Neisseria perflava. Next base: position 306,350 of record NZ_CP136962.1, read on the forward strand.
ATAAAAGAGACAAATTCCCCCGACCATTGGTCGAAAACGGGGAAGGCAGAAGCGATGACGACCATCACCGTCAACACGGGCACCAAAGCCAAAAGCGTTGTAAACGTCATGCTTGCCGCCACCTGCGGCACACGCTCCTCATCAAAACGGCGCACGACAAACCAAGCGAACGCCACGCCTTTACTCTTTAAAAAACCTTGCCACCATTGCGAAAACGGCATAACCTTTTCCCACTTTTAAATTGAAATTTCTTCTTTTCAGACGGCCCGAGTATTTAAAAGGCCGTCTGAAACCTGACAGCATTGTAACGGAAATCCCAAATGAACCCAAATCCCCTGAAAATCCTCGTCCTCTTTTATTCCCAAAATGGCAGCACGCGCAACCTTGCCCGCCAAATCGCACGCGGTATCGAAAGCGTGGACGGTTGCGAAGCCGTATTGCGTACCGTTCCCAAAGTTTCCACCGTTTGCGAAGCCGTTGAAAAAGACATTCCCGACGAAGGCGCGCCATACGCGACTGCCGACGACCTCAAAAACTGCGCCGGCCTCGCGCTCGGCAGCCCGACACGTTTCGGCAATATGGCCGCCGCGATGAAATACTTTATCGACGGCACCATTCCCCTTTGGCTCGGCGCAGAACTCGTCGGCAAGCCTGCCACCGTATTCACCAGCACATCTTCGCTGCACGGCGGCCAAGAAAGCACCCTGCTGACCATGATGCTGCCCCTGCTGCACCACGGCATGGTCATCAGCGGCATTCCATATACCGAGTCCGCGCTCAGCAATACCCAAAGCGGCGGCACGCCTTACGGCGCAAGCCATGTTTCCGGCCACGACAGCAAGCCGGCATTGACTGCTGAAGAAAACGATATTGCCTTCGCACAAGGTAAACGTTTGGCAGAATTGGCACGAAAATTGGCAGACTGATTACCTTGTAATAAAAAGATTAAGGCCGTCTGAAAACCTGATGATGCGGGTTTTCAGACGGCCTTTCTAGTTAATTATGATTAGTCTTAAAGAAATATTTTTAATGAAACAAATGACTTAGAAAATAGTGATTAGAACATAGTTTCATCGGACTACATCTTTTTGATAGAATCTGCGACCAAATTGTAAAGATAAGCTAATTGGAGAGGCTATGTCACTACCTGTATTCCCCTATGGCAAATTAAGCTTTGCCGTCAGTCTGGCGCTGTGTTCGGCGTATTCTTTTGCGACCGAAGTAGAAAATACCCAGCCGCAAGAACATGTCGATTTACCGACAGTTACCGTCCAAGGTGTCGGTAAACAGACTACTTCCAACTACACCATTCCCGCTTCCTCCGCCGCGACAGGCATCCGCCTGACCCAGCGCGAAACGCCGCAGTCCCTGTCTGTCGTAACGGCAAAACAAATCGAAGACCAAGGCTTGGACAGCCTGCAGGACGTATTGAAACAAACACCGGGCGTATTCCACAGCAAAATGGGCAACAACGTATCCGGCCACAGCCAATTTATTTCGCGCAGTCAGGCGATTGACAGCATTTCCGTGGACGGCGCGCCCAAATTCCTTTACGACGGTAAAGCCATCCGCCGCGGCACCAACAATCTGGACAGCACATTGTACGAACAAGTCGTCGTCGTACGCGGCGCAAGCGGTTTGTCCAACGGCGGTATGGGCGAGCCGGGCGGTACGGTTGCTTTGGAACGCAAAAAACCGACTGCCAAACCTGCCGTCAGCGTAGAAGCCGGAGTCGGTTCGTGGAACCACTACCGCTTCGTCCTTGATGCCAATCAGCCTTTGAATGCAGACAATACCTTGCGCGGCCGCGCTATTTTGGTCAGCGACCATGGCGGCGATTACCTGCCGAACACTTCGCGCCACAATCACACTTTCTACGGCACTTTGTCTTACGATATCACGCCGCAAACCCAATGGCGCCTCGGTACGGAAATACACCGTTTCCGCAATACCGGTAGCTCGCGTTTCAGCTATCTGACCGCAGCAGGTTCGCGCCGTACTGGATTCATACCGTTTGAGTCTTCGCCGCGTAGCAATTCGTCCGCACGCTGGGCATACGGCAAAGACACCAGTGCCGAAGTATTCACTTCCCTCAGCCATGAGTTTGACAATGGCTGGAAACTGACAGGCGATTACAGCCATGTTTCGGGTAAAAACGACATCGTTTCAGGCATTGCCGGTACATTTGAAATCAATTCCGATTACTCTGCACTTTTCACTTCAGACCGCGACCGCAGCAAATACCGCGACCAGAATTTTTCATTGACCTTGGACGGCAATTATCCAGCGTTGGGCCGTTCGCATGAGTTCAATGCGGGCATCAGCTATCAGGAAAACAAAGAAAACCTGTCTTTCTATGAAGAAGGCGAATCGACGATTCCTGATTTGCGCCTCTTTAACGGCAATATCGCCAAACCCGATATGCCGTATCTGCGCGATGGTTTTTCACGCATGAAAAACCTGTCGGTTTACGGCTCGACCCGTTTCAAACTGACCGACAAACTCGCCTTTATCGGCGGCAGCCGTTTTGTGGATTGGCGTTACCGTTACAGCACCAGCCGTAACAAATTCGCACACAGCAGCCACAAACAAAATGTTTTCATTCCTTATTTGGGCGTAACCTACGACATCGGCGACAATCTGACCGCCTATGCATCTTACACCACCATTTTCCGTCCGCAAGTACGTTACCTGACCAAAGACGGCGCGGCGCTCAAACCGCAGCGCGGCAAAACCTACGAGACCGGTTTGAAAGCGTCATGGTTTGAAGGCCGTCTGAATGCTTCCGCTTCCGTTTTTATGAACAAACGCGACCATTTGGGCGTTGTCGCAGGCAAATTCGCGAATGGCGAGGAATACTACCGCGCAGCCGACAACACCACAACAAAAGGCGTGGAACTCTCTGTCGGCGGCCGCCTGAGCGATAAATGGCTGCTGAATGCGTCTTATGCACGTTCCAAAATCAAAGACAGCGAAGGTGTTCAACTGCATCCGTCTTATCCGGTTCATCTGTTCAAACTCTTTACCGCGTATGACGTAACCGACCGTTTGAACCTGGGTGCCAACGTCAACTGGCAAAGCCGAAGCCACACGCTGGACGAATACCCTGCAGACATCAATCCAGCTGCCGCGGCCGCGTTGACCCAACGTCCGTACGCAACGCTGGATTTGACCGGTCATTACAAAATCGGCAAATCCACCCGCATCAGTTTGGACTTTGAAAACGTCTTTAACAAACGCTATCGCACCATGCCGGATATTCACGTTTACGGCACGCCGCGTAGTGTGACTGCAACGGTTAAACACACGTTTTAATTGAAAAGAAAAGTAGGACAGGCCGTCTGAAAACCTGAATGATCGGGTTTTCAGACGGCCTGAATATTTCTAACATATTGTTTTTATGTCGAACCTGACTAAAAATTGCTCGGGATCTTGAGCAAAGAAATCAAAATGACAAACGCAAAAAAGACCGGAACATATCCGGTCTTTTTAATGGTTTCGCACTTACGCTTGGTAACCTTTCGCTTCGGCAAGAAGGGCCAGCAATTCTTCAGTCGTATCCCAACCGATGCAGGCATCCGTAATACTTTGACCGTAAATTTCAGGCTTGTCTTGGCGGCCTTCAACCAAGTGGCTTTCCACCATCACGCCCATGATATTTTCTTCACCGGCTTTCAGCTGCTCCGCAACATCGCGCGCTACATCCATTTGTTTGCGGAAGTCTTTACGGCTGTTGGCATGGCTGCAGTCTACCATCAGTTTGCTGCTCACGCCGGCTTTTTGAAGCTGCGCAACCGCGTCTTTAACGTGTTCTGCGCTGTAATTAGGCTCTTTACCGCCACGCAAAATTGCATGGCAGTCAGGGTTGCCGCTGGTGTGGACAATTGCGGAATGACCGGCTTTGGTTACAGACAGGAAGTGGTGCGGATGATTGGCGGCGCCGATGGCGTCGATGGCGATTTTCAGATTACCGTCCGTACCGTTTTTAAAACCGACAGGGCAGGAGAGTCCGCTGGCCAATTCGCGGTGTACCTGGCTTTCAGTCGTGCGCGCACCAATCGCGCCCCAAGAAATCAGGTCGGCGTAGTATTGCGGCGTAATCATGTCCAAGAATTCAGTCGAAGCAGGCATGCCCATTTCGTTCAAAGTCAGCAACAACTGACGCGCTTGGCGCAGGCCGTAGTTGATGTCAAACGTACCGTCCAAGTGCGGATCGTTAATCAGACCTTTCCAGCCAACGGTTGTACGCGGTTTTTCAAAATACACGCGCATCACAATCAGCAGCTCTTTCTCATATTTTTTGCGCAAAGGCAGCAATTTTTGCGCATATTCTACCGCCGCCTTAGTATCGTGAATCGAGCATGGGCCGATGATAACCAGCAAACGGTTGTCGCGGCCGTGAACCAAATCCGAAATCTCATGACGTGTTTTATAAACCAAATTGGCAACGTGAGGCGTAACAGGCAGCTCATACAAATGTGCGATTGGAGGGAGTAACTCTTTGACTTCTTTGATTTTAATGTCATCGGTAGGGTGGTGTTGGGACATGATGAACTCTCTTGTTTATTTTTGATACAGATTACAGGTTTTAGCAGAATTAAACAAGGCTTAGTTTTTTGTTTTAGCAATTTTATTCTAAAATTTCTTTATTTTAATTATTTTATAGAATTTAAAATCAGTTTGTTTATAAAAATTAATATTTAATGCTATTAGAAAATTTCATTCATATAATAAAGGGCTTTGAGTTTTTATCAAAATACAGGCCGTCTGAAAATTTCAGACGGCCTGAAGTTTTACATAGACCCATAAATTGAGAAGCGTGAAGGCTATCGGTATTGTTCCAGCAAGGGCGAAGAGAAAGGAGTCCAATACACGCCTTTAAGGCCGCTTTCAACCAATTTGTCATTCAGCCAAGTGTTACAAGTATTGAATAAATGATAGCGTCCTTTGGCTTCGTAAAAAGCATCGTTAGACTGATGATGGATTCCTTTTAGCAAGATGGGGTGCCCATTTTTTTGTTGAAAACCGGCCAAGAGCGATTTTGTTAAATTTCTGTATTGCTCAGGCGTGACCAAAAATTTGACGACGTAGCTATTTTCTCGTGGTTCAAAAGGATAATAAGTAACATGAATCAACGTACGGTTCAGCCCGCTTAATGCACTTAAAGCATTGGAGAAAGTCAAATCTTTCCACTCAGGCGTGTATAAATAAAAATTGCGCTCCCCCCAGCCTAAACCAATATGCGTTATCTGAGGATCAGCAGTGAGCGTGTCTTTTGGATTGACGACATCCGACCAATCAAAAATATCATTCTTCAGTGGCATGACTACATCAGTATGCACGCCGTTACTGACTAAAAATAAAGTAATTTCCCCTTTGGGCTGCTCTTCATTAAGCGGCAATGAAGCCATCATCCAAGCAGACAAAAAATACAATAGGGCAAAAATAGGGATGATCAGCGCTATTTTGACGATTTTTTTGAGGATGTGAAGGAAGGAACGCATTCGTTTTTTTAAAGGCAATTAAGTTTGAAGGTGTGTATTTTCCATTAAATTTGTACTTTTTTCATTAGAAATGAGTGGGCGGTATAGTTATTAAAAAATAGTTAGATTTAGAAGTTGATTCACGCAAATTTCTTAAAAATTTAATTGGAGAGAGTTTTAAGGTTTGTTGATAAGGGGATTAAAATCAACTGGATTTATTACCTTTCAGACGGCCTTTTTTCCATTTATCCCATTCGCTTTACCATCGGCATAATTCAAGTTAATATATCAAATTCATTGTTATTCTAAAATTGTCTCGTCATGACCGCCCGCCAATCCTACCACCTTACCTTTGCCCGTTTCTCCCCCTCACTTTCAGTTCGCTCTTTCAGCGCATCCGAAGCGGTCAATACCGCCTACCGTGTTGAAATCACCGCTACCTCGACCGATTCCACACTGCCGCTGTCTTCCTACCTCAACCAGCGCGCAGCATTTGAGATTCGTCCGCAGGAAGGCTTACTGTCGGAAGTGGCCGGGGCATTCGGGTCTGCTTCAGACGATCCCCCGGCGAAGCAATGGCAGGGCATTATCACCTCATGCGAGAAGTTGTCGGTTTCCAAGGATGAAACCGTTTACCGCTTTGTTTTAGAGCCGCGCTTCGCGGCTTTAAAACATTTCCAGACTTCCCGGCTGTTCCAATACCAAACCGTCCCCGACATCGTTGCCGCCGTCTTCAAACATCACGGCTTCTCCGGTGTCGACTACCGTTTCCAAAAGAGCCGCAACTACACCGTACGCGAGTATGTCACCCAATATCTCGAAAGCGACTTCGACTTTATCAACCGTCTGTGTGAAGAAGAAGGCATCTGGTATGCCTTCGAACAGCATGAACAACATGGCGACGTAGTCGTCTTCGGCGACAGTCCCGCACACTATTGGCGCAGCCAAGGCTTACCCGTTTCCTACCGACCCCATGCCGGATTGGAGAGTGTCGGTACCGAAGCACTCTTCAACTTAAGCATCCGCCACAACCCCATCGTCGAAGGCATACGCACGGCCGACTACAACTACCGCAGTGCCGATACCGACCTTTTTGCCGAAACCGACAACAAACAGTCCGAAGAATCAGCCGACAATACCGTCTTATTGGGCAAACAGCAGCACTGGGGCCTTCATCCCAAAACAACCGACGAAGCCCAAGTTCAGACGACCCTGTTGAACGAAGCCAACCTCTGCCGCCAAACCATCGCCAACGGTAGCGGCAACGTCGTCTCCATGGCACCGATGAAAGTGTTCCAAACCGATACTGCCTTCCCCGAAGCACCCGACGGCTGGCTGGTACTTTCCATGGAACACAGCGGCAGCCGAGATACCGCCTACAGCCATACCTTTACCACCATCCCCGCCCAACTCGCCTACCGTCCCGAACGCATCACCCCGCGTCCGCATATCGACGGTACCTTACCGGCACGGGTAACCGCGGCTGAGAACTGCACCTACGCCTATATAGACGATATGGGCCGTTACCGCGTCAAATTACCGTTTGATTTGGACGAATGGAGTCCGGGCGGGGAAAGCCGTCCCGTCCGACTGGCCAAACCCTATGCCGGTCCCGAATACGGCATCCACTTCCCCTTACACGAAGGCACCGAAGTGATGCTGTCCTTCGTACAGGGTAATCCCGACCGTCCGTATATCTCCGGCGTCATGCACGACAGTGCCCATACCGACCACATTCCTGCAGACTGGAACACAAGAAACGTCATCCGTACCTGGGCGAACAACAAACTCAGGATGGAAGACCTGCAGGGACAGGAACACATCAAACTCGCCACCGACTATCAGAAATCCCAACTCAACCTCGGCCACATCGTCGACTCAAACCGCAACAAACGCGGAGAGAATGGCGAAGGCTTCGAACTCAGAACCGACGGTTGGGGTGCCGTACGGGCAGGTAAGGGCATACTCGTCAGCGCACAAAACCAGGATGCCAACGGCAAAGTACTGGATATGGACGATGCCATCGCACAGATCGAACAGGCACTCTCCCTGGCCAAAAGCCTGAACAAAGCCGCCCAAACCGCCAACAACCACAACACCGATGAAGAAACCCAAAGAGGCCGTCTGAAAGACGCCCTTAAAGACCTGAAAGAGGCCGGTTTAATCCAAACCGCTCCCGCCGGCATTGCCACCGCAACAGAACAAAGCCAACTTCACACCGCCAATGAAAACATCCACCTGGTCAGCGGCAACCATACCGACATTACCGCCGGCCAAAGCCTGACCGCCCATGCGGCAGAGAGCGTTAACCTGTTTGCGCAAAGCAGCGGCATCAAGATGCAGGCCAATCAGGGCAAAGTGGAAGTGCAGGCACAGAATGACGAATTGCAGCTGAATGCCTTAAAGGACGCAACGTTAACCAGCAGCGCAGGGAAAATCACCATAGCGGCGAAGGAAGAGATACTGATTACCTGCAAGGGGGCGTATATCAAGTTGAGCAACGGGGAGGTCGAGATCGGGAGTCCGAAGGTGGTACGGGTGAGGGCGCCGATGGTGGTGAATGGGGCGAATAGTTTAGATAAGCCACTACCGGTATTTTTTAAAAATAAAATTTGTTTAGATTGTTTGAAACGGGCTGCACAATCGCGTAGTCCAATAGCAATTAATATTAAGGAATAACTCTAATGGGTATCCATTATCTCCAATCTCAGAATCAGCCAGATTTACAACAGGAAATCAAAAATTGGCTAGGTACTTTTTCAAAAGATTCATCCTTCTTGCTCATATTAGATGGCGCGGTACTTAACTATAGTGAATATTTAAAGTACCAAGATTTTAGCCTTACAAATTTATATAAAAATACTGATTTTGAAACAATGGGAAGTTATGGAATTCAGGTATTATATTTTAAACTGGATGAGTGTCAGGAGGAAGATCTTAATAGGGCTATTAAGTATTATGTTAAAATTAGTAATAGAAAACCAACTTTCAGTATAGTAAAATTAAATAATTCATTTAATATAGATTTTTGGTTATGGTTATTAGATATTTATATAGAAAATGATTCTCAACGTTATATTAATCGTTTTGCTGATACTCACACTTTGGCTAATTTTTATAAAATTCTAAATAATTTTCAGAGAAGTCATATTGGTAAATATATTGTTGAGTGGGGAATTAAAGATAGAGATGGAAACTGGAAAATTTTATTTTTTGATAATGAAAAAACTAATAAAGAAATCGAAACTGCCCTTATTCTATCAGAACAACAGGCTGATAATTTATTCGATCTAAGTGAAGTAGATATGATATATGCTGAATTAAGTAAAAATAGAGAACTAAAAATGCACTTCTCTCTTGCTTCTAAGATATATGAGCATATAAATATATTAATTAGAATAATTATTGAAACAAAGATAGAAAATTATATAGATAAGTTATTTTTTATTGAAAAGTTTATTGAATATTCTCCTGCTATTTTTGATAATAATGAAGTTAGAAGAAAATTGCCGTTAATATCTAGTAAAGATGATATAGAAAGTATTTTAAATTGGTCTTAAGTAAGCGATTTAGTTTATTGTGTTAAAAAGGATGATCTTAAGTGAAACAAAGAACTAAAGGATTATTAATTATAGTAGCTTGTATAATATCTATCTTGATCATTGGTTTATATTATAATAAGCCTTTAACTAAAACTTATTCAATGGAGGTATATAGTTATACGAAAGAGGCTGCTACGGTAATGTTAGGAGAGGCGGATGATAGAGTTATAATGGATGCATTGCCATATAATGGAGGAGGAGCAGTCGTTTGTTGTGTATCTATCAAGGTTGGTAAACCAGTTCCTGTAACATTAACTATTCTAAGAGAAGAACCAGATAAATGGGAGCATATAAATATGGAGGTTCCTATTGAATATGTTGGAGATAGTGAAGCTTATATACAGGCACATATTTTACCTGGGCATAAGGTTAGAGTTTTTGTCACAGGATATTCACGAATGCATCCTAAGCACCCTATGAATGCATATTATGAACATATTCTTGCTAAACAAGATACTTATGAAAAGTGAGAAGAATTGTAAAGTATGATTAGTCTATATGTATGATTAATTTCTTAATAGAGAATAGGATAAAAAAATAATGCAAGCATATTTAGCAAATAATGCACAAAAATGGAAACAAGATAATATTGAAAATAAAAATCATGAAGATGCTTTAAAAGAGTTGCTTAAATGTACTAACCCTCGGCAAACCTGTGCAAAGAACATCATGATCAGTATCTTTTTTGATGGCACAGGGAATCATAAGGAAAGAGATTTTTCTAAGGGGGCACATACTAATGTTGCGCGGCTACATGCATTACATAATTCTAAAGAAACAGAAGGCTTTTTCTCAATATATCTGCAAGGAGTTGGAACTCCTTTTAAAGAAATTGATGATGATGGTCCATTTGATTTATTACGTGGAGCTGCATTGGGACGAGGAGGTATGAGGCGAATAAATTACGCCTATGTTGAAATCATAAATCGCATTTCACGTTTTGTTGCGGGAGTGAATGTAGTAGAGTTTATGAAAGTTATGAATGAAGGGAAGAACAATATTAGACGCCACTCGAGCAGTACTATAAATACGGCCTATGGAGTAAGAAGTAAGGAAGAGTTTGATAAATTGAAAAAAGATTCTAAAAAATTCCTTGATCAGAATATAACAATTGACTTAGAGAATAATTTTTTAGATGCTAGGAATGCTTCTATTATAGTAGAAAGATTAAAGAAAACTATTGGGGATAAAAAGGCAAAATTAGGAACAATTAATTTGGCCGTATTTGGTTTCTCTCGCGGAGCGGCAGAAGCCCGTGCGTTTCTTAATCATTTTCAGTCAGTTTTTCCTAATAATAAAATTGGAGACTTCTTTGTAAATATCTATTTTGCAGGTCTTTTTGATACTGTATCTTCAGTGGGTCTAGTTGATATTTTTGATAGTAATACCAAGAGCTTGGATGGCTTCTATTCTTGGGCAAAAAAGGCAGAGGTGACACCTAAACATGTAAAAAAACTATATCATTTTGTTGCACTAAACGAAGTACGAGCTTGTTTTCCTTTAACTTCTCTTTCAGGCTTCCCTACACAATATGCTTATCCTGGAGCACATTCAGATATTGGAGGAGGGTATGGAGATTGCAAACGGTTTAATACTGGGGTCAATATGTATAATGGGACTCAAGGTAAATACGACATATCAATTATTCCAGGTAGGCATATGTACTTTTTGGCAAGAAAGGCTGGAGTACCTCTTTTGAATTTAAGTAAGGCAAAGAATCATCAGTCTTTTCTAGTAAGGGATGCAGCAGATGCTTATTTGGATACAAAATATGATTCAGCATTTGATAAATTTCTTTTAGAGATATCAAAAAATGGATTTCCTCAAGGAAAACCGCATAGTTTAATTGCACTTAGTAATCTCGCCCATATTGAATATTTGAAACATCGTGGTATCATCTTAAATGATTTCGAAACTCGTGACTTTTATAAGCATTGCTCCTCACGTGAGCAACAACAGCAATTATCAACAGTTAATAATCATATAAGAACACTTTTATTTAATCATAAAAGCGCATATGTTCGTGCAAAGACTGCAAACGATAGTATATGGAAAACAAGAAAATTTATATCAGAAGAAGTTTTTTTGAGTAATATAAATCCTTTACTTAATTTAGTGAGTGAGTATTCTAAGAAAAAACAACATGATTTAAAACCTAGTGAAGTAGTATTCCATAAATTTTTTAGTGACTACGTTCATGATTCTGTTGCTTCTTTTATTGGAATGGGAGTAAATGAAACAGTGGTTAATGGTATGGGTATTTTAAAATTTAGAAAAATCTATAATTATTAAGATGTTTTAATTTTTAGTTTATATAAAAATTCCTTTATGTCTTAATAAAAATATAACGTTTCCTGGGTATAGTAGATAGAATTTTCAGTATCGCTAATGTTTTATACTTGAATATTATAAATAATTTCTTAAAATATAAAAATATAAAATAGAAATTAATAGATTTCAATATATTTTGAAATATAAAATAGTCGTTTCAAGTTTAAACAGACGGATACCTTTGCAAAATCCCCTAAATTACCACTAAGACATTTAGGGGATTTTCCATGACCACCTTCTTCCAGCAAACCGCCCAAGCCATGATCGCCAAACACATCGACCGTTTCCCACTATTGAAGTTGGATCAGGTGATTGATTGGCAACCGATCGAACAATACCTGAATCGTCAAAAAACCCGTTACCTCCGAGACCACCGCGGCCGTCCTGCCTATCCCCTGTTGTCCATGTTCAAAGCCGTCCTGCTCGGACAATGGCACAGCCTCTCCGATCCCGAACTCGAACACAGCCTCATCACCCGCATCGATTTCAACCTGTTTTGCCGTTTTGACGAACTGAGCATTCCCGATTACAGCACCTTATGCCGCTACCGCAACTGGCTGGTGCAAGACGACACCCTGTCCGAATTGCTGGAACTGATCAACCGACAATTGACCGAAAAAGGCCTAAAAGTAGAGAAAGCATCCGCCGCCATCATTGACGCCACCATTATTCAGACCGCCGGCAGCAAACAGCGCCAGGCCATAGAAGTCGATGAAGAAGGACAAGTCAGCGGCCAAACCACACCGAGTAAAGACAGCGATGCCCGTTGGATAAAGAAAAACGGCCTCTACAAACTCGGTTACAAACAACATACCCGTACCGATGCGGAAGGCTATATCGAGAAACTGCACATTACCCCCGCCAATACCCATGAGTGCAAACACCTGTCGCCTTTGCTGGAAGGGATAGCCAAAGGTACGACCGTCTATGCCGATAAAGGCTATGACAGCAAGGAAAACCGGCAACATCTGAAAGAACATCGGTTGCTGGACGGCATTATGCGCAAAGCACACCGCAACCGTCCGCTGACGGAAGCCCAAACCAAACGTAACCGATATTTGTCGAAGACTCGTTATGTGGTCGAACAAAGCTTCGGTACGCTGCACCGTAAATTCCGCTATGCGCGGGCAGCCTATTTCGGACTGATTAAAGTGAGTGCGCAAAGCCATCTGAAGGCGATGTGTTTGAACCTTTTGAAAGCCGCCAACAGGCTAAGTGCGCCTGTTGCTGCCTAAAAGGCGGCCGGATGCCTGATTAATCAGGTATCTAAGGGGGATTAAGGGGGGATTTGGGTAGAATCAGTGGATATTTGAAATAAAAATAGCCGAAAACCTATGTTTAGGTTTCGGCTGTCGGGAAAAAGGAATTTTGCAAAGGTCTCAAGTGGAAATATTAAGTCTAAGCTGTGAAAAGATATCAATAATGAATTAGGAAAAGAAGATATTAGTTCCTCATTATTTTTAATAAATGAATTTATTAGCGATATTCTCAGTCATTACCAAATAAGTTGGAATAATAGAAGAATTTTTTTAGATAGATTTTAATATCAGAAATTGTTTAGAATATTTTAAAGGATAACAATGAACATTTATCTTTTTTCATTTGCTTTGTTTCATGTTTTTATTTTAATGCTTTTAATTTTGATTGTTATTGTAATCCTACCTAAATTTGCTCGTATTCGTAAAAAGTCTAGAATTTTTCTGGCTATACTCTTAATAGGTGGTGTACTGTTTTTTGTTCCTATTTTCTTCCTTGATACTTATAGCGCATCACTATCCGGGCCAAACGGAAGAACTGTGTGGGAGGATGGTTATCAAGAATTAAAGAATGTAGCTGTACAAGAAATTAAAAATAAAGAAAGTGTTAACGTATCAATTACCCCTATTAATTATTATGCGGATCGTTATATTAATTATAAATTATATAATATAAGTGATAAACCTTCTTCTAATATTTCAGCTTATGAGCCGTTAGAATTAAAAGGCTATTTTGCAGTTGATGCTGGGCATAATATTAAACCTTTGCAGATAGAAGGAAAAAAATGTTGTATACAAGTCTTTAAAGATAACAGTAAAAAAAATCATTTTTTATTAAAATGGGAAGAAAAAAAGGTTTCAGAAAATATCCCTAGTCAATATTATAGTCAAGAATTTATTCTATCTGATAATCTTCAGTATGATGATATATATATGGTTTTTTTAGAAGGTCATAGAACAGAATTAAGGATAAGAAGGAATAAGGAAGATCATTCATTGTCATATGATAATCCCCTAATGGTATGCTTGAGTCGACATAATAAGGCATTTTGTTATAAGAATTTACCACATTATGTTAATAATGATGACAATATTGCAAAACAAAATAGAATAAGATGCCGAGTATTGCAAAATATGAAAGAAAAAAACAATAAATATTATGATTTATGGACTTATCAAGACTGTTTAAACTGGCAGAAAGAATGTCTTAGTCAAAATTGGAAATGGAATGTAAGTAACAAAAAAATGTGTGAAATTAATTGGCGCTCGCCAGAGTATGGAGAATGAAATTGCAATTTTCAAATTTGCAGATAATTGTTCTAAGGACCCATTTGATTTGTCTAAAGAACAAATCAATATTATTAAATCTCGTAAAAAACTACAGCCGGGAGGTAAAGATAACAAAGGTCGAGCTTGCCCAACTTGTGCGAAGTATGCTCATATTGGGATTTTTTTTGATGGGACCAATAACAATAAATACTTTGATATAGCGAGTCAAAGTCATAATAATGTAGCAAGGTTATATGACATATTTCCTGGACAGGGTATTTTAACTCCAGAACAGATTAGGCAAACAGCAACGGTTTATTATGACAGTGAATGGGAAAATAGAGCTATTCCTGTATCACAAATGAAATTTGCTATTGATAAAGATCCAGAATATTTTCCTGAGGCTCTTGCATATCAAAGTATGTATCGAAAAATTTATATACCTGGGGTTGGTACGCCTTTTAGGCAAGTTGGAGATAATAATGCTGATAAAAATAGTAATCAAATGGGGGAGGCTTTAGCAAACCTTGGCGATGCACGTATTATCTGGGCAATGTTACAAGTGTTAAATCTTTTGATGGTAATGAGTGGTAATTCAGAAATCCCTGCAAATACACTGAATCTTATGGCGCGAAGAGTAGATGGAAGTAAAACAAAATTTCTCCAAGAGCTGTACCCTTACACTGATAGATTACAAAATAATAAGCAACCCAGAATTGAAGCAGTTAATCTTTATGTATTTGGTTTCTCTCGAGGGGCAACGGCTGCACGTTCATTTTGTACACGTATGAATACTTATTTGGCAGGACTAAGTATCAAATTTCGAATAAATATCAAATTTCTTGGTTTATTTGATACTGTTGCTTCGGTAGGAAGCGCGCGTTCATCTCGTTTACTGACTATATCTGGCGGAGAAGACGGTCATCATTCTTGGGCTGCAATGAATTTGATGTTTCCTTCGGGAATAGATAAAACAGTACATTTGGTTGCAGCCCATGAAGCGCGCGGATCGTTTCCAATTACGTCGATAGCAGGAATGAAAGGTGAAGAAATCGTTTTTCCTGGAGTGCATTCGGATGTGGGTGGTGGTTATGCTAAAACAGAACAGGGGAAATCTGTAAATGTAGATCCTGATACAGGCAAATTATCACAAATTCCCTTATCTGTTATGTATCGGAAAGCTATCATAGCAGGTGTCCCATTTTTGCTTCCTTCGGAATGTAAAAGTCAAGCAATTAAAAACATAATGAAAGTTGATCCTATTTTAATTAGGGATTTTAACAATTACCGTGAGAATACCGATATAAGTGGAAAAAACTTGAGAGATATGATCCGCAAACAGTATGCATTCTATATCCGCTGGCGGAAAATGCGGTATGGGATGCTAGAAAAAGTCATGAGTGCAAATTTGTCCAAAGTTGAAACCAAAAGGATGAAGAAAAGGGATATTGATGACTTGAGGGATGCAGAAAAAAGGTTGGAGCTGGAATTGCGATTTTTAAACGGCCTCCGAGATCATACGCTAGGATATTTCGCAAAGGAAAAATTGAGCGGTGAAAATGCATTATTAGGAGGAACCATCCAGATGAAGGAAAAGATCGAGCAGTGGGAAAAAGAAGGTATCAAAGAAATTTGGAACGACAAAGCACCTCCGCAGGCGGCCATCAAAATGTTTGAGCAGTATGTACATGATTCTATCGGTTGGTTTAGAGTGGAGCCTGCCACATCGTGGGGGTATCTGAGATGGCGGACGGTACTGCCATTGTCGCATATTGAAAGAGCCGAAGCAGAAGCAATGAAACAGGCACAAAAAGAGAAAGACCAACGAATAAAAAATATGCAGAATAATTTTCCGAATAATGTGAATGTAAACGATATTATTCGTCAAGCAACTTTCAACTAAATCAATGTAGAATTAAAAAGATAAGAGTAGTAGAGGTCGAAACCTTTTTAAATACTCTCTTCAATTAACAGCAGAACCACAAACATAGGTTTCGGCTGTTTCCGTTACACATTTCCCTCTTTTATTTTCTTTAGATACCTGATAATCGGGTATCTAAACTACCTTCCAGACGACAACAGAGGGAAACGGTCGATGTATTTGGCAATCATGGCTTGGGCGGTTTGCTGAAAGAAGGTGGTCATGGAAAATCCCCTAAATGTCTTGGGGGGAATTTAGGGAAATTTTACAAAGGTCTAGGTCTTTTTATAATTTTGATGCTATCTAGAAAATATTTTTGGTGGCATTCAATGTTATGATGATGCATTATTGAATATGTCAGCGGCTATAAGACCGTCTGAAATATAAGGACAACTGATGATAAACATTGAAAATCTGTATTTTCATTACGATGAACAGCAAGTGCTGCATGATATCTCGGTACAGCTTCCTCAAGGCAGTATTACAGGGCTAATTGGGCCGAATGGCGCGGGCAAATCGACGCTGATGCGATGTATGGCTGGTTTGGAGAATCCAAGTAGTGGGAAGGTTCTTTTAGATGGGCAACCTGTTTTAGAAAATCCTCGAGAGAGTTATGCCAAATTAGGCTATTTGCCTGATATTTTTGGATTGCCGCAGGATCTTACTGTTTTGGAATGTTTGACTTATGCTGCCAGTTCGCGCGGGGTTCCAGAGAAAAATTTGCCTGAAATTTTGAGTGAAACTGTCCAACTTTTGGGTTTGGAGGATAAGCTTGGTAGTTTTATCAGTGAGCTTTCGCGAGGTCAAAAGCAACGCGTAGGTATTGGGCAGGTCATTATTCACAAGCCGAAATTTTTATTGTTGGATGAACCTGCTAGCGGCCTGGATCCTGAAGCACGGCATGAGTTGTCGTTATTGCTGCTTAAATTGCAGAAGGAAGGTATGACGATATTGGTATCCAGCCACATTTTGTCTGAATTGGACGAATATTGCAGTCATATGCTTGTTATTAAGCAAGGCAGAATTCAGGCGTTCCAGGCGTTGCAGGATGAAAATACTGATCGTCAAACTGTGCGCCTGTGTTTTGCAACTGAGGAAATCAGTGGTGCGGCAGGTGTATTGCAAGGATTGGATTACGTTTATGATGTAAAAGTAGATGATTCTGCATTGTTGGTATTAATTGATTCAGGCGATGAGGCACGTGTACGGCTTATCCGTGATGTTGTGTTGAGGGATTTGGCGTTGAGTGGGGCTGATATTGTGAAAACTACTTTGCTGCAAAGTTATCAAAACAGTTTGCAGGTCAAAAAACAGGGAGAGGCTGCATGAATCGTATCAAACCGCCAAAAATCATGGTAAACGCAGAGTTCCAACGATTGCTATGGTTGAATTTAAACTGGGGTATGGCTGCCGGTATATTTATTTTGTATGGACTGTTTGCTATAACCAAACGAGAAGGTACTGAATGGTCAGAGTATTTAATCATAACGAGTGGGTTTGGTTTGGCTCTGTCAGCTTTGGCCGGTTATATTTTGATAGAAAGGAGTTTTAAACAAGATATATCTTCCAATGCATTTGACCAGTTACGAATGTCTTCTTTATCGGCATGGCAAATGGCTTATTCACGAGTTTTGGCTGCGCCCATTTTGGCATGGGTGGGGTTTGCGATAGGATGGTTGGTATTGGGTTTGGGAGTACTACTCGATAGTGGAGAAACTCCTCAATTACTGTATTCCTTTGCAACTATCCCATTTACTGCATGGACGGTTGCCTGTTTGATCGTTGTCAACGCGTTACAGTTTGGGCGCGGTCCACGGCAATATACAGGCTCAATACTGCAGCTAATCCTACTGTATATCGTATGCATGGTTTTCTTCTCTGATTTTTCAAGCGAAGCATCAGAGGCATTTTACTCTGAGGGAAATCGTAGCGAATTTCACAGTGCCCTTATGAATTATGATATTACAAACATGCCTTTGGAACTTTTAATTTCAGCAGGCATGGGTGCAGTTTTCTCAGCGATAGCAGTATATGCCGCTATGGCATGGAAACTTTACTTGCAATCTCCAAGGCGCGTGTTCCTGATTTTGACAGTTTTATCGCCTATTTTATATTGGTGGGCTTTAGCAGATAAAAATGTATTTTGGTGGATGGCATCCGTCAATTATTCAGGTTTGGCTTTAGTTTCTTTGGTTGTACAGGATTTTCGGTTTCAATCGTTAAGTAAGAAAGCTCGATGGTATGACATCCCTGCCTGGTGGGTATTGTTGCCCCTGGCGATCATATCCTCGTTTATGTTGGCTGGTGGTGTACTGTTGATACCGTTTATACAAATCGGTTGTTTGGTTTGTATACTATTAATTTGCTGCAATATGAGAGCAACTCGCTTTAATAGTATTACACTGGGGTTATCTGTGTTTTTGTTGGCCCGTTCGCTGTGGGCACTTGCATTTTAGAAATACTGACAAGAGCTTTGCAAAATTCTCTAAGTATCTTGGTAGAAGTTTAGGGGATTGTAGAAAGATCTTAGGCCGTCTGAAAACCTGATTCAGGTTTTCAGACGGCCTTTTTACTTCCTTAGAATTTTATCTGCCCGACTGTTCCCACACGTTTTGCAAGTAGGCGTAGGTCAGCTCGGCGGTATCGGACACCAGCGCGATGTCGCTGCCCAAGTCTTCGGCTTTGCCCACGCCGATGGGTAAGGCGTCGGCGGCTTTGATGGCGGCGACGCCGGCTGCGGCGTCTTCAATGCCGATGCAGCGGCGGATGTCCGCGCCCACGCCCTCGGCGGCGGCGAGGAAGATGTCGGGGGCGGGTTTGGAATGCGCGACGGCGGCAGGGTCGGCAATGGCGTCGAAGAAGTGGGTCAGCCCCATGCGTTCGAGCAGGAACGGGCCGTTTTTACTGGCGGACGCGAGGGCGATTTTTTTGCCGTTTGCTTTCAATGTTTCCAGCAGGGGCAAAATGCCGGGGTATACGTCTTCGGGTTTGACTGCCTGAATCATCTCGACGTAGTTGTCGTTTTTACGGCGGGTCAGTTCGGCAAACTCGACTTCGCTGACGGTTTTGCCGCCGTGCGCGAGGATGCGTTTGAGCGAATCGTCGCGCGATACGCCTTTGAGCTGCTCGTTAAACTTGCGGTCGATGCTGATGCCCAGTTCTTCGGCAAGCTTTTTCCATGCGCGGTAGTGGTATTCGGCGGTGTCGGTAATGACGCCGTCGAGGTCAAATAGGACTGCGGTAAAAGTCATTTTGTGCCCTCCTTATTTTTCCAACGCGACAGTGTGGCTGCCGTTGAGCGTGATGTCTTTACCGTACACCTGCAAATCTAGCGGCTCGCCTTTGAGCAGGGTGAAGACGACGTTTTCTTTGCCGACGGCGACTTTAATCAGACGGCCTCGGTAGTTGATATGGAAGGCGTAGCCGGTCCATGCGCTCGGCAGGAACGGTGCAAAGCTGAGTTTGCCGCCCCAGGTTTTCATTTGGGCGAAACCTTGGACGATGGCGAGCCACGATCCGGTCATAGAAGTAATGTGCAGGCCGTCTTCGGTGTCGTTGTTGTAGTTGTCCAAGTCCAGTCGGGCGGTGCGCTGGTACATTTCCACGGCTTTTTCTTCTTTGCCCAGTTCGGCGGCGAGGATGGCGTGGATACAAGGCGACAGCGAGCTTTCGTGCACGGTCATCGGTTCGTAGAAGTCGAAGTTGCGGCGTTTTTCGTCGATATTGAAACGGTCGCCGAAGAAGTAGATGCCTTGCAATACGTCCGCCTGTTTGATGAAGGGCGAACGCAGGATTTTGTCCCACGACCATTTCTGGTTGAGCGGCAAATCGTCAGGCGAAAGCGCGGACACGGGGCGGATGTCTTTGTCGAGGAAGCCGTCGTGCTGCACGAATACGCCGAGTTCTTCGTCATGCGGACGGTACATATTCGCGCTGATGTCTGCCCATTTTTCCAACTCGGCGGCACTCACGTTCAAATCCGGACGCGGGTATTTCGCTAGGGCTTCGCGGGTGTAGTCCAATACCCATGCAGCGAGGGTGTTGGTGTACCAGTTGTTGTTGATGTTGTTTTCGTATTCGTTCGGGCCGGTTACGCCGTGAATCATGTATTTGCCGTTGCGTTTGGAGAAGTGGACGCGGTCCGCCCAGAAGCGGGATACTTCGACCAAGACTTCCAAGCCTTCTTTGGCAAGATAGCTTTCGTCGCCGGTGTAGTTGGTGTAGTTGTAGATGGCGTAAGGAATCGCGCCGTTGCGGTGGATTTCCTCGAAGGTGATTTCCCATTCGTTGTGGCACTCAATGCCCGTAAACGTCACCATCGGATAGAGTGCGCCCGCCAAGCCTTGTTCGCGCGCGTTATGTTGCGCCTGCGGCAGTTGGTTGCGGCGGTATTGCAGTAGGTTGCGGGTAACTTCGGGTTCTGCCAGTGCGAGGTAGAGCGGCACGGCGTAGGCTTCGGTATCCCAATAGGTTGCGCCGCCGTATTTTTCGCCGGTAAAGCCTTTGGGGCCGATGTTCAGTCGCGCGTCTTCGCCGTAGTAGGTGGAGAACAGTTGGAACAGGTTGAAGCGGATGCCCTGCTGTGCTTCGTCGCTGCCTTCGATGACCACGTCGGCGATTTCCCAACGGTGCAGCCAGCCTGCTTTGTGCGCGTCCAGCAAGTTTTCAAACGCAACGCCTGCGATTTTTTCCGATAAGGCGCGACCGGCGGCTTTCACTGCTTCCAAGCCCTGATAATCGCGGCTGGTGGTAATAATCACGCGTTTTTCAAAGGTTTCGGGCGTGCCGCCGACTTCGGCTTCAAAAGAATTGGAGACCTGCCAGTCGGTTTGGCTGCCGTCGAGGGCTTTGAAGCCGCCGGCGAAGGTTTGCTCGGCGTTGACGATGAATTGTTCCACGCCGAAAGGATTGGCGACGGTTTGGGTGGCAATGTATGAGCGGTCGTCTGAAACGCCTTTGTCCAATACCTGCCAGAATTTTTCTTCGTAGTTGGAGTCTTCGTTTTTCACGTCGGCGTCGATGATGGAATCGATGCGGACTTGGTGGGTTTTGCCGTCAACGGATACGGCTTCCCAGCGGATAACCGCCAGCTCTTTTTGCGCGACGGACAGGAATTTGCACACATCGAAACGCACGCCGAACACGGTGAACGAGCGGCGCAACACGCCGTGCTGCATATCGAGTTCGACGGAGAAGCCGGTAACGTCGTTTTTCGCCAAGTCCACTTCCTGCCCGTCAATAAAGATTTTGACTTTGCTGAAATTGAGCGCATTGATGGCTTTGCCGAAATATTTGGGATAGCCGTTTTTCCACCAGCCGACACGGGTTTTGTCGGGGAACCACACGCCGGCGATGTAGGTGCCCAAGTGGCTGTCGGCGGAGTAGGTTTCCTCAAAGCTGCCGCGCATACCCATATAGCCGTTGCCCAAGCTGGTCAGGCTCTCTTGCAGCCGTTTGTGTTCTTTTTCCAGTTTTGCCGAACGCAGCGTCCAAGGGCTGATTTCCATGATTCTTGTGTACATTTATGAAGCTCCTGTTATTAAAATTGTAAGTTCGGCAAAGGTTTCAGATGGCCTTTGCCGATGGTATTGATGGATTATTCGCCGTGGGTCTCTTTAATCAGACATACTGAGAAGGCTCCAAGCAGCAAGACTGCGCCTGCAACCAAGAACATGGTTGCCTGATGGCTGCCCAGCATAGGGAAGAGGATAAAGCTCAGCAGAGAGGCGACGATCTGAGGCATACAGATAGAGCCGTTAAACAGACCCAAATAAGTACCCATGTGTTTGCCTGAGAGGGCATTGGTTACAATCGTCAAAGGATAGGTAATGATGCCTGCCCACGCGATGCCGATTAAGGTATAAGACAACACCAAGGCGTATTGATTGCTGATGAAGAAAACGGAGAAGAAACCGAGCGCACCCAAAGCCAAGCAACCGAAATAACCGACTTTATGGTATTGATTCGGTACTTTTGCCAGAATAAACGAGCAGATAACGGCAGCAATGGATTGTACCGCCGCCAAAACGCCGTACCAGTTGCCTGCTTCTTGGTAGCCTACGGAAGAGGCATCGGTTGTCTGCCAAACGTTTTCTGCAATCGCGCCTGCCGAGTAAGTCCACATATATTGGAAGGCGAACCAGCAGAAGAATTGCACCAAAGTGACCGTCCAAAACGCTTTAGGTGCGGTTTTTAAGAGTTCAAACCAGTTGGCTTTTTCCTGATTCGCAGCGACGTCGATGCCGTGGTAGCGGGCGTAGGTTTCCGGATCATATTCTTTGACTTTGAAGATGGTGAACGCACTGGTAATAATCAGTAAGGCTGCACCCACATAGAATGCTACGACTACGGTTTGCGGAATAACGCCTTTTTCTGCCGTGTTTTCCAAACCGATATAGGCAAAGACGAATGGCAAGATGGCGGCGACGACAGCACCTGTATTGGCTAAGAAACTTTGAATGCCGTAGGCGTAGCTTTTCTGCTCCTCGTTGACCATGTCGCCGACCATCATTTTAAACGGCTGCATTGCCATATTGGAGGATACGTCCAACAGCGCAATCATCAGTGCGCCAAATGACAAAGCCGCCAAGGAAGCGTAGCCAAAACCGAAGCTGCCCGAGTTCGGCATCAGAATCATGACGATAACCGCAATCAGCGTACCGTAAAGTAGATAGGGCAGACGACGACCGCCCAAGCGCGGCATCCAAGTGCGGTCTGAGTAGTAGCCCACAATCGGCTGAACCAACATACCGGCCAATGGGGGCAGAATGAAAAACCAGCCCAAACTGTGCGGGTCAGCGCCTAAAGTTTGAAAAATTCGGCTCATTTGTGAGCTTTGCAGGGTAAAGGCCGTCTGAACGCCGAGATAGCCGAAGCTCAGCATCCAAATCGTACTTTTTGCCAGTGACGGCAAACCTTGTTTTGCTGTTTTTTGCGTATGTTCTGACATGAGGTAAATCCTTATTTTAAAAGTATTTGTATTGGGAAATCTGAAATTGTTTTTAGCGCGGTGTTTCTTTGTCGTTATTATTTGTTTATGTACTTTCAAGGATATAGGCGCATTTTATGGAGCGTATCGAATATTGGCAACGTTTGTTCAAAGATAAACTGGCTTAAATCAAATTTTTTACGGTTTCGTGTTGAAAATTTTGGAGAATGAAAGCATTGGTTCGGCTTTGCTGCATATTGTGATGCTGATTTCTATTTTCAGACGGCATTTGAACAAGCAAGTATTTGAGCAATCGGTTAAAATGGGCCGTCTGAAATTTGTTTGACGGAAACGAGAAAACTATGTCCCAACAATACGTCTATTCTATGCTGCGCGTGAGTAAGGTTGTGCCGCCGCAAAAAACCATTATTAAAGACATTTCCCTTTCATTTTTCCCTGGTGCAAAAATTGGTTTGCTCGGTTTGAACGGTGCGGGTAAATCTACTGTACTGCGGATTATGGCTGGTGTGGATAAGGAATTTGAGGGCGAAGCCGTGCCGATGGGCGGCATTAAAATCGGCTACCTGCCGCAAGAGCCTGAGCTTGATCCTGAAAAAACCGTGCGCGAGGAAGTGGAAAGCGGTTTGGGCGAAGTAGCTGCGGCGCAGAAACGCTTGGAAGAAGTGTATGCCGAGTACGCCAATCCTGATGCGGATTTTGACGCGTTAGCGGAAGAACAGGGCCGCTTGGAAGCGATTATTGCGGCTGGTTCGTCCACGGGCGGCGGTGCGGAACACGAATTGGACATCGCTGCCGACGCGCTGCGTCTGCCTGATTGGGATGCCAAAATCGGCAATCTGTCCGGTGGTGAGAAACGCCGCGTCGCTTTGTGCAAACTCTTGTTGAGCAAGCCCGATATGCTTTTGCTGGACGAGCCGACCAACCACTTGGATGCGGAATCGGTCGAATGGCTGGAGCAATTCTTGGTGCGCTTCCCCGGTACAGTCGTTGCGGTAACGCATGACCGCTACTTCTTGGACAATGCCGCCGAATGGATTTTGGAACTCGACCGCGGACACGGTATCCCGTGGAAAGGCAATTACTCGTCTTGGCTGGAGCAGAAAGAAAAACGCTTGGAAAACGAGGCGAAATCCGAAGCCGCGCGCGTGAAAGCGATGAAGCAGGAATTGGAATGGGTGCGCCAAAATGCCAAAGGCCGTCAAGCCAAGTCCAAAGCGCGTTTGGCGCGTTTTGAAGAAATGAGTAACTACGAATACCAAAAACGCAATGAAACGCAGGAAATCTTCATTCCCGTCGCCGAGCGTTTGGGTAACGAAGTGATTGAATTTGTGAACGTTTCCAAATCGTTTGGCGATAAAGTGTTGATTGACGATTTGAGCTTCAAAGTGCCTGCGGGCGCGATTGTCGGCATCATCGGCCCGAACGGTGCGGGTAAATCGACGCTGTTCAAAATGATTGCGGGCAAAGAGCAGCCCGATTCCGGCGAAGTGAAAATCGGGCAAACTGTGAAAATGAGCCTGATTGATCAAAGCCGCGAAGGTTTGCAAAACGACAAAACCGTGTTCGACAACATCGCCGAAGGTCGCGATATTTTGCAGGTCGGACAGTTTGAAATTCCCGCCCGCCAATATTTGGGACGTTTCAACTTCAAAGGCAGCGACCAAAGCAAAATCGCAGGTCAATTGTCAGGCGGCGAACGCGGACGTTTGCACTTAGCAAAAACCTTATTGAGCGGCGGCAATGTGTTGCTGCTGGACGAACCGTCCAACGACCTCGACGTGGAAACCTTGCGCGCGTTGGAAGACGCATTGCTGGAATTTGCCGGCAGCGTAATGGTGATTTCGCACGACCGCTGGTTCCTCGACCGTATCGCTACGCATATTTTGGCTTGTGAAGGCGACTCTAAATGGGTGTTCTTCGACGGCAACTATCAGGAATACGAAGCCGACAAGAAACGCCGTTTGGGCGAAGAGGGTGCCAAACCGAAACGTATCCGTTACAAACCGGTAACACGTTAATTAGGTTTGAACCAAAAGGCCGTCTGAAACTTTTAATGTTTCAGACGGCCTTTTATTTTTGATGTTTATGATTGTTTTCTTAATTGCGGATGGTTTTCCAATGTATTAATGATGATTTCAATCATGCGTGGGGCAGTTTGTGCCAAATCGAAGCCTTGACCTGAAGAAAGCCAGCGCCAAATCAAGCCGTCTAATGAAGACTTGATGAAGATGACTGCCATATCGATATCTAAATTATCCGCCAACGCTTTTTGTTGTACTGCATCAGTCAGGACAGCAACGTTTTTTTCACGCCATAGTGATTGGTGTTTTTTAGCGATGGCAATAACCGCCTTGTTTTGCTCGGTGTGTTCGCATTTTAAAAACAAAATGCTGTGGAATTTATAGTGAAGCTCGTTGTGTTGCAGGCGCTCGAAAAAACGGGTCAGGGTCAGTCGGAAGCTTGACCAAGCCTGTTCGTTATTGTTGTTCGAGTCTTCTTTCATGCAGCTTTCGATGTCGTCGCAAATCCGTTGAAACAAGGCGTCAAACAAATCTTCTTTGTTTTTGAAATGCCAATACAGCGCGCCGCGCGTTACGCCTGCGGCTTGGGCAATTTCGTTAAGCGAGGTGCGGGCAATGCCTTTCTGATAAAACGTATCCAATGCGGCAAGCATGAGATATTCTTTGGTTTTTAAGGCTTCGGTTTTGGTTCTTCTCATAGTTGTTTTGTAGGAAATGTAAATTTATGGTTCGGATTATAAAAAATTACTTCTGAACATGCAAGAATGTATGTATAATTCAATTTAATATTATATAGTGTTTCTCAACACTATATAATCAGCCTGTTTTTCACAAAAGCAGGCAATTTCTGCTTATGAAATATGAAATTAAAGTAATCAATTTTTAATTAGTCAAACCCTTATTTATCATAGAGATAGGAAAATTATGGCTCTTTATGCTTCTAAAATGATGCGTGTCGCGGCGATTGCGGCGGCTACTGCATTGGCGCTTTCTGCTTGCGGCAAAGGCGATGAGAAGGCAGCCGGCCAACAGGCGCAAGGCAGTCAGCAACAGCAAAAACAACCTGCGCCTGAAGTTCGCGTGGTCACTGTACATCCGGAAACCGTTGCGTTGACAACCGAGTTGCCGGGCCGTCTGGAATCATTGCGTACTGCGGAAGTTCGCGCCCAAGTCGGCGGTATTCTGCAAAAACGCCTGTTCCAAGAGGGCAGCTATGTGCAAGCCGGTCAGCCTTTGTACCAAATCGACAGCTCAACTTATGAAGCAAATTTAGAAAGCGCACGCGCCCAGTTGGCGAGTGCGCAAGCGACTTTGGCCAAAGCGAACGCCGACCTGGCCCGCTACAAACCGCTGGTTGCCGCCGATGCCATCAGCCAACAAGAATATGATGCGGCCGTAACGGCCAAGCGTTCAGCAGAGGCAAGCGTCAAATCCGCTCAAGCAGCCATCAAATCTGCCGGTATCAGCCTGAACCGATCCCGTATTACTGCGCCGATTTCCGGCTTTATCGGTCAATCTAAAGTTTCTGAAGGTACGCTGCTGAATTCCGGTGATACTACTGTTTTAGCTACGATCCAACAAACCAATCCGATGTATGTCAATGTTACCCAGTCTGCGAGTGAGGTCATGAAACTGCGTCAACAGGTTGCCGAAGGCAAATTGTTGGCGGCAAACGGCGCGATTGCAGTAGACATCAAATTTGATGACGGTACGGTTTATCCTGAAAAAGGCCGTCTGCTGTTTGCAGATCCGACTGTCAACGAAACGACCGGTCAAATTACCTTGCGCGCCGCCATTCCTAACGACAGAAATATCTTGATGCCGGGCTTGTATGTGCGCGTGTTGATGGAGCAAGTGGCAGTGGATAATGCATTTGTGGTACCGCAACAAGCAGTTACCCGCGGTTCGCAAGATACTGTGATGGTGGTGAATGACAAGAGCGAAATGGAAGCGCGTGTCGTGACCGTAGCCCAACAGCAAGGTACCAATTGGGTTATTACAGACGGCCTGAAAGACGGCGACAAAGTGATTGTTGAAGGCATCAGTATCGCCGCTATGTCGGGTGCTAAACAGGTAACGCCGAAAGAATGGACGCCGCCTGCAAACGCTGCGGCAGCAACACCAGCAGTTTCAGACGGCAAGGCTGCATCCGAGACCAAGCCTGAAGCTAAAGCTGCATCTGAAGCCAAATAAGGAACGCGTGAATGTCTAAGTTTTTTATTGACCGCCCCATTTTTGCATGGGTGATTGCGATTTTTATCATCGCAGCGGGTATTTTCGGCATTCAAAAACTGCCGATTTCCCAATATCCGTCCGTTGCTGCACCGACCATTACTTTGCGCGCTACTTATCCGGGCGCTTCGGCTCAGGTAATGGAAGACAGCGTACTGGCCGTTATCGAACGTAATATGTACGGTGTGGAAGGTTTGGACTATATGACGACTTCTGCCAATTCCAGTGGCAGCGGCAGCGTCAGTCTGACGTTTGCACCGGAAACCAATGAAGATTTGGCGCAGGTAGACGTGCAGAACAAATTGTCGGAAGTGTTGTCCACATTGCCGTCTACCGTACAGCAATATGGTGTAACCGTATCTAAAGCGCGTTCCAACTTCTTGCAAGTGGTCATGCTTTCTTCTGAAAAGCAATCCATTGAGGAAATGAACGATTACGCCCAGCGCAATATCATTCCTGAACTGCAGCGTATCGACGGCGTAGGGCAGGTACAATTGTTTGGTGCGCAACGCGCCATGCGTATTTGGGTTGACCCGAAAAAACTGCAAAACTACAACCTGTCTTTTGCAACGGTAACCAATGCGCTTGCGACACAAAATATCCAAATTTCTGCAGGCTCTATCGGTTCTTTGCCGGCGGCTGCAGGTCAGACTATTTCAGCAACTGTGACGGCGCAAGGTCAGCTGAGCACTGCTGAAGAGTTTGGCAACATCATTTTGGTATCCAATACCGATGGTTCTAATGTCTATCTGAAAGACGTTGCCAAAGTCAGCTTGGGTATGCAGGACTATTCTACTTCCACACGTTTGAACGGCGTGAATACCACCGGTATGGCAGTGATGCTGTCCAACAGCGGTAACGCTTTGGCAACGGCGACTGCCGTGAAAGAAAAAATGGCAGTTTTGCAGAAGTATTTTCCAGACGGCATGAGCTGGAAAGTTCCTTACGATACTTCCAAATTTGTGGAAATTTCGATTGAGAAAGTGATCCATACGCTTTTGGAAGCCATCGTATTGGTATTCTTAGTGATGTATCTCTTCCTGCAAAACATCCGCTATACGCTGATTCCGACCATTGTTGTACCGATTTCCCTGTTGGGCGGTTTTGCCTTTATCTCATACATGGGTATGTCGATTAACGTATTGACCATGTTTGCGATGGTATTGGTGATCGGTATTGTGGTCGATGACGCGATTGTGGTCGTTGAAAACGTTGAGCGTATTATGGCGAGTGAAGGTCTGTCGCCTAAGGCTGCAACCAAAAAAGCGATGAGTCAGATTTCCGGCGCGGTGATCGGTATTACTGCCGTGTTGATGTCCGTATTTGTGCCGCTGGCAATGTTTAGCGGTGCAACCGGTAACATTTACAAACAGTTTGCCCTGACCATGGTGGCATCGATCGGCTTCTCCGCATTCCTTGCTTTGACGCTGACTCCGGCATTGTGTGCCACCATGCTCAAGCCGATTCAGAATGGTCATCACGAAGAGAAAAAAGGTTTCTTCGGTTGGTTTAACAAGA